>DASUCO010000001.1:0-16368 GCA_036275955.1 Acidimicrobiales bacterium
ATCGCCTCGTCCAGCCCCCGCTTGGGCTTGAAGACGTAGGCCTCCTCGTCAGCCCAGCCGAGCTTGTACTTCCCCAGGTCGAGATCGGTGACAGCCATTTCCCCTACGAGGATAGTGGTATTGCGCGCGGACGCCCAGCCCCGGGCCGCCGTAGCGTCCCCGGGCGCCCATGCACCTCTTCTGGTTCGTCCCCACCTTCCCCGACCAGGCCCGCCTCGGAGACCCCGACACCCTCGTGGCGCCCTCGCTGGAGCACCTGACCCGGGTGGCCAGGGCGGCCGAGGACGCCGGGTTCGAGGGGATGCTGGTGCCGACCGGTGAGGGGTGCCTGGACGCGTGGATGGTGGCCTCGACGCTGGCCCAGGTCACCGAGCGCCTCCGGTACCTGGTGGCCTTCCGGCCCGGCTTCGTGGCCCCGCCGGTGGCGGCCCGGATGGCGTCGACCCTGGATCAGCTGTCCGGGGGCCGCCTCCTGCTGAACGTGGTGACCGGCGGCCACCCCCACGAGCTGGAGACCGACGGCGACGTCGGGGTCGACCATGACGCGCGCTACCGGCGGACCGATGAGTTCCTCGAGGTCGTGCTGCGCTCGTGGCACGAGCGGCGGTGGGACCACGACGGCGAGTTCTTCTCGGTGCGGGGCGGTGGCATCCAGCAGCAGCCGGTGCAGCAGCCGCACCCGAAGATCTACCTGGGCGGGTCGTCGGAGCTCGCCATGCAGACGGCGGCCAAGTACGCCGACGTCTACCTGATGTGGGGTGAGCCGGTGGAGCGCATGGCCGAGCGCGCCGCGCAGGCCAAGAAGCTGGCCGCCGACCTCGGGCGCACCATCGAGGTCGGCACCCGGTTCCAGATCGTGTGCCGGGAGACCGACGATGAGGCCCGGCGCGACGCCGAGGACATCGTCGGCCACATCGACGAGGGGTTCCGGGAGCGACTGCGGGCGCACGCCGACCGCACCGACTCCGTCGGCCAGTCGCGCCAGAACGAGCTGTGGCAGCAGTCCGGCGGCGACTGGCTGACCGAGGTGCTCTGGAACGGCTTCGCCCGCGCCCGCATCGGCGCGTCGGTGGCGCTGGTCGGGTCAGGGCCGTCGATCAAGCGTGCGCTCGACGAGTACGTCGACGGTGGCATCGACACGTTCATCCTCTCCGGCTACCGCCACGACGAGGAGGCCGAGCGCGTCGGCCGGCACCTGCTGCCACTCTGCAAGATCTCGTCGTAAACGACGGCGCATCGCGCCGCTGGGTGCGACGAGAATCTGCGATGGACATCGTCGAGCTCGCGGACATCCCCGAAGCGGGTGGGTACACGCCGGCGCTGCGCGAGATCGCGGCGTACGAGGCCATCGGGCCTCGCCCGTTCTGCCCCCACGTGCTCGACGCGTCACCTGAGCCCCTCGTGCTCGGTTACTTCGCCAACCGGGCGCCGTTGCCGGCGATCCCCGACGCACCTCGCGTGCGCCCGTTCCAGCTGGCGCAGCTCGAGGTGTGCGTGCCGTGGTTCGCGAGACTGGTGGCGTGAGCGACGACCCCGAGTACGCGTACCTGACCACGACTGGTCGGGTCACGGGGAAGCCGCACCGGATCGAGATCTGGTACCGACGAATCGACGACGTCGTGTGGTTCATCTCGGGTGGGCGGAACGCCGCCGACTGGGTGCAGAACCTGCGAGCCGACCCGCGGGCGGCGATCGAGATCGACGACGACGTGCTCACCGGCGCCGCGTTCTTCGAGCCGCAGGAGGCGCTCGAGCCTCGCCAGGCGCTCGCCGCCCGCTACCAGGGCTGGCGGGCGCCCGACCCGCTCACGCCGTGGGCGACGTCCGGCCTCCTCGTCGGCGTGCGACTGGACTGAGCATGGACGTCGAGCTCACCGGCGAGGTGTGGGAGTGGCGCGGCCCGGCGCCACACCACTTCGTGTGGGTGCCCGACGAGGAGTCGGCGGCGATCGAAGCCGTCTCGCCCGCCGTGTCCTACGGCTGGGGGATGATCCCCGTGACCGGCCGGATCGGCTCGACCCGCTTCACCACGTCGCTGTGGCCCAAGGACGGCCGCTACGTCGTTCCCCTCAAGACCGCCGTCCGCCGCGCCGAGCGCATCGAGCTCGGCGACGTCATCACCGTCCGGCTCACGCTCGACGTCTGACGGTCGAGCTCGCAGGTCAGGCGGTGATGCGCTCGATGGGCTCGGCGTCGGCCGGCAGCGGCGCGCGGAGCGCGTCGTAGGCGAGCACGGTCGCCAGCGCCACGATCGCCACCTCGACCTGCTCGTCGCTCGGCTCGCGCGTCGTGAGCCGCTGGAGGGCCATGCCGGGCTTGGAGAGGACCGAGCCATCGATCTCGGCCAGGCGCAGCTGCAGCTCGGCGGCGATGCCGGCGATGAGCGGCAGGGCGAGCACGCGCGTCAGCAGGATGCCACCGTCGGTGAGCGCGCCGAGCGCGCCGAACACCACGGCCGACACGACCGCGATCACCAGCAGGAACGACGTGCCGCAGCGCGGATGACGCGTCGAGAACCGCTGCACGGCCTCGACCGTCAGCGGCGACCCGGCCTCGTGCGCGTTCACGGCCTTGTGCTCGGCGCCGTGGTTGGCGAACAGCCGCACGATGTCGCCCAGCTTCCCGACGACGCGCAGGTACGCGTAGAGCATGGCGATGCCGATGGCCGTCTCGATGAACGGCGCCAGGAAGGTGAAGCCGACCTGCTGGGCCAGCTCGATCGCCAGCCACGCCGGCACGACCGAGCCGACGACGAGCACGACGGCGAGGACGAGGACGGTGAACGCCCGATCCCACCAGCGCGCCGTGCGGGGCGCCTGCCCCAGCCCGTGCTGCGCCGACCACGTCAGGGCCTTGAACCCGAGCGGCAGCGCCTCGGCCAGCGCCACGATGCCCCGCACGACGGGCACGTCCTTCAGGCCGCGGCCCCAGGTCGGCAGCGGCGCCTCGGTGACCTCGATGCCCCCGTCAGGGCGGCGCACGGCGACGGCATAGGACTCCCGCCCCCGCATCATCACGCCCTCGAAGACCGCTTGGCCGCCGTACCGCACTCTGCCTCCCTGGGTCTGCGACCCAGACCTCTCGACGCCGGGCTCGCTGGCGCTCGCGCCGCCGTCGACGCTCGCTGCGCTCACGTCAGTCAGTGTGGCAGGACAAACCGGTCACGTGTCATCGCGCGGATCGGAGGATCTCCGCCACGCGATCCGGCATCGAGAGCATGGGCGAGTGGGAGGCCTCGAGCTCCACCACGTTCCTGCAGCGACGGGCGAAGAACCGCTGCACATCGGGGTGGATGGCCTGATCCTGCGTGCAGACGACATAGGTCGACGGTGTGTCCTTCCAGGCCGCCGCCGCGACACCGACGTCGAACGCCCGCATCGGATGGGGCACCAGCCGATCGACCGGTCTCACGTCGCAGTCGGCGTAGAAGGCGGCACTGGCCGCCTCGGGCTCGAGCACCAGGGCGCCATCGACCACGGACATGGCGGCACCGAGCTTCGATCCGGGCGCAGCCGATGCGACCGGGTCATCGGCGGCGGCGTTCACCATGGTCGTCTCGCCGACCTCCAGCGCGAACGCGCACAGGTAGACGAGGTGGCGCACGTTGTCGTGCGCCCCTGCCTCGGTGATGACGGCGCCGCCGTACGAGTGACCGCACAGGACGACGTCGCTCATGCCGTCGAGCGCGTCCCGCACCGCCTTGACGTCGTCGGTGAACCCGGCGCCGTCCACGTGGTTCGACGGCAGGTCGATGGCGACCGTGTCCGGCAGCTGCTCGCGCACCGCATCCCAGCACCAGGCGCCGTGCCAGGCGCCGTGGACCAGCAGGTACGTCATCGCGCCGCCAGGCCGCCCGACCAGGACGCGAAGAGGTCGGCGTAGGCGCCGCCCCTGGCGACGAGCTCCTCGTGAGGCCCGATCTCGACCAGGCAACCCTCCTGCACGACGGCGACGCGATCGCAGCGCTCGGCGGTCGACAGGCGGTGGGCGATGACGAGCGACGTGCGCCCCTCCATCAGCCGCTCGAGGGCGCGCTCGACGAGCAGCTCGGTGCCGGGGTCGAGCGACGAGGTCGCCTCGTCGAGCACGAGCACCGACGGGTCGACGAGCGCGGCGCGGGCGAGGGAGACGAGCTGCTTCTCACCGGCCGAGAAGCGCGAGCCGCGCTCCTGCACCTCGGTCTCGAGACCGTCCGGCAGCGACAGGAACCGTTGCTCGATGCCGAGCGCGACGAGCGCGGCGCGCACGTCGTCGTCGGTGGCGTCGCCGCGGGCGATGCGGATGTTCTCGCCGATGGTGGCGTTGAAGAGGAACCCCTCCTGAGGCACGACCACCACGCGCTGGCGCAGCTCGGCGATGGACACCTCGCGCAGGTCGACGCCGCCCAGCGTGACCCGGCCCTCGGTCGGGTCGTAGAGGCGCGCCATCAGCTTGGCCAGCGTGGACTTGCCGGCGCCGGTGGGACCGACGAGGGCGAGTCGCTCCCCCGGCTCGACCGTGAGCGACACGTGCTGCAGCACCGGCGGCCCGCCGGCGTAGGCGAAGGAGACGTCTTCGACGGTGATGGTCCCCGAGGCGTTGAGGTGCTTCGGCTCCTTGGGGTCGGGCACGTCGATCGGCGTGTCGATCAGCCCGTACAGCTTGTTGAGGGCGGCGCCGGCCGACTGCACGAGGTTGAACAGCTGGCTGAGCTGCTGGATGGGCTCGAAGAGGTTCGACAGCAGGAGGATGAAGGCAGCGACCGTGCCGAGGGTGACGTCGCCGCGGTGCACCAGCCAGCCACCGACGCCGACGACGGCGCCCGTGGTCCAGACGCTCGAGAGGTCGATGACCGGCAGATACCAGGCCGAGATCTTCACCGACCGCATGTGCGAGTCGAACAGCGAGCGGTTGGTGGTGCCGAAGCGGTCGACCTCGACCTCCTCGCGCCCGAACGCCTGGATGACGCGGACGCCGGCGATGCCCTCCTGCAGGTTCGACAGCACACCGCCGATCCGGTTGCGCACGTCCAAGTAGGCGCGATTGGAGTCGCGCTGGAACTTGATGCTCGCCAGCACGACGAACGGCACTGCCACCAGGCACACGAGGCTCAGCTGCCACGAGAGCGCGACCAGGAGCCCGAGGCTGAACACGAGCAGCAGGCCGTTGCTCACGAACATGAGCAAGCCCATCTGCACGAGCTCGGTCAGCGAGTCGACGTCGCTCGTCATGCGGGAGACGATCACGCCCGCCTTCTCGCGGTCGTAGAACGGCATCGACAGCCTCTGCAGCTTGTCGAACACCGTGAGCCGCAGATCACGGAGGAAGCTCTCGCCGATCCGGTTGATCAGCGTGATCTGCAGCCGGTACACGAAGTACGCGACGACGGCCACACCGATGTACAGCCCGATGGCCAGGTTCAGCGCACCCGTGTCCTCGTCGCGAAGGCCCTGGTCGATGGCGTAGCGGACGAGCGCGGGGCCAGCCAGGACGGTCGCCGTCCAGACCAGCACGACGAGGCCGGCGAGCCACATCTCCCGCTTGTAGGGACGCAGGCGTCGCCCGGTGCGGCGCACGACGTGGAACGCCTCCTCGCGATCGAGCTTGTCGTCCTCCGACACGCCGCCGGCCATCCACATGCCCACGGCTATGCCGCCCTGCTTCCGGTCTCGCTCCGCAGGCTCCGCTCGACTGCGCCACTTCGTGGCCGCCCTGCAGGGTGCGCGTCTCCGCGGCGCGAAAGCCAGGAGGCCTTCGGCTGGGTGGCTTCCGCTTGCTGCCTTCTCATGCCGCCTCTGACTCCAATGCGGAGGCGAGGACCTCGCGGTAGCGCTCGTTGGTGGCGAGCAGCTCGGTGTGGGTGCCGGCGGCGACGATGCGGCCCTCGTCGATCAGCACGACCCGGTCGGCCAGCGCGATCGTCGCCGGACGGTGGGCGATGACGATCGTCGTGCGACCCTGCATCACCTCGTTGAGCGCGTCGCGGATCTCGTGCTCCTTGGTGGGGTCGACCGAGGAGGTGGCATCGTCGAGGATCAGCACACGCGGGTCGGCGAGGATGGCGCGGGCGATGGCGATGCGCTGGCGTTGGCCGCCGGAGAGCGAGAACCCTCGCTCACCGATCTCGGTGTCGTAGCCCTCGGGCAGTCGCACCACGAAGTCGTGGGCGCCGGCCAGCCGCGCGGCACGCTCCACCGCAGCCTGGTCCGCGTCGGGATCGGCGAACGCGATGTTGTCGGCCACGGTGCCGCTGAACAGGAACGTGTCCTCGAACACCATGCCGACGGCACGCCGCACGTCGCGGATCTTCACGTCGCGGACGTCGACGCCGTCGATGGTGATGCGACCGCTGGCGATGTCGTAGAAGCGCGGGATGAGCCGGGCGATGGTGGTCTTGCCGCTGCCGGTGGCGCCGACGACGGCGACGGAGGTGCCGGCTTCGATCTCGAGGTCGAGACCGTCGAGCACCGGGTGGGCCTGGGACTCGCTGTAGCCGAAGGTCACCTTCTCGAAGCGCACCTCGCCCGGACCGGGCGGGAGATCGATGGCGTCGGGGCCGTCGACGATCTCGGGCTCCGTCTCGAGCAGCTCGGCCACACGGTCGGCGGCGGCGACGGCGCGCTGCCACTGGGCGATGATCTGGCCGAGCATGCGCAGCGGCCAGATGAGCATGACGACGTAGACGTTGAACGCCAGCAGCTCGCCGACGGTGAGCGCACCGGCGAGCACCTGGTGCCCGCCGTAGCCGAGCACGGCGACGAGGCCGATGTTCGGGATGAGCTCGCTGGCCGGGAGGAAGCGGGCCCGCACGGCGGCCGCCGACACCGACGCGTCGTAGACGTCGTCGGCCTCCTTGCGCAGGCGGGCCGCCTGGATCGGTTCGGCGCCGAAGCCCTTCACGACGCGCACGCCGGCGACGGACTCCTCGACCACCGCGGCGAGCTCGGCAGACTCCTGCTGGATGGCCATCACCGCCGGGTGCAGGGCGTCGGAGAACCGCTTGCCCAGCATGTTGACGAACGGCAGGCCGCCGAGCGCCAGCAGCGTCAGCAGCGGGTTGATGAGGAGGAGGATGATCGTGGCCGCCACGACCTGCACGAGGTTGCCGATGGTCATCGGGATCATGACCACGAACTGCTGCATGGCCTGCAGGTCGGTGTTGGCCCGACTCATCAGCTGCCCGGTGGCGGCGGTGTCGTGGAACGCGAAGTGCAGGCGCTGGATGTGGGCGTAGATGCGATCGCGCAGCGCGGCCTCGCACCAGCGGGCCTCGCGGAACGCGTAGTAGCGGCGGAATCCCTGACCGACGGCGGACAGCACGCCGAGGCCGCCGATGACCAGCGTCCACTTGAGCAGCTCGCCCGAGTCGTCGCCGTCGATGCCGCGGTCGATGGCCAGCTGGACGACGCGAGGGACACTGACCTTGCCGGCCGACCACAGCAGCGAGATGAGCACGCCGGCGAGGACGCCGACCCACTGGGTGCGCAGCTGCGACGTGAGCAGGGTGCGGCCCCTGCTCTTCGTCGTCGGCTCCACTGCCACCACTCCCCCCGTCGTCCCCGGCCGTTGAGATTACCGTCAGGTGTCGGTTCTTCCGAACCGGTTACTACGGTGCCGCCGTGACGCGACGAGGAGCCGCCAGCCGTTCGCGGCAGGTCGGGACGACCTTCGCGAAATGACCGCGAACCGCTGGAACTCCAACATCCACGCCTTCGACCGCCTGCTGGAGCGCGTTCCCGCCGGCGCGAAGCGGGGACTCGACGTGGGCTGTGGCGAGGGTGAGATGGCCCGGCGGCTGCGGCAGCGAGTCCAGCACGTGACGGCCATCGACCCGGACGAGTCGAGCATCGCCGAGGCCCGCTCGTTCGGTGACGACATCGCGTACGAGATCGCCGATCTCCAGTCGGCGCACCTCGCGGCGGGGTCGTTCGACGTGGTGTCGGCGGTCGCCGTCCTGCACCACATGGATCATCGCGAGGGGCTGACGCAGCTGGCGTCGCTCGTCGCGCCCGGCGGGCTGCTCCTCGTCGTGGGCCTGGCCAGGTCCCGCACGCCGTCGGAGTACGCGCGCGACGCGCTCGATGCCGTCGCCATCCGCCCGTACACGTTCACCCGACGCGTGTGGGAGACGCCGGCACCGAAGATCTGGCCGCCGCCCGTCTCCTACGCCGAGGCACGCCGGCTCTCGGAGGAGGTGCTTCCGGGTGTCGAGTACCGCCGGGCGCCGTTCTTCCGCTACACGCTGACCTGGGTCAATCGAGCCGGGTGAGCTCGGCCTTGTAGCGCTGGCCGTTGCGCTCGTAGAGCCCGACGGCGTGATCGAACTGGCCGTCCCGGACGGTGCCCTCCTTGATCGTGGCCGGGATCCCCAGCGCCATGGCGTGCGGCGGGACCTTCATGCCGTTGGGCACCACCGCGTTGGCGCCGACCAGGGCGTGCGGTCCGACCTCGACCTCGTGCAGCACGACCGAGCCCGAGCCGACGAGCGAGTCGTCGTGGATCGTGCAGCCCTCGAGGTGGACGATGTGGCCCACCACGCACCGGTCGCCGACGACGGTGGCGAGCTCGTGGGTGGCGTGGATGACTGAGCCGTCCTGGATCGACGTGCGCTCCCCGACGATGATCGTCCCGTAGTCGCCGCGCAGGACGGCGCCGGGCCAGACGGTGACGCCGGCGGCCAGTCGCACGTCGCCGATCACCGTCGCGTCGGGGTGCACGTACGCGTCGGGATGGATGTCGGGCACCCGATCGCCCAGTGAGTAGATCGCCATAACGTGAACCTATGGCCCAGCCCCCCGTCGCCAAGCGTGTCCCCACCGTTCGCGAGCGCCACGGCGACACCGTCACCGACGAGTACGCGTGGCTGCAGGACAAGGGCGACCCCGAGGTGATCGCCTACCTCGAGGCCGAGAACGCGCACACCGACGCACAGCTGGCCCACACCAAGGACCTGCAGGCGGCGCTGTTCGAGGAGATCCGCTCCCGCATCCAGGAGACCGACCTGTCGGTGCCGACCCGCAAGGGGCCGTGGTGGTGGTACGGCAAGACCGAGGAGGGCAAGCAGTACGGCATCTCGGCCCGCAAGCCCGTCACGAGGGAAGACGAGGTCGAGCCCGATCCGGCGGCGGCCGAGCAGATCCTCCTCGACCAGAACGTCGAGGCCGGCGACAGCGAGTACTTCGCGGTGGGCGCCTTCGACACCTCACCGGACCACAACATCCTGGCGTGGTCGGCCGACCGAGCGGGCGCCGAGGTGTACCAGCTGCGCTTCCGCGACCTGCGCACCGGCGAGGACCTGCCCGACGTCATCGAGGGCACGTACTACGGCACCGCGTGGGCGGCCGACAGCAAGACGTTCTTCTACACGCGGCCGGATGCGGCCATGCGCCCGCACCAGGTGTGGCGGCACACGTTGGGCACGCCGTCGGATGACGACGTGCTGGTCAAGCAGGAGGACGACGAGCGCTTCTTCCTCGGCATCGGCATCACCAAGGACGAGCGCTTCCTCGTCATGGAGATGGGCAGCAAGGTGACGTCCGAGGCGTGGATCCTCGAGTCGTCGAACCCGACTGGCGACTTCCGCGTCGTGCAGCCGCGTGAGCAGGAGGTCGAGTACAGCATCGAGCACCACGGCGACCGGTTCTTCATCGTCACCAACGCCGACGGGGCCGAGAACTTCAAGCTCATGGAGGCCCCCGACGACGCGCCGGGTCGCGAGCACTGGACGGACGTCGTCGCCCACCGCCCTGACGTGAAGCTCGCCGGCATCGACGTCTTCGAGAACCACCTGGTGCTGTTCGAGCGGGCCAAGGGCATCCGCCAGATCCGCGTCCAGAGCATGCTCGACGGCAGCGACTACGTCATCGAGCAGCCCGAGGAGGTATCCACCGCCTCGGGCGGCAGCAACCCCGAGTTCCACTCGCACGTGCTGCGCTACGGCTACACCTCGCTGGTCACGCCGTCGTCGGTCTTCGACTTCGACATGGACACCCGCGAGCGCTCCCTGCGCAAGCAGCAGCCGGTGCTCGGCGGCTACGACCCCGACCAGTACGTCACCCGCCGGCTGTGGGCCAAGGCCAAGGACGGGACGCAGGTCCCGATCTCGATCGTGCACCGGAAGGACCGGCCCCAGGGTGCGCCGGTCCTGCTGTACGGCTACGGGTCGTACGAGTCGAGCACCGACCCATCGTTCTCGTCGCTGCGGCTCTCGCTGCTCGACCGCGGGTTCGCGTTCGCCATCGCACACATCCG
Organism: Acidimicrobiales bacterium; assembly: GCA_036275955.1. Taxonomy (GTDB): domain Bacteria; phylum Actinomycetota; class Acidimicrobiia; order Acidimicrobiales; family CADCSY01; genus DATLFP01. The sequence continues at coordinate 10,231 of DASUCO010000001.1, forward strand.
CGGCGGCGGTGAGATGGGACGACGCTGGTACACCGACGGGAAGTACCTGGCCAAGAAGAACACCTTCACCGACTTCATCGCCGCCGCCGAGCACCTGGTCAACACCGGATGGACACAGCCCAAGACGCTCGCCATCCGCGGCGGCTCGGCCGGCGGCCTGCTCATGGGCGCCGTGGTGAACATGCGGCCCGACCTCTTCGGCGCCGTCGTGGCCCAGGTGCCGTTCGTCGACGCGCTCAACACCATCCTCGACCCCTCGTTGCCGCTCACCGTCATCGAGTGGGAGGAGTGGGGCAACCCGGTGGAGTCGAAGGAGTACTACGACTACATGAAGTCCTACGCCCCGTACGAGAACGTCGAGGCGAAGGACTACCCGCCCATGCTCGTGACCGCGGGACTCAACGACCCGCGCGTGTCGTACTGGGAGCCGGCCAAGTGGGTGGCCAAGCTGCGCACGACGAAGACCGACTCGAACCGGCTGCTGCTGAAGACCGAGATGGGCGCCGGCCACGGCGGCCCGTCCGGTCGCTATGACGCATGGAAGGAGGAGGCACTGGTGTACGCCTTCCTCCTCGACACCTTCGGGATGGCCTCCTGACGACGGCCGTTCGCGTCCCGGATCGGTTGGCGAACACCGTCGTCTCGGCGTTCGGCGACGTCGGACGCGAATGGCTGGCGCGACTGCCGGGTCTCGTCGCCGACGCGGCGCGTGCGTGGCAGCTGCAGGTGGGCGCTCCGTACGAGCCGGGCGGCAACGTCGGTTGGGTTGCCCCCGTACGTCGAGCGGACGGCACCGACGCGGTGCTGAAGGTGGAGTGCCCGGGTCATCGCAATCTCTGGGTGGCCAAGGGCTTGCAGCACTGGGCTGGCCGCGGCGCGGTGCGTCTGCTCGACGCGGATGCGGCGAGTCAGACCTTGCTGCTCGAGCGGTGCTTGCCCGGAACGAACGGCGATGACCTCGACGTCGTGACCGGGAACGCACTCGTCGCGTCGGTGCTCACCGAGCTCCATGCCGTCGAACCTCCCGCAGTGGGGGCGTTCGAGCCGCTCGCGACGTCGACCGAGCGCTCCCGCGAGACCATGTGGGACTGGTTCGATCGGTTCGAGGCGCCGGTGGACCGCGGCGTCGTCGCGCAGGCGGACGACCTGTTCACCTCCCTGACCGAGTCGTCCACGGACACGGTGCTCCTGCACGGCGATCTCGGACCGAGCAACGTCGTGCTCTCGGAGCGTGGGGGGTTGGCGATCGATCCCTATCCCGTGGTGGGTGACCGCGCGTTCGACGTCGGGCACCACCTGTCACGGCGTGACGCGCACGACGCGCGAGAGCAGGTCGCCCTCTTCGCCGATCGGCTTGATCTCGATGCGGGACGCATCGCGGGCTGGGCGTTCGCGTGCTGCGTGGAGCTCGCGCTGGAGCGCAGATCGGGCGGTGACGCGATGGGGTTGCGCGCATCGCTGGAGAGCGCAGAACGGCTCTCCACCCAGCTCCTGGCGTAGCGCCAGAGATCAGTCCTGCAGCGTCTTCTCGGTGAGGTCGACGACGTCGGCCGTCTCGCCGTTGGCACGACGGATGACCTCGAGGATCTCGTCGCCGACGAGCTCCTCGCGCTCGAGCAGCGCGTCGCGCAGCGCCTCGAGGACGTGGGCGTGGTCGTGCAGCAGTCCGGCTGCTACGGCCTTGGCGTCGTCGAGGATCTGCTCGACGGACCTGCGCGCCGCGTCGTTCGCCAGCACCTTGGCGACGACGTTGCCGGCACCGGACACCGCGGCAGCGTCGTAGCTGATCAGCGACCCGCCCATGCCGAGCGAGCCGACCATCTGGCACGCGGCGGTGGTGGCCGCCTGGAGATCACCCGACGGACCGGTGCTGGCCTCGCCGAAGTACATCTCCTCGGCCGCCATGCCGCCCATGGCGATCTGGATGAGGGCGATGATCTCGGTGCGGGTCTTGGTGAACCGCTCCTCGAGGTCGGAGTGGGCGAGCAGACCGAGCGCGTCCTTGCGCTTGATGATCGACAGGACCTCGAGCTTGCGGTCCTTGCCGACCAGCCACGCGATCGTGGCGTGACCCGCCTCGTGGGTGGCGATGGCGACGCGCTCCTCGTCGGTGTACTCGACGGGCTGCTTCAGACCGATCTCTTCGGTCATCTTCGCCTGCTGGATGTCGTTCCAGTCGAGCCCCGGCGCGCCGCGCCGGATGGCCCACACCAGCGCTTCGTCGAAGAGGTGCTCGATCATGACCGGGGAGTACATGGCGGTCATGGCGGCCAGCGTCTCGCGCTTCACCGGGTCGTCGAGCTCGGCGTCGTGCGCCTTCTTGCCCAGGTAGTAGTCGATGATGTCGAGCCGCTCGCGCCGACCCGGCAGGCCGAAGTGGATGGAGCGATCGAAGCGCCCCGGCCGCAGCAGCGCGGGGTCGAGGTCGGCGGCGCGGTTGGTGGCGCCGACGACGAGGACGTTGGCCGGCACCGGCTTGGGCTTGCGCAGCTGGTTGTGCGGAGCCAGGAAGCGGTTGATGGCGTCGATGAACCAGCCCTGCAGCTTCATGCCGCGCGTGGGCTCGTCGAACGACTGCAGCTGGATGAGGAGCTCGTTGACGACGCCGGCCACGCCCTCGCTGCGACCGCCGCCACCCATGCCCGAGCGAGCGCCGCCGATGGCGTCGATCTCCTCGATGAAGCCGATGGCGCCACCCTCCTTGCGGGCGGCGTCGCGCAGCGCCTTGAAGTAGCTGCGGATCTTGCGGTTCGTCTGGCCGTAGTACATCGACTGGAACGCCGAGCTCGACACGAACAGGAACGGCACACCGGCTTCGCGCGCCATCGCCTTCGCCATGTACGTCTTGCCGGTGCCGGGCGGACCCTCGAAGAGGATGGCGCGCCGCGGCGTGCCGCCCATCGTCTCCTTGAACTGGCGGTACGCGAGGAAGAGGTTGAGCGTGCGCACGACCTCCTCCTTGACGATGCCAGCGCCACGCACGTCGTCGAGCGACGTCTCGATCTCGCTCGACCGGTACAGCACGTGCGGCGAGCGGCCGGCGCCGAGCAGCGGCACGAGGATGCCGAGGCCGACGATGACGACGAGGATCGCGCCGGGCATCCAGAGGTCGGCGTTGGCCGGCAGCGACGGGAGACCGGGCTTGACCGGATCGCCGGCGAGCATCCGGAGCCAGATCCACCCGGCGAGCGGCAGGAGGACGTAGGCGACGCGACGCAGGCGGCGCCGGCGCGCGCGCTCCCGCACGTTGGCGACGTCGGCCAGGGTCGTCCCCAGCACCGCCGCTTGGCCGAGATCGATCATGTCGCGCACCCTCCGTGGTCAGCCCGTGGACCCGACGTTACCCTCCGTGGTTCGGTGCCTACACGGCGTGCACCTGCCTACGGTGCTGGCATGCAGACCCGTCGGCTGGGACGAACCGGACACGAGAGCACGATTGCCATCCTGGGCGGGGCCGCGTTCGGCCGATCCGACGAGGAGGAGACGGCGGCGGCGTTCGCGTCGGCCATCGCCGCCGGCGTCAACCACCTCGACATCGCTCCGCAGTACGGCCTGGCCGAGGTGCTCGTGGGGCCGCACGTCCCGTCCGTGCGCGATCGGCTGTTCGTCGCGTGCAAGACGCTGCGCAAGAACGTCGACGGCGTGAAGGCGCAGGCGCAGGAGTCCCTCGAGAAGCTGCACGTCGATCGGTTCGACCTCTACCAGGCGCATGCTGTGACGAGCCTGGAGGTGCTCGAGGAGCGCATGGCCGCGCTGGGCGAGATCGTGCGCATGCGCGACGAGGGCCTCACCCGCTTCGCCGGCATCACCGGTCACGACCTCACCGTCCCGGCCACCTTCGTCGAGGCGCTGCGTCGCTTCGACCTCGACACCGTCATGTTCCCCGTGAACGCGCGCCTGTGGGCCGACGCCGACTACCGGCGCGACGCGGAGACGCTGCTGGCGCTGTGCGCCGAGCGCGACATCGGCGTCATGGCCATCAAGGCGGGCGCAGCCCGGCCATGGGGCGACAGGGAGAAGTGGGCGACGTCCTGGTACGAGCCGCGCACCGACATCGAGACCGGTGTGCGCTTCACGCTGTCGGTGCCCGGCGTCCACGCGTTCGCGACGCCCGGCGACGTGGCCGTGACGGCGCTGGCCATCGACGCCGCGTCCCGCTTCACGCCGATGTCACCGGACGAGATGGAGGCCGCCATGGACGCCGTGCGCGACGAGCCGCACATCTTTCCGATCGCGACGCACGCCCGCTGATTGTTGACTGGCCAAGTCGGGATTAGGGTGGTGGCGTGGCCGCGCCGTCCCCCATCGATCCGAGAGGCCCCCGGTTCAACCAGGGCGTCCTGACGGTCGTCCTGCTGGGGGCCTTCGTCGCCGACGTGCGCCTCCTGGTGCCGGTCATGGCCGTCGTCCTGTTCCTGGGCGCCGCCTTCGGCGCTCCCTACGGACCGTTCCTCCGTCTCTACTCGGCGGTGATCCGTCCCCGGCTGGCGCCGCCCAAGCACCTCGAGGACCCCCGGCCACCACGGTTCGCGGCCTCGATCGGCACCGTCTTCCTCGCCGTCTCGTCGATCGCCTTCCTGCTCGACGCCCAGGTGCTGGCGTGGGCGCTCGCCCTGGTGGTCGCCGTGCTCGCCGGCCTGGCCGCCTCCAGCGGGCTCTGCATCGGCTGCGAGCTGTACCTCCTGTTCGCTCGGCGCCGCGGCGTGGAGCTGGTGGCGTGATCTTCCTCGCCCTCGGTTGGCGCGTGTGGGTCGTGCTCGGCGTGCTGTTCGGCATCGCCCTCGTCCGTCGGCTGCTCAAGCAGGCGATGGATCGCCGCGCGCGAAACGTCGCGCCGCGGCGCATCGGTGCCGCGCTCCCGGCCCACATCACCGCCGGCGCCGATCGCACGTGGGTGGTGTTCACGACGCCGTGGTGCGCCACGTGTGACCCCGTCGTCGACCGCCTGCGCTCCGCCGACCCCGAAGGCCGCGTGCTGAAGCTCGACGCGACCGTCGAGCGCTCGCTGGCCGAATCCCTCGGCATCCGCTCGGCCCCGACCACGGTGCTGGCCGATGTCGACGGCACGGTCCGCGCCCAGCTGGTCGGGCCTGCCGCGGTGGGCGACTACCTCGCGGCGATGATCTGAGGCAGCTCCGCCAGGCGCGGGTTCGAGGAGTCGCGCGCCGTCACGATCGGATCCGCCACACCCCAGTCGATCGCCAGGTCGGGATCGTCCCAGGCGAGGCCGTTCTCGTCGTCGACGTTGTAGTACTGGTCGACCAGGTAGCTGAGGGTCACGTCTGTGATGGCGGCGAAGCCGTGGGCGACGCCGGGCGGCACGTAGATGCCGGCGTGCTCGCCCTCGACGATGTCGCGCGACATCGTCTGGCCCTTCGTGGCGGAGCCCTCCCGCAGGTCGTGCAGCACGAAGCGGGCATGGCCGGTGGCGAAGTACCACCAGTCGGCCTGGTGCAGGTGGTAGTGGAGGCCGGTCACCGAGCCGGCGCCGCGGTCGGCGCGATTGCCCTGCACCGGCGTGAAGCCGTCGGGGAACCACTCCTTGCGCCACGTCTCGACGAAGAAGCCGCGTGCATCCCCGTGCGCGGTGAGCTCGCGAATGACGACCCCTTCGATCAAAGCCCGTACCCGCCGCGGAAGAAGATGAGCGGCTTCGTCTCACGCTCGACGCCCATCTCGCGGATGGTGCCGACGACGATGTCGTGGTCGCCACCCTCGAAGACGTCGGTGATGTCGCAGTCGGTCCACGCCACGCAGTCGTCGATGCGGGGCGAGCCGGTCGCCATCGGCTTGTAGCCGAGTCCGGCGAACTTGTCGGCGCCGCTCTGGGCGAACGCCCGGCTCACGTGCTCCTGGTCCTCGGCGAGCACGCTGGCGCAGAAGACGCCGGTGTCGCGGATCTTGGGCCACGACGACGACGTCTTCGTGATGCTGAACGTCACCAGCGGCGGGTCGAGCGAGAGCGACGCGAACGAGCCGATGGCGGTGCCGACGGGCCCCGGCGACGCGATCACGACGACGCCCGTCGGGAAGTGGCCCATCACCTGGCGGTACAGCGCTTGGTCGATCGCGTCCGGCATGGGCCGGACGGTACTCAATCTGTGATTGAGACAAGACCGTTGGCTCCGCCCGTACCAG
>DASUCO010000002.1:0-3825 GCA_036275955.1 Acidimicrobiales bacterium
TTCGTGGTCGTCCCGCCGGCCGCGCCGGCGGAGAGGTCGGTGCCGCGGCTCGGCCCGGCGCGGCAGCGGTGCCGTCGAGGGCGACGGCGAGCTCCCAGGCGCGCAGCGCCCGCAGCGGGTACACGTGCATGCCGGCGACGACCGAGCGCAGGAAGCCCGGCGCCGTCACCACCGCGTACGCCTTGGTCCGGCCGATCCCGTAGCGGGCGGCGATGCCCTCGACACCGACGAACACGTCCGCCGCGCACGTCCCGCACGGCGCACGCCGCGCCGACACGAGCTGAAGCCGGCCCGCGTCGACGTCGGCGCCGAACCCGCCGATCCCGCTGCAGATCTCGATCAACCGCTCCGGGCTGTCGTCGCCCGCGTCGTCGTCGGTGGTCACGCGGCGACGGTCGCGCCCGGGGTGCTCGAGGGTGTCGCATTCGCCCGGCGCGAACGCGCGCGCGTGATAGCCGCGCCGGCGCCTCGACACCCGGCAGGTCACGACGCCGCCTCGATGCACGAGCCGTCCCCGCCGGCGCCCGTCGGCGCCGGGTGTGTCAGCGCTGCTGTGTCGATTCCGGCGGCGTCGCCGCCGGACGTCCCGGTGACCTGCGACGATGCACCCGATGGGTCTGCAGGTGCATCTGGTCGACGGGACCTACGAGCTGTTCCGCCACTTCTTCGCGGTGCCGTCCCGCCTGACCGCCTCCGGCGAGGAGGTGGGCGCCACGCGCGGCGTGCTCGGCTCGATGCTCCAGCTGCTCTCCGAGGGCGCCACCCACGTCGGCGTCGCCACCGACCACGTCATCGAGTCGTGGCGCAACGACCTCTGGCCCGGCTACAAGACCGGCGCCGGCATCGACCAGCAGCTGTACCGGCAGTTCCCGCTGCTCGAGGACGCGGCTCGGGCCATGGGGCTGACCGTGTGGGCGATGGTCGAGGACGAGGCCGACGACGCGCTGGCCAGCGCGGCCAAGGTGGCGGCGGCCGACCCGGCCGTCGACGAGGTGCTCATCTGCACGCCCGACAAGGACCTGGGCCAGTGCGTGGGCGGCAAGGTCGTCCAGCTGGACCGGCGCAAGAAGGAGCTGCGCGACGCCGAGGGCGTGCAGGCGAAGTTCGGGGTGCCGCCGGCGTCCATCCCGGACTACCTGGCGCTCGTCGGCGACACCGCCGACGGCTTCCCCGGGCTCCAGGGCTGGGGGGCCAAGGGCGCGGCCAAGGTGCTGGCCCGATGGGGGCACATCGAGGACATCCCGGACGACGTCCTCGAGTGGGACGTGAACGTGCCCGCAGTCCGGTCGATGGCGGCTCGCCTCGCCGCGGAGAAGGACCGGGCGCTGCTGTTCAAGGTGCTGGCCACGCTGAAGGACGACTGCGAGGTCGGAGCGGTCCACGAGTGGGAGTGGACCGGGCCGCGACCCGAGTTCGAGGCCATGGCCGAGCGGCTGGAGGCGCCCGACCTGCTGCGGCGCGCGCAGTCGCTCGCGAAGAAGAAGCAACGTTGAGGCGCCACTAACGTCCAACCCCGTATGGCTGATCACCCCCTCCGGGAGCGCATCGAGGAGCTCAACAAGCGCAAGGAGCAGGCGCTGCAGCCCGGCTCCGACCGCGCTGTCGAACGGCAGAAGAGCCGCGGGAAGATGCTCGCCCGCGAGCGCATCGAGTACCTCGTCGACCCCGGCTCCTTCCACGAGCTCGACATGCTCGCCCGCCACCGGGCACACGGCATGGGCCTCGAGGACGAGCGCCCCTACACCGACGGGGTCATCACGGGGTGGGGCACGATCGAGGGTCGCAAGGTCTTCCTCTTCTCGCAGGACTTCACGCTCTTCGGCGGAGCGCTCGGCGAGGTGTTCGCCGAGAAGATCGTCAAGGCCATGGATCTGGCGGCGTCAGTCGGCGCGCCGTTCATCGGCCTGAACGACGGCGCCGGCGCCCGCATCCAGGAGGGCGTGGTGTCGCTCGCCTCCTACGGCGAGATCTTCTTCCGCAACGTGCAGTCGAGCGGCGTGATCCCGCAGATCAGCGTGATCATGGGCCCGTGCGCCGGCGGTGCCGTGTACAGCCCGGCGCTCACCGACTTCATCTTCATGGTGAACGAGACGTCGTACATGTTCATCACCGGCCCCGACGTCGTGAAGTCGGTCACCGGCGAGGACGTGACCCAGCAGGAGCTGGGCGGCGCCATGACGCACGCGACGAAGTCCGGCGTGGCCACCCACATCGCACCGGACGACGCGACGGTGCTCGACCAGGTGCGCTACCTGCTGAGCTTCCTCCCGCAGAACAACCTCGAGGAGCCACCGCACTTCGAGCCGACGGACTCACCCGACCGGCTGTGCCCGGAGCTGATCGACATGCTCCCGGACACCTCGAACAAGCCGTACGACATGATCAAGATCATCGAGGCGGTCGTCGACGACGGCGACTTCTTCGAGTACGCCCACCACTGGGCCCGCAACATCGTGTGCGGCTTCGCCCGCCTCGACGGCCATCCCGTTGGCATCGTCGGCAACCAGCCCCAGGTGCTGGCGGGCGCACTCGACATCGACTCGTCCGAGAAGGCAGCGCGCTTCGTGCGGACGTGCGACGCGTTCAACATCCCGCTCGTCACGTTCGTCGACGTCCCCGGCTTCCTGCCCGGCGTCGATCAGGAGTACGGCGGCATCATCCGGCGGGGGGCCAAGCTCCTCTACGCGTACTGCGAGTCCACGGTGCCGCGCATCCAGGTCATCACGCGCAAGGCGTACGGCGGCGCGTACGTCGTCATGAACAGCAAGTCGATCGGCGCCGACCTCGCGTTCGCATGGCCTTCGGCCGAGCTGGCGGTCATGGCCGGCAACGCCGCCGTCGACCTCGTCTACCGCGAGGAGATCCGGGAGGCGACCGATCCGGCGGCGAAGCGGGCCGAGCTCATCGACGTCTACACCGAGGAGCACGCCAACCCGTACAACGCGGCCGAGCGTGGCTACGTCGACGACGTGATCGACCCGGCCGAGACGCGCGTCAAGCTCATCGCCGGTCTCCACCTGCTCCGCACCAAGCGCGAGGAGCTGCCCAAGCGCAAGCACGGCAACGTGCCCCTCTGATGGTCTCGCTCCGCAGGCTCCGCTCGACGTGCGCCACTGGCGTGGCCGCCCTGCAGGTGCGCGCGTCCGCGGCGCCGTGGACGGTTGGCCTTCGGCGAGGCGCCCCCGGCTTGCGACCGGATGGTGTCCGCTGATGGAGGTCTCGCCCACGCCGACCGACGAGGAGCTGGCGGCCATCGTCGCTGCGCACGCGGCGCTCGCCAAGAGCGTCGTGGTCGTCGCCGAGGAGCCGTCGGGTCCGTCCACCGCGTGGCGGTTCTCCGGACGCTGGTGGAGCCGGCCGGTCGCCAGTCGCCGGTTCCGTCCTTGAGCGACCTCACGACGCTGGCGCCGGACGAGGCCGTCTTCTTCGCCGGCGCCGAGGTCACGCACTTCGTCGACCTCGAACCCGACACCGACTACGACATCGACGGGCACTCGTTCCGCACGCTGCGCCACCCCGGCGGTGAGCTGCTGTCGACGATCGCCACCGTCAACGACGTGCACTTCGGGGAGGTCGAGTGCGGCGTCGACGCCGGCGGCGGCGGGCCGACGTTCCGCGCCGAGGAGGGGGAGGGTCCGTACCCGGAGACGATGAACGGCGCCGCCATCGCCGAGATGCGCGCCCTCGATCCCGACCTCGTCGTGGTGAAGGGCGACCTCACCAGCACGGCAGCGCAGGAGGAGGTCGACGCGTTCGAGCGCTTCTACCTCGGCGCGTTCGGCGAGCGGCTGCTGTGGGTGCGGGGCAACCACGAGTCGTACCACC
>DASUCO010000003.1:0-3532 GCA_036275955.1 Acidimicrobiales bacterium
GGTCAGTGCCTTGCCCCACGCCAGGACCGACGGGTGCAGCACGGCCAGCCCCACCGGCAGGAGCAGCAGCACCCACCACTGGTCACCGGCGCCGTTCTCGCCGGCGAACGGGAGGAAGCCGATGACGACGAGCATCGCCGCTAGGTAGGTGGCGCCCAGCGTCAGCACCACGCTCCCGTACGCCGCCGGTCGCGGCACCCCGCCGCGGCGCGCCATCTCGGAGCGGCCGACCACCGGCCACAGCGTGCCGGGCACGTACTTGCCGAGCTGGCCGAGGAAGTACCAGTGCAGCGTGTCGCGCAGCGACGGGTCGGAGCCCAGCAGCCGCATCGAGCGCCGCCACGGGACGCCGACGAGCGTCATCCCGACGAACGCCACCGGGAACGACGCCACCAGCCAGCCGATGCCGGCATCGGCGATCGCGTCCCGCGAGCTGTCGTAGCCGTCGGCGATGGCGCGGGCCACGAACACCGCGCCGGCGACGGCGACGAGCAGCCCGATGGCCGTCGACAGCGCCGCGAGCCGCTGCTTGTTCATCGTTCGACCAGGCTGACGGTGATGTCGAACCGCGCCTCGTCCCAGCGCGGGTCGCCGTGACGTGCGCAGCCGGCGATCGGATCCTCGTCGATGGGCCAGCCGTCGGCGAGCGGGCGATCGAGCATGGGGATCGACAGCGTGGTCGTGCCCACCGGCGTGACCGACAGCGCGCCATCGCCGATCGACGCCGGGTCACTGTCGGGGACGGTGACCTGCACCAGGTACGCGCGGTCGACGTCGCGCTCGTCGAGCACGTCGACCAGCGACGCCGTGTCGAGCACCGGGTCAGGCGCGTCGACGGGCAGGCCGAGGTTCAGGAACCGACGCCCGAACGTGGCCGCCAGCGGTGAGGCGACGAGGGCGCGGGTCGTCTCGTGGCAGAGCACCTTCACCGGGGTGTCGGCCTTGGGCACGCCCGAGTACGCGATCGGCACCTCGCGCTCGTCGAGCAGCTCGTCGACGGCCCGCAGCTGCTCGTAGGCGTCGTCCATGAACACGCGCTCGCGCGTCACCGCACCACCGGCGAACAGGCTGAGACCCAGGGCGGCGAGGGCGGAGGTGCCCACGGCGGTCATCGCCCGCCGATCGAGCCGGTCCAGCAGCGCGACCGCCCACATCGTCGCCAGCACCACCAGCGGCCACGTCTCGGAGAAGAGGTAGCGGTCCCAGTAGAGGAAGTACGGCGCATAGCGCGGGTTGGGCAGTCGCTCGGCGAAGAGCACCGCGAACGCGCCACCGATCACGACGACGGCGGCGATGACGACGCGCTCGTCGTCGTCCAACCGGTCGGCGAAGCGCCACAGCGCCGCACCGATCCCCACTGCGCCGAGGAGGAGGACCACGAGCTCGTACCGACCGAGTGCGTCGAGCAGGCCGTCGGGACCGACGACGAGCGACACCAGCGCGAACACCACGACGACGGCGGGCAGCACGGCACGCCGCAGCAGCGCCAGCATCGCGCCGTCTCGCTCCGGTCCGACCAGGCCGTGCAGCCACCGCAGCGCGACGGCGAGGACCAGCGACACCGCGACCAGGCCGACCAGCCGCGGCAGGGCGAACCGCAGGCCGCCCATGCCGGCCAGCTGCTCGAACAGCGCGTCGGGTACGAACTTCGGCAGCTGCTCGGCGATGAAGTAGTCGTGCGAGAACCGGGCGTTGGCGGTGAACGCCAGACCCAGCGACCACAGCGCGGTCACGAGGAACACCAGGAGCACATCGAGGGTGCGGCGACGCACGACGAACGCGCAGACGCCCACCAGCACGACGAGGATGGGGCCGAGCAGCACGCCGTTGCCGCGCACCATGAGCATCACGCCGGCGACGACCGCCGCCGCCACGGCCAGCGAGCGAGACTCGCGCTGCACGGCCCCGACCAGGAGCAGCACCATCCCCAGCTGCAGGACGGCGTAGAGCGTCTCCGACGCTGGGAAGCGCGAGTACCAGACGGGCAGCACGGCGAACGTGAGGACCACCGCCACCGTGGCGCGGGCCCAGAGACCGGCACGCAGCCGGGTGGCGACCTCGACGCCGATGGCGATCAGCACGATCCCGAGGAACGGCATGAGCTCGACCGTGCGCGCCTCGCCCAGCGCGTGGTTGGTCAGCGAGAGCGCGACGGTGAAGCCGCGCGTGAACCACGGGACGAAGCCGGCACCCTCGGCCACGGCGTTGGCGCGGTTGACGTACTCGGCGAAGTCACCGATGCGGTACAGGAAGTAGAACGGCTCGCGCCGCAGCACGAGGGCGACGACGAGCAGGACGGCGAGGAACCCGCCGAACCACGTCGGCACCGGCCGGTCGATCGTGCGGGCCTCGCGCCATGCCGGCACGGCCAGCGCGGCGACGAGCACGAGCGTCGGCACCGCCAGCTGCCACGGGTCGAACCAGCCGGCGTGGGAGAGCCACAGGCCGACGAGCACCCACCAGCACAGGCCGAGCACCAGTCCCTCGACGGCCACGCTCGACCAGCGCCGCGACGCGCTGCGGCCCACGACCAGCGCCAGCGGGATCCCCGGCACCAGCACGAGCGCGCCGAGGACGAGGGCCGAGAGCACCGGGGAAACCTACAAACCACTCGTTCCCGGGACCGCAACGCGCCAGATCTGGCGCGCTCCGGTCCCGAGAACGGGATGGGTCAGGCCTTGGGGCCCTCCTTCGGGTGGGGCATGCAGTGCTCGTCGTACTCGGCGATGACGATCTCGCCGGCGTTGGGGCCGCACGCCGGGCAGTCCGGGTCGCGGTTGACCTTGAACGTGCGGAACGACTGGTCCATCGAGTCGTACGCCAGGAGGCGGCCGCGCAGCGGCTCGCCCAGGTCGAGGATGAGCTTGATGGCCTCGAGCGCCTCGATCGACCCGACGATGCCGGGCAGCACGCCAAGCACGCCGGCCTCGGCGCACGACGGCGCCAGCTCGGCGGGCGGCGGCTCGGGGATCATGCAGCGGTAGCACGGGCCCACGTACGGGTGGAACACCGTGACCTGGCCCTCGAACCGGAAGATCGACCCGTGCACGACGGGGATCTTCTTCACCAGCGACGCGTCGTTCAGCAGGTAGCGCGACGGGAAGTTGTCGGCGCCGTCGACGATCACGTCGTAGCCGTCGATGATGTCGAGGATGTTGTCGGCGCCCAGTCGGGTGTCGTAGGTGACGACGTTGACGTCCGGGTTCAGCAGCGTGAGCGTCTTCTTGGCCGAGTCGACCTTGCGGTCGCCGATGCGATCCATGTTGTGCATGATCTGGCGCTGCAGGTTCGACTCGTCGACGACGTCCATGTCGATGATGCCGATGGTGCCGACGCCGGCCGCCGCGAGGTACATGCCCGACGGCGAGCCGAGTCCCCCGGCGCCGAGCAGCAGCACCTTGGACTCGAGCAGCTTGAGCTGGCCCTCCTCGCCGATCTCGGGCAGCAGCAGGTGGCGCTGGTAGCGGTTGCGCTGCTCGGCGGTGAGGCGCTGGGGGGCCGACCACGGCCGGTTCTCGTTCTTCCACTTGCC
>DASUCO010000004.1:0-12059 GCA_036275955.1 Acidimicrobiales bacterium
CATGGGCAACCCCGGCGTCGAGTACGAGCGGTCGCGCCACAACGTGGGCGCCGAGACCGTCGCGCTGCTCGCCGCACGCCACGGCGGCACGCTGGGCAAGAGCCGGGAGAAGGCGCTCGTCTGCGAGGTGAAGATCGACGGCAAGCGCGTCGTGCTCGCCTTCCCGCAGACCTACTACAACGAGGCCGGCTCAGCGGCCCGCCTGCTGACCCACCGCCACGGGATCGAGACGCCCCAGCAGGTCGTCGTCGTGCACGACGAGCTCGACCTGCCCGTCGGCAAGCTCAAGCTCAAGGCCGGCGGCGGCCTGGCCGGCAACAACGGGCTGAAGTCGATCAAGGCGCACCTGAAGACCGACGAGTTCCTGCGCGTCCGCATCGGCGTGGACAAGCCGGTGCACTCGTCGCGAGGCGTCGACCACGTGCTGAAGAAGCCGTCGAAGAAGGACCGCGACGAGCTGGACGTGGTGATCCAGGAGGCGGCCGACGCCATCGAGCTGATCGCCACCGCCGGCATCGAGCGGGCGATGGAGCGCTACAACCAGCGGGACTGACCCGCTAAGCGACCTGGCGCTGCTCGCTCACCTGCGCCAGGTCGCCGGCGCGCTGGGCCCGGATGACCGCCGCCGGCCCGACCTCGTCGTCGATCCCGCCCCACGTCGCTCGACGCGGCACCGCGTCGGTCGCGGCGTCCATCCGCGCCTGGTCGTCCCTGCCCCGCATCCGCATACGAGCACCATCGGCGCGAACGCGCAGCAGCACCAGAGCGGTCGGATGTCCGATTGGTTGCAGATCGGTCACAACGCCGCCGTCACGGCCGACCGATACCGTGGCCCCGTCTATGACCCCCCGTTCCGGACCGGATCGGGCGCCGTTGCGCGCCCTGGCCGACGTCGCTGCCGACGAGCCCGCGCTCGTCCAGGTGGCGGGCGGCCGTGGTGGCCACCTGGCGGTGGCCGAGCCCGCGCGCGCCATCGCGGTCGCGGGCCTCGCCCGCGCCAGCGAGCGGCGCCCGCTGCTCGTCGCGCTGCCGACGACGTCCGACGCCGACCGGCTCGCCGCCGACCTCGGCCAGCTGCTGGGTGACGAGGTCGAGCTGTTCCCGGCGTGGGAGACGCTTCCGTTCGAGCGCGTCAGCCCCAGCGTCGAGACGATGGGCCGGCGGCTGCGCACGATGTGGCGGTTGCGCACCGGCGAGGCCACCGTCGTGATCGCGCCCGTGCGGGCTCTGGTGCAGCGCCTGGGTCCGCATGTCGAGGACGTCGAGCCCATCTGCGTGCGGCCGGGTGAGCAGGTCGACCCCGACGACCTCGTGCAGCGGCTGGTCGCCGCCGGCTACCGGCGCGAGTACCAGGTCGAGGCCCGCGGCGAGGTGGCCGTGCGGGGCTCGATCGTCGACGTCTACCCGAGCACGGCGGACGCGCCGGTCCGCATCGACCTGTGGGGCGACGAGGTGGACCGACTCACGACGTTCAGCGTGAGCGACCAGCGCAGCCGCGACGACGTCGAGAGCGTCGAGATCTTCCCGTGCCGCGAGCTGCTCGCCACCGACGCCGTGCGCGAGCGGGCCAGCCGCCTGATCGCCAAGGAGCCCTGGGGCCGCGAGCAGTGGGAGCGGCTGGCCGAGGGGCTCACCTTCGACGGCATGGAGTCGTGGCTGCCGTGGCTGACCAGCGAGGAGCACACGCTGCTCGACCTGGTCGGCGCGGATGGCTCGGTGCTGCTGGTCGAGCCCCGCCGCATGCGCGACCGGGCCGCCGACCTCCTCGCCGAGGAGGAGGACCTCGCTCGCGCGCTGGCCAAGACGTGGGACGTCGATCCCGGCCGCGAGCTACCGCGCCTGCACGTGCAGTTCGACCGCCTGCTGACGCACACGACCGCGCCGGTGATCACCGTCACCAACGTGCCGCCCGGCCCGAGCGGCCGTCTGAGCGGGGAAGACGTCCGCGTCGAGCAGGTCGAGACGCAGTCGTGGCCGGCGACGATCGGCGACGGGACCATCCTCGTCAACCAGGTCAAGCAGCTGCAGAAGAACGGCACGCGCGTCGTCATCGCCGCCGACGGGGCCGGCTCGGCGGCGCGCCTCAAGCAGTCGTTCACGGACAACGGGGTGACGCCGGGCGCGACGGTCGTCGCGCCGCTCGAGCGTGGCTTCATCCTCCCGCGCGTGAAGCTGGCCGTCCTCGCCGAGTCCGACGTCACCGGTCGCCGCGCCCACCGCGTGGCGCGCGCACCGAAGCGTCGTGACAGCGCCGGGTTCTTCGAGGACCTCAAGCCGGGTGACCACGTCGTGCACGTGCACCACGGGGTCGCCCGCTACGCCGGCATGGTGAAGCGGTCGATCGGCGGGGTCGAGCGCGACTACCTGCTGCTGGAGTACCGCGGCGACGACAAGCTCTACATCCCGACCGAGCAGATCGACACCATCCGCCACTACACCGGCGGCGAGACGCCGTCGCTCAGCAAGCTGGGCGGCAGCGACTGGGCCAAGACCAAGGCGCGCGTGCGCAGCGCCGTCACCCAGATCGCGCAGGAGCTGGTCGTGCTGTACCAGAAGCGCGTCACCAGCGAGGGCGTGGCGTTCTCCCAGGACACGCCGTGGCAGCAGGAGCTGGAGGAGGCGTTCCCGTTCAAGGAGACGCCCGACCAGCTGAAGGCCATCAACGACGTGAAGGACGACATGGAGTCGTCAAAGCCCATGGACCGCCTCGTCTGCGGCGACGTCGGCTTCGGCAAGACCGAGGTCGCCATCCGCGCCGCGTTCAAGGCCGTGCAAGACGGCTACCAGGTGGCGATCCTCGTGCCCACCACGCTGCTGGCCCAGCAGCACTTCCAGACCTTCAGCGAGCGGTATGCCGGCTATCCGGTGCGCGTCGAGGTGCTCAGCCGGTTCCTGACGCCGCAGCAGGCGCGCAAGGTCGTGGCCGGCGTGAAGGACGGCGAGGTGGACGTCGTCGTCGGCACCCACCGCCTGCTGTCGGAGGACGTGCAGTTCAAGAAGCTGGGCCTGCTCGTCGTCGACGAGGAGCAGCGCTTCGGCGTCTCCCACAAGGAGGCGATGAAGAAGCTGAAGACCAACGTCGACGTGCTGACGCTCTCGGCCACGCCCATCCCGCGGACGCTGGAGATGAGCCTCACCGGCATCCGCGACCTCACGCTGCTGCACACGCCGCCCGCAGAGCGCATGCCGATCCTCACGTACGTGGGCGAGCAGGACGAACGCGCCGTGGCCGAGGCCATCCGCCGCGAGCTCCTGCGCGAGGGCCAGGTGTTCTTCGTGCACAACCGCGTCGTCGACATCGAGCAGAAGGCGGCGGAGCTCCGCGATCTGGTGCCCGAGGCGCGCATCGCCGTCGCCCACGGCCAGATGGACGAGGGGACGCTGGAGAAGGTCGTCTACGAGTTCTGGGAGGGCGAGTACGACGTGCTCGTCTGCACCACGATCATCGAGTCCGGCATCGACATGCCGACGGTGAACACGCTCGTGGTCGACCGCGCCGACCGTCTCGGCCTCGGCCAGCTGCACCAGCTGCGCGGTCGCGTCGGGCGCGCCGGCCAGCGGGCGTACGCCTACCTGTTCCACCCCCGCGACCAGTCGCTGTCCGAGGAGGCCTACGAGCGCCTCAAGACGATCGGCGAGGCGACCGAGCTCGGCTCGGGCTTCAAGATCGCCATGCGCGACCTCGAGATCCGGGGCGCCGGCAACCTGCTGGGCGAGACGCAGTCGGGCCACATCGCCGCCGTCGGCTACGACCTCTACGTCCAGATGGTGGCCGAGGCCGTCGCCGAGCTGAAGGGCGAGCCGGTCAAGGAGCCGGCCGAGATCAAGCTCGAGCTGCCGATCGACGCGTCGCTCCCCGTCGACTACGTGGCCAAGGAGGAGCTGCGACTCGAGGCGTACCGCCGGCTGGCGGCCGTCACGACCGCCACCGAGGTCGACGACATCCGCACCGAGTGGGAGGACCGGTACGGGCCGGTGCCGGCACCGGCGGCGGCGCTGCTGCGGGTCGCCCGCCTGCGCGCCGAGTGCGCTCGCATCGGCGTGCGAGAGGTCGTGGTGACGAAGAACCAGACCAGCCAGGGCTTCCAGGCCCGCATCGGCCCCATCCGGCTGCGGGCCAGCGCCGCCGTGCGCCTGAAGCGGCTGTCGCCGTCCTCGATCGTCAAGGAGGAGCAGCGCCAGCTCGTCGTGCCGCTGTCCAAGCAGGTCGACCCGGCCGACGCGCTCGTCACGCTCCTGGCCGAACTCGTACCGGACGAAACGACCTCTGTAGCGTCCTAGCCCGTCATGCGCTCACGACTGCTCCCCCTGCTCGCCCTGGCCGCCCTCGTCGCGCCCGCGTGCTCCGCGTTCGGCGAGGCGCCCGCCGCCACCGTCGGCGGGACCGAGATCACCGTCGAGTCCCTCGACGAGGAGATCGAGACCATCCGCGGCAACGATGCGTACCGCCAGGCGCTCGAGCAGAGCTACGGCGCGCCGACCGACGGCAGCGCCGGCGAGGGCACCTTCGACGCCGCGTTCGTGGCGCAGGTGCTGTCGCTGCGCGTCTGGTACCAGATGATCGAGCGCGACCTCGACGAGCGCGGCGTGCGCATCACCGACGACCACCTGGCCCAGGCGCGGGACGAGGTCGAGCAGCAGTTCGCCTCGCTCGACCCAGACCCCGGCGACGACGAGAACCCGGTCCTCGACGCGTTTCCGCGCTCGTACCTCGACCGCCTCGTTCACCAGCGCGCGCTGGTGAACATGGTCGACGCCGAGATCACCGAGGAGATCGGCGACGACGAGGAGGCGTTCTTCGACGAGAACCCCGAGGAGTTCGCGGAGATCTGCCTGTCACACGCGCTGGTCGGCCTGCAGAGCGGCCGCACGCCGGCGGAGGCCGAGGCCGAGGCGCAGGACCTCTACGACCGGATCCAGGCCGGCGAGGACTTCGAGGACATCGCCACCAACGAGTCCGACGACTCGACGGCGGCGGCCCAGCGGGGCTCGCTCGGCTGCGGCTCGCGTCTGACGCTGCAGTTCGACCCGGTCTTCGAGGAGGCGGCGTTCGCGCTCGAGCGGGGCGAGGTGAGCGAGCCGGTGCAGACGCAGTTCGGGTCGCACCTCATCCTGGTGACGCGGCGCAGCCAGCCCGACTACGACGAGGTCGAGGATCAGGTGTCCACCGTGATGCAGACGGTGCACGACGCGCGCATCAACCGCTACCTGGTGGACGTCATCTGCGGCACCGACGTCGACGTCAACCCGCGGTACGGCCGCTGGGCCCGCGAGTCGTGCGAGGCGCTCGTCCCGCAGCTGCCGAGCGTGCGCCCGCCGGAGGGACCGATCGGCGCCACGCCCAGCACCGCGCTGCTCGGTCAGTAGCGCATGAGTCCGACGATCGTCGTCGTCGGCCTCGGCCCCGGCGATCCCGGCCTCGTCACCGAGGCCACGCGCGCAGCCATCGAGCGCGTCCCGGTTCGCTTCCTGCGCACGGCGCGGCACCCGTCGGCCTCGATCGTCGAGCCGGCGACCGCGCTCGACCACCTCTACGACGGTGCCGACCGGCAGGCCGACGTGTATCCGGCGATCGTCGACGCGCTGGTCGCCGCCGCCGTCGAGCACGGCGAGGTGCTCTACGCCGTGCCCGGGTCGCCGCTGGTGGCCGAGCGCAGCGTGATCCTCCTGCTGGCGGACACCCGCGTGACGTGCGACGTCCTGCCCGCGCTCTCGTTCCTCGACCTGGCCTGGGTGCGGCTCGGCATCGACCCGCTGGCCGAGGGCGTGCGCGTCGTCGACGGGCACGAGTTCGCGGTGCAGGCCGCAGGGGAGCGGGGTCCGCTGCTCGTCTCGCACTGCCATGCCCCCGACGTGCTGTCTGACATCAAGCTGGCGGTCGAGGGAGATCCGCCGGCGTCGGTCACCGTGCTGCAGCGCCTCGGGCTGCCCGACGAGTCGATCGTCGAGGTGGCGTGGAACGACCTCGATCGCTCCTTCACGCCGGACCACCTCACGTCGATCTACGTCCCCAAGCTGGCTGCGCCGGTGGGCGCCGAGCTGGTGCGCTTCGCCGAGCTCGTGCGCACGCTGCGCGAGCAGTGCCCGTGGGACCGGGAGCAGACGCACCAGTCGCTGCGGCGCTACGCGCTGGAGGAGACCTACGAGGTGCTGGAGGCGATCGACGCGCTCGACGAGGACGAGCCGACCACGATCGAGCACTTCGAGGAGGAGCTGGGCGACCTGCTGTTCCAGGTGTACTTCCACGCCACCATCGCCGAGCAGGAGGGGTGGTTCACGCTGGCCGACGTGGCCCGCGGCATCCACGACAAGCTGCACTCGCGGCACCCGCACGTGTTCGCCGACGTCCAGGCCGACACGGCGGACGCCGTCGTGCGGAGCTGGGAGCAGATCAAGCGGGAGGAGAAGGGCCGAACGTCGGCCTTCGACGGCATCCCGACCACGCTGCCCGGCCTGCTGTACGCCGACGAGGTGCTGCGCAAGGCGAAGGGGCTCGGCGTCGACCCGCCGAGGTCGGACGACCTCGGCGATCGGTTGCTGGCGCTCGTGGTCGAGGCGCGCGCCGCGGGCGTCGACCCCGAGCTGGCGCTGCGCGCCACGGTCAACCGGTTCCGAGCGGCGGCGGAGGACGTTGAGCGCACCGCGAGCTGACGCGCCGACGCTCGGGGTGCTCGCCACCGGCGGCATCGGGGTGCTCGTCGTGCTCGCGTTCGTCGGCGCGGTGGTGTTCGGCCGCAACACCGAGGTGAAGCCCGGCGATCGCATCGCCGTCGTGCGCTCGGAGAGCCCGGCCGGCTTCTCGATCCTGGCCGGCCGGTGCACCGACGAGCGCGTGAACGCGGTCGAGGTGCGGGCGCCGGTCGGTCCGACGCTGTGGCGCATCGAGTCGAAGAAGGGCGTCATCAACCGCGCCTTCTCGGTCGGCGGCGAGCCGCCGTTCGGCGCGGCCACGGTGACACCGCTGCAGCCACTGCCGACAGGCACGCTCGTTGCCGCCATCCGGGTCGGGGACACCGAGGATGTCGAGCAGTTCGATCCCGCGCACCTCGAGACGGCCGACGCGCCGGAGGCGCCGTGCGGAGGCGCCGACCTGGGGCTGGTGCCGCTGTTGTTCGTCGCCGGCGCCGCCGGCGTGGTCGTCGCGTACGGCGGGCTCGTGCGCCGCTACCTGCAGGCGCGATGAGGGGCACGTGGCGCATCGCCAAGGCCCGCCGGCGCGTGCTCCACGCGCTGGCCGGCGCCCATCGGCGGGTGCCGTGGGGCGTCGCGCTGACCTTCGACGACGGACCGTCGCCCGAGTTCACCCCGGCGCTGCTCGACGTGCTGCGCGACCTCGACGTGCGGGCGACGTTCTTCGTGCTCGGGGAACGGGCTCGTGCGCAGCCGGAGATCGTGCTGCGCATGCGGGCCGAGGGGCACGGCGTCGGCTCGCACTCGCGCTCGCACGCGTCGTTCCAGTCCAGTGACCCCGCCACCATCGCCGAGGAGATCGAGGGCGGGCTCGTCGACCTGCAGCTGGTGCTCGGGCGCCGGACGACGCTCTTCCGCCCGCCCAACGGCCACGTCGACCTGCGGGTCGCGGCGGCGATGCGCCGTGCCCGCCTCGACTCGTGGCTGTGGACGATCGACGCCGAGGACTACGTGCCCGGCCAGTCGGTCGACCACGTCGTCGATCGGTGCCGGGGCATCCGCGAGCGCGACGTCGTGCTGCTGCACGACGGCATGGCCGGCGTCCCCGACGCCACCGACCGCACCGTCACCCTGGACGCAGTGCCGCGGATCGTCGAGCTGACGCGCGCGCGTGGTCTGGACTTCGTCGCCCTCTGACTCGTTTGTGCGGTGCTTCTGCCGCGCTCCTCGGCACGATCACCGCACAAACGAACGGGGGACTACCTGATCGCCAGCGCGTTGGGAGGGGTGGCGACGCCGGCGGGGATGTTCAGCGGGGCGGACGTGAAGAACGAGTCGTAGGTGCCGGTGGCGGCGCAGTCGTCGGCGAGCGCGTCGAGGTCCCACAGCTCGCCGATGGGGATGCCGAGCAGCGGCAGCAGGGCGGTGTGCACGAAGACGTCGGGCCAGCGGCTCGGGTCCTCTTGCGCCACGGACATCTCGGTGAACGTGCCGATGGGCCACACCTCGAGCGCCGGGTTGTCGGCGGCAACGGCGGCGACGTGCAGGTCCCACAGCAGCCGCGCCGTCTGCTCCCCGGGGACGAGCCCCGGCGCGGCCAGAGCGTTGGGCTGGGCGATGGCGGCGCGCTGCTCGGCGTCGAGCGAGCGGTACCAGCTGAGCCAGCCGGTGCGCAGGAGGAGCACGTCACCGTCCTCGACCGGCGTGCCCTGGTCGGCCAGGCAGCCGTGCACGTCGTCGGGCGTGATCGGATCCGGCGCGTCGCACCGCAGCGGCCGGCCCTGGGCCGCGCGCCAGCGCCCGATGTCCGCGAGCACGGCGCGGCCCACGATGCGGCCGACCCAGTGGTGGATGCCGTGGTCCTCGTCGGCCACGCCGCCGTAGTGGCCGTGCGTGGGGTTGCCGACGTGACGGAAGCCGTCCCACTGGCTGGAGGACTGGGTGTTCCAGTCGTGCAGCAGGTCGTCGTGGGACATGCCGCCGGGTCGGCCGGTGACCTCGTGGCGGAAGGCGGCCCGGCCGAACAGGGGCGGCGACGGCAGCGTGGCGTCGAGGTTGAGGGCGAAGACCTTGCCCGTCTTCACCAGCGACGCCGCCCGCACCACCCGCTCAGGCGTGAGCAGGTTGAGGCAGCCGAGGACGTCCCCGTCGCCCCACACGCCCCAGGACGAGCCGGGCGGGGCGTCGGGCCGGACGGGCAGCTGGTCGTACGACGGGAGCTCGGGCACCCGCCGTTTCTAGTGCTCTAGGCCGGCTCGGGCTCGGGGGTGGGGCCCGGGAGGATCGGGGTCACCGGCTCCGGTGGTCCGCCGGGGAGCGGCTGGATCGGGTCCGGATTTCCGTCGGGCTGGGGACCTGCGGGATCGTGCGGGGTGTCAGACACAGCACGCCCTTACCCAGGGCGGCTTGACCCGTCATGTACCTTCTCAACACTGACAACAGGAGCAACACCTCCCACATGAGCACCATCGAGCACCTCCAGGGCCGCCAGGTCCTCGACTCCCGCGGCAATCCCACCGTCGAGGTGGAGGCATGGCTCTCGTCCGGCGCGTCCGGGCGGGCCATGGTCCCGTCGGGCGCCTCGACCGGCCAGTTCGAGGCGGCCGAGCTGCGCGACGGCGACGGCGATTGGATGGGCAAGGGCGTGGCCCGGGCGGTGGCCAACGTGAACGACGAGATCGCCGAGGAGCTCCTGGGCGCCGACGCCCTCGACCAGCGAGCCATCGACCAGGCCCTGCTCGACCTCGACGGCACCGACAACAAGTCGCGCCTGGGCGCCAACGCCGTCCTCGGCGTCTCGCTGGCCGTGGCCCGGGCGGCGGCCGACCACGTCGAGGTGCCGCTGTACCGCTACGTCGGCGGCGCCAACGCCCACGTCCTGCCGGTGCCGATGATGAACGTGCTCAACGGCGGGGTCCACGCCGACAACACCGTGGACTTCCAGGAGTTCATGATCATGCCGGTCGGCGCCGCGTCCTTCTCCGAGGGCCTGCGCTGGGGCGTCGAGACGTACCACGCGCTGAAGAAGCTGCTGCACGACCGCGGCCTGTCCACCCTGGTCGGCGACGAGGGCGGCTTCGCCCCCGACCTCGCCACCAACGAGGAGGCCGTGCAGCTGCTCATCGAGGCGGTCGGGGCCGCCGGCTTCACGCCCGGCGACGACATCGCCATCGCCCTCGACCCAGCGACCACCGAGCTGTGGCGCGACGGGAAGTACGTGCTCGAGGGCGAGGGGCGGACGCTCTCCTCGGCCGAGATGGCCGCGCTGTGGGCCGACTGGTGCAGCCGCTACCCGATCGTGTCGATCGAGGACGGCATGGCCGAGGAGGACTGGGACGGCTGGGCCGCACTGACGTCCGCCGTCGGTGACCGTGTGCAGCTCGTCGGCGACGACCTGTTCGTCACCAACGTCGAGCGGCTCGAGCGCGGCATCACCGCTGGCGTGGCCAACTCGATCCTGGTGAAGGTCAACCAGATCGGCACGCTCACCGAGACGATGGAGACCGTGGCGCTGGCGACGCGCTCGTCGTACTCCGCCGTCATGTCGCACCGCTCGGGCGAGACCGAGGACACCACGATCGCCGACCTCGCAGTGGCGACCAACTGCGGGCAGATCAAGACCGGCGCGCCCGCCCGGTCTGACCGGGTCGCCAAGTACAACCAGCTGCTGCGCATCGAGGAAGAGCTCGGTGAGTCGGCCGCGTACCTCGGCGGGAGGGCTCTCTCCAGATGAAGCTGCGCAAGGCCGTGTGGCCCGTGCTCGTGTTCGTGCTCCTGATCGGCGTGCTGTTCGTCGCCGTGTTCCCGACGCGCACGTGGTGGGCGCAGCGCGCCGAGATGCGGGGCGCGACGGAGCAGCTGCAGGTGCTCGAGGAGCAGAACACGCTGCTGGCGTCGCGCGTCGACGCCCTCCAGTCGGACGACGAGATCGAGCGGCTGGCGCGCGAGCAGTACAACCTCGTCAAGCCGGGCGAGGAGGCCTACGCGCTGCTGCCGTCGGCCGGCACCACGCCCGCCGTCACCGTGCCCCCAGCGGCGGAGGCCAAGTCCGAGCGCTCGCTCCCCGGCAAGGTCTGGCACTTCCTCACCGGCTGGCTGTGACGTGACTCGGGGCGTGTCAAGGGTCACTTGACAGCGGCCGCCCGTCAGGGAGAACCTGACAGGGCATGGAGGACGTCCCCGCCGAGCTGAAGGACGCGTGGGAGCGCGCCACGTCGAGCGCCAACGCACTGGACGCCCTCCGCGGCGCCCGTGACCTGAAGGACGAGCTGTCGCGCTTCGAGGCGAAGCTCGCCCGCCACGCGCTCGCCAACGGCGAGACGTGGGAGACGATCGGTGCCGCGCTCGGCACCAGCCGGCAGGCCGCCTGGGAGCGCCTCCGCCGCGCCATCGCCGCCGACATCGAAGCCGACAAGACCCGCGTGAAGGCCGAGCGCGATCGGCTGGCCGCCAAGAAGAGGAGCACGTCGTGGAAGAAGACCTGAGCAGGTCCGAGGACCTGGCCCGCCGCGCTGCCGAGCTGGCGCGGCGCGCCGAGGAGCTGGCCAACGCCGCCCGCGAGGCGGGGGACGTCGACGAGGACCTGTCCAAGCTCGAGGCCGAGCTGGCGGCGCTGGACGAGGAGCAGGCGCGGCTCGACCGCGACCTCGGCGACTACGTGCACCCGCCCGAGGAGGAGGAGCCCATCCGGGATCCCGAGGAGGGCTTCACCTTCCGACTCGGCAACCTCGGGGACCGCATCGCCGACATCGTGAACGTCGCTCTCAGCTCGGTCGGCCGCTTCGGCATCTCCGACGTGATCGAGCGGGGCGTCGACGTGGGCGAGGCCGTGCCCGTCACCGTCGACAGCTTCGCCGGCTCCATCACCGTGCTCACCGGCGACCACGGCCGCATCGAGGTCGTGGCCGAGCGCCGCGGCCTCGACGAGCGCGACCTCGAGCAGATCACCGTGGAGACGTCGAAGCAGGACGACGGCGTGCACATCACCGCCCGCAACGACTCACCGCGGCGGACCCGGAGCTGGGTGAAGCTCACGGTCACCGTGCCCCCCGGCAGCCCGACGCGCCTGCGCACGCGTGGCGGCTCGGTCAAGGTCGAGGGCACCGGCGCCGAGGTCAGCGCCCACACCGCGGGCGGCTCCATCAAGACGGTGGGGACCAGCGGCGCCGTCGAGCTGGAGACGGCGGGCGGCGGCATCCGGGTCGACGACCACGGGGGTCCGGTGCGGGCCGCCACGATGGGCGGCTCCATCCGTCTGGCCGGGCACCTCCTGGGGGTCGACAGCACCACCATCGGCGGCTCCATCCGCGTCGACGGCGCGTACGGCCCCGTGGCCGCGTCGACCAAGGGCGGGTCGATCCACGTGATCGGACGGCTGACGGGGTCGAGCTCACTCGACACCGCCGGTGGCGCCATCAAGGTCGAGCTGG
>DASUCO010000005.1:0-4519 GCA_036275955.1 Acidimicrobiales bacterium
GGCAGCAGCCCCAGCCGCCCCAGCGTCGCCCGAAACGCCGGGAACAGCTCATAGTCGGCCAGCTCCTCGAGCCTGACCCACGCCGTCGCCGCCGTCTCCCAGTGCAGCGCCTCCGGCGCCTCGAACGGCTCGTGCACCTCGACGACGATCGTCCAGTACGACCAGCCGCCGTGGTCGTCCTCGTGGGCCTCCACCACCTCGTACGCGTCCAGCTCGACGCCGATCTCCTCGCTGAACTCGCGCAGCGCACCCTCGAGCGGCGTCTCGTCGAGATCGAGGGCACCGCCGGGGATGGCCCAGGTGCCGCCGTTGTGGCAGTGCAGCGACCGCTGGGCGACGAACACGTGCTCGCCGTGGCGGACGAGGACGCCGGCGGCGCCGAACCGGCCCCACCGCGCCGTCCCGTCGGCCAAGGTGATGAAGCCGTCGCCGCGCACGGCGCCGAACCTAACGGGCGAGCCTGCGGATGCCCACGACGACCAGCAGCAGGCCGGCGCCGACCAGCGCCCACCACGTCGGCGCGCCGGTGGCCGGCAGGATGTCCTGCGGCGCCTCCTCGGGTGCCGGCGTCGGCGCGGTGGCAGCCTCGAACGGCCACACGCCGTTGGTGAAGCGCAGCACCGAGAACCCGCCGTTGCCGTCGGCGTGCCAGATCTCGCCGCGCTCGGGCACGAACGCCGGCGCGTCCATGGCGTAGGACGACGGTTCGTCGCCCGGGATGGTGGGCTCGATCGGGTGGTTCCAGTACGCGATCTCCTTGGGGTGCAGTGGATCGCGGATGTCGAACACTCGCAGGCCCGACAGGATCATCCCGCACGCCACGATGCCGGGATCGTCGTGCTGCGGGATGCTGCAGTAGTGGCCGGTGTAGCCGGCGAGCGCGCTGCTCGAGCCCGGGTCCTCGGTCTGGTCGGTCTCGCGCGCCTCGGGCATGTGCACCTCGAGGCGGATGTTCGACACGACCTTGGGCTTCGTCTCGTCGGCGATGTCGATGATGCGCGCCGCGCCGACGGGTCCGCTGTTGCCGAACTCGTCGATCTCCACCAGGTAGGGGTGACCGCCCACGGAGAACGGGATGGCGACCTGGGGGATCGACAGCTCCGGCCAGTCGAGGAAGCTGATCTCGGTCACCGTCGGGTTCGGCACGCGCGCCTGGACCTCGGACACGTCGAGGATGTGGAGGCCGTCGCTCACGTCGGCGATGTACAGGCGGTTGCCGTCCTCGCTCACCCGCATCCCGTGCGCCCGCCAGTCCGTGCCGACCCAGAGCGGCACCGGCGTCGTCGGGTCGGTGAGGTCGAGGGCCACGACGGTCGGTCCGCCGGTCGACGACGCCCAGAACGTCATCCCGTCGGGGGAGAAGCCGCTCTCGTGGCCGAGGATGCCGAGCGGCGAGCTCGACAGCAGCGTCGGGTGCTGGCAGTCCTGGCTGACGTCGTACACGTCGACGAAGCCGGGGTTGAACGTCGGGTAGCCCATGTCGGCGACGAGCAGGCCGCGCTTCTGGTTCAGGTAGAGCGACTCGTGAGGCGAGAGCATCGCCGGCGTCACGAGGTTGGCCGTCTTCACCGGCCTGGCCGGATCGGTCATGTCGAGCACGTACACGCCGGGACCCTCGGGACCGGCGGCGGGCACGCCCGTGGGGAACAGCAGCGTCGAGTCGTAGAACGCGCACTCGTGGCCCTGGGCGTCGATGTAGCGGTGCACCTTGTAGCCGCCGCTGTTGCCGAAGTGCGACAGCTCCTCGAGGTTGCACTGGAAGCCGCCGGCGGCCGCGTCCTCGACGGTGATGCGGCCCTGGGCCTTGGTCTCCGGCCGGGAACCGGGGCCACACTCGGCGCGCGGCGTCGGTCCGGGGTCGACCGCCGCCTCCTGGCCCTGGGCGCTGGCGAAGGAGCCGAGCACGAGGAGCAGACCGGCCCAGACCTGCATGAATCGCCGCATCTCGGGAGTCTCTCATTAGCGTCCGTCGCGGTGTCCAGCCGGTTGCTGCTGCTGCTCGTCGTGCTGCTGGCCGCGTGCTCGTCGGGCGATGGCGACGATGGCGTGGAGGTCGGCTTCCTGCAGGACATGTACGACCACCACGATCAGGCGGTGCGCATGGCGCTGCTCGTGCTCGACGGCGACGACACCTCGCCGATCACGCGGCGCTTCGCGGTCGATGTGATCGCCTCACAGCGCTACGAGATGGGGTTGATGGTCGCCGGACTCGATGCGCGGGGCGAGGAGCGCGGTGGTCCTGGTCGCGAGGTCATGGCGTGGATGGACATGGCGATGCCGTTCGCCGACATGCCTGGGCTCGCCACGCAGGACGACCTCGACGCGCTGGCGACGGCGACTGGCGTGGAAGCCGACGAGCAGTTCCTCCGCCTCATGATCGAGCACCACCAAGGCGGCCTGCACATGGCCGAGTGGGTCGCGTCGCACACCGACGACGCCGACCTCCGCGACCTCGCCGACCAGATCGTCAGCAGCCAGACGATGGAGATCGGCGAGATGGAGCTGGCCCAGGACCAGCTCGGGTTCAGCCGGTCTTGACCCAGACCGTCTTGGTGTTGGTGAGCTCCCGCGCACCGTGGAGCGCCAGCTCCCGCCCGTAGCCCGACTGCTTCACGCCGCCGAAGGGCAGCTCGGGGAACGACGTGACCATCCCGTTCACGAAGACCATGCCGGCGTCGAAGTCGGCGGCGAACCGCTCCTGCTCGGCGACGTCGTTCGTCCACACGTTGGCACCCAGGCCGAAGTCGCTGTCGTTGGCGAGAGCCAGCGCCTCGTCGGCGTCGGTCACCCGGTAGAGCGACGCAACCGGGCCGAACACCTCCTCGCGATGCATGCGGGCAGCGTCGGTCAGATCGCTGACGACCGTGGGCGGGAAGAACCACCCGGGTCCGTCCGGCCGGGTGCCGCCGGTGAGGACCGCCGCCCGATTGGCGACGGCGTCGGCCAGGAGCTCCTCGACGTCGTCCCGCCCCTGCTCCGTCGCGAGGGGGCCGATCACGGTGCGCTCGTCCAATGGGTCGCCCACCACCTGCGCTTCCATGGCGGCCACGAACTTCGATGCGAACTCGTCGTGGACGTCGGTGTGGACGAGAAAGCGCTTGGCCGCGATGCAGCTCTGCCCGTTGTTCTGGCAACGAGCGACGACGGCCACCTGTACGGCGGCGTCGATGTCGGCCGACGGGAGCACGACGAACGCGTCGCTGCCGCCGAGCTCGAGCACCGTCTTCTTGATCTCGTCGCCGCAGATGGCGGCCACCGACGCGCCGGCCGGGGTGCTGCCGGTGAGCGTGGCGGCGCGGACGCGCGGATCGCGCAGGACCCGCTCGACGGTGCCGGACTCGATGAGCAGGGTCTGGAACACGTCACCGGCGCCCGCCCGCCGCATGACGTCCTCGATGAGCAGCGCCGTCTGCGGGACGTTCGACGCGTGCTTCAGGAGGCCGACGTTGCCGGCCATGACGGCGGGCGCCAGGAAGCGCGTCACCTGCCACAGCGGGAAGTTCCACGGCATGACCGCCAGCACCGGGCCCAGCGGGTCGTAGCGGACCGTGGCCCGGCCGCCGCCGACCTCCTCGCCGAACGGCTCGGGCGCTAGGAAGCCGGCGCCGTGGTCGGCCGAGTAGCGCATGCCGGTGGCGCACTTCTTCACCTCGGCGCGCGCGGCGGTGATCGTCTTGCCCATCTCGGTCACCATGAGAGTGGCGATGGCCTCGACCTCGTCGTCGAGGATGGCGGCCGCCCGCCGCAGGATGCCGGCGCGCTCGTCGAACGACGTCCGCCGGTGGCGGGAGAAGGCCTCGTCGGCGCGTGCCAGGCGCTCCTCCAGCTCCGCATCCGTCAGCGGCTCGAAGGTCCGGAGCGTCTCGCCGGTGGCCGGGTTGATCGTCGCGATGGGCACGATCCAACCCTTACCACGGGGCCCCTCGGCTACGTTCCGCGCGATGAAGTTCGTGTGGTTCAACCTCATGCCGTGGCCGCACATGCCGGACGACTTCCGCGAGAAGCACCGGTCGGTCTGGGTCGACATCGACCAGGACCTCTACGACCCGGTCGAGGGTCACCGGGTGTACCACGAGTACATGGACCAGCTGGAGTACGCCGACACGCTCGGCTACGACGGCATCGGCGTCAACGAGCACCACCAGAACGGCTACGGGCTCATGCCGTCGCCGAACATCATCGCGGCCGGCCTGGCGCGGCGGACGTCGAAGGCGGCCATCTGCGTGATCGGCAACTCGATCGCGCTGTACAACCCGCCGATCCGCGTGGCCGAGGAGTTCGCCATGCTCGACGTGATCTCCGGCGGGCGGCTCGTCGCCGGCTTCCCCGTCGGGACGTCGATGGACACGAACTACTGCTACGGGCAGATCCCGGCGCTCACTCGCGACAAGTACGCCGAGGCGCACGAGCTGATCATGCGGGCGTGGGCTGAGCGTGAGCCGTTCGCGTTCGACGGCAAGTACAACCAGCTGCGCTACGTGAACTGCTGGCCCAAGCCGATCCAGCAGCCGCACCCGCC
>DASUCO010000006.1:0-5356 GCA_036275955.1 Acidimicrobiales bacterium
AGCGGGCCGCGGCCCACCAGGTGAAGCTGGAGAAGCTCATCCTCGCCGCCGGTGGCATCGCCGGTCCTGGTTCAATTGGCATGACCCCAGTCACCTCGGAGGTGTCGGCATGAGGAAGATCTTCCCCGCAGACCTGCTCGCCCGCGACGGGCGCTTCGTCCGCATCCAGAACGAGGAGCGTTTCAACGACCCCCGTGGGCAGCTGGGCGTCGCCGCCCGTGACAAGAGCGGCCGCAACCCACAGCGCCTCACCCCCGACCGTCCCGACGCGCCGGACGCTGCGCGGGCCCTGATGCACGGCATCTTCGTCGGCGAGATCCAGGCGCTCGAGGGCGCCGGCCGCACGTGCTGGGACTTCGAGACGGGCAAGGGCAGCGACGAGGCGCCGTTCGAGCTGAAGCTCGACATGGCCCGCCAGTGCTGGGACGAGGCCCGCCACTGTGAGATCAGCGTGAAGCTGAGCGACTGGATGGGCACCGAGCTCGGCGAGTTCTCCGAGAACGGCTTCCTCTACGAGGCGGCGTGCAACCCCGACCCCGTCCTGCGCCTCACGGGTGTGAACCGGGCACTCGAGGGTCTCGCCATCGACGTGTTCAACACGATGCGCGACTTCGGCGACGTCGCCGGTGACCCCGTCCTCGAGTTCTGCGAGGACTGGATGCTGGCCGATGAGGTCACCCACGTGAAGATGGGGTCCGACTGGCTCCGCCGTCTGACCGAGAAGGATCCCGAGCGTCGCGAGCGTGCGCTCGAGTTCCAGCGGATCGTCGACAAGCTGTTCTCCTTCGGTGGCTTCCGCGGCGAGGACGACGACAGCCCGATCAAGCTGGCCCGTCGCTTCCGTGAGCTCGCCGGCTTCTCCACCCAGGAGATCGACGAGATCAACGACATCTCCATGGAGGCGCGCGCCGAGACGCTCGGGGCCGCCAGCTGATGGGGACGGTCACCGTCACGCCCGAGGAGTGGAAGTTCGTCTTCTTCGACGGCGCCACCATCGCCGCCATCACCGAGAAGCTCCTGGGCGAGATCGGCCTCGACTGCGACGTCCGCATCGAGGTCGACGAGACGACGCCGCTCGGTCGTGCTCGTCTGGCGTCGGTCGATCCCGTCGTCATCGCCGCCGAGAGCGGTGCGTTCGAGGACGCCAAGCGCCCCCGGCACCTGAGCGAGCGGGCCACGGCGGACGTCGTCGGCAAGTGGCTGTTCCGCGTGGCTGATCGCCGCAGCGGCAGCTTCGACGACGCGCCGCCCGACGACGAGCTGTCACTGGCGCAGACGACGGCGTGGGACACCTACGCCGTGGGTCGGATGGCGCGTCTCGGCTACCCCGTGCAGCGCCAGCGTCGGCTGTACCACTTCCGCAACCGGCACGGGTTCTCGGACACCGCCGACGCCGTGTTCGATCGGCTCTGGCACGCCGACGGTCTGGGGTGGGCGGACATCGACGCCGCCTGCGCCGAGACCGAACCCACCCGCACGCCCGTCGGCTAGCGCCGCCCGGACGCGACGAGGGCGCCCCGAAGGGCGCCCTCGGAACGCGCTGGGTGGGCAGCGCGGGGTGCTAGTCGTCCTTGCCGTGGTCGCTGTCCTCGCCGCGACCACTGTGGTCGTCGTCGGCCTCGTCAGCGTCGTCGTCCGACTCGTCATCGTCGTCGTCCGACTCGTCGTCCTCCGACTCGTCGTCGGCGTCGTCGGCGTCGTCATCCGACTCGTCGTCGGCGTCGTCCGCGTCGTCATCCGACTCGTCGTCGGCGTCCCGCTCGGCGGCGCGGTCGTCGTTGCGCTCGTGCGCCATGTCGCTGATCTCCTGGCCATCGACCCCGCCGTCCTGGGCGTCGGCGCTCACCACGGCACCGAAGTTGTCCGGGTGCGTGGCCTCGTCGTCGTCGGACTCGTCGTCGGCGTCGTCCGCATCGGCGGCTTCGACCTCGAGCTCGTCGGCGTCGTCGTCGTCGAGGTCCTTGGGCTCCTCGAGCTCGGTCGCCTCGGTGTCGTCGCTCACCGTGGTCGTGTCGTCGTCACGGGTGTCGTTCACGAGCGCAGGACCAGCGGAAGCCGCCGCACCGGCAGCCAGGGTCCCGACGGCGACAGCGATGGCTGCCTTCGACGTGAGTGCAGAGAGGATTCGGTTCAGAAGCAAGGGAGGCTCCGTCGGTTCGTGGCCACCGGAGCGGCGGCGTTCAGTGACGGTGAACGTCACGCGCCGCCAGCGGGTTACGGCTCGCGGGCCTCGTCTTCGTCATCATCCTCGGGATCGTCGTCGCCCTCGTCCTCGGGATCGTCGCTCCCCTGGTCCGAGCCGCTGCGGTCGTCCTCGGCCTCCGGGCCGCGGTCGTCGAGGACGCCGTCCGGGCCGTCGCTCTCCAGCTCCTCGTCGCGCCCATGGTCGGCATCGCCGTCGACGTCGACGGCGTCGTCGTCGTCGGCCCGGCCGCGGTCCTCCCCGCGACCGCGGTCGTCGTCGAGCTCGTCGTCATGTTGCTCGTCGTCCAGGGTCGTGGGCGGTGCCACCGGGGGCTCGCCGGCGGGGACCACCGTCGGGCGCGGCGGCACGCTCGTGCTCGCCGGCACGGTCACCGGCGGCGGCGTGACGGTGGTGGTCGTCGTGGGCTGACCGTCGGGCAGGTCCACGCCCACCACCTCGGCCATGCGAGCCACCTGGCGCTGCACGGGACCGGGCAGGGCGCCGGCGACGCCGAGCGAACCGGCGCCGATGCCGAACGCGGCGCTGGCCACCGCCCAGCGCAGGCGCAGCGATCGTCGGGCGGTACGGACGTGACCGGGGAGGACGACCTCGGGATAGACGTCCGTCGGGACGCGCCCGTCGAGCACGGCCGCGAGCGACGCGCCGACCGCAGGAGCCGGCGTGGCGGACGCCGCATCCTGCAGGTCGCGCGCGAACGCTGCGATCGTCGGGTCGTTCTCCATGTCGTCTCGGTGAACGTCGTGGCCGGTCATTCGGTTACGCCTCCTCGGTGAGCAGGCGCCGAAGCGATGCCGTGGCTCGGTGCTGGAGGGACTTCACCGCGCCCGCCCGCTTGCCGAGGGCGGCGGCAGTGTCCTCGATGCTGAAGTCGGCCACGATGCGCAGGAGCACGACGTCGCGCTGATCCGGGGGCAGGCTCGCCAGCAGGGCCCGGATGCGCTCGTCACCCAAGGACACCAGCGCCAGGTCCTCGGCGGCTGCCGCACTCGGTCCCTCGTCGGCGTCCAGCACTGCCGCCTGCGGGCGCCGACTCCGACGGCGACGATCGTCGATCACCAGGTTGTGGGCGATGGCGAACACCCACGATCGGAACCGGCCCTCGGTCCCCTCGAACCGGGCGACACCGCCGAACACGCGGAGGAAGACCTCGTTGGCGGTGCCGTCCGGGTCCTCCACCCCGGCGCCACGCAGGTAGGCAGCCACCGGGCGGCCCAACCAGTCGAAGATGCGCTGGAACGCCCACGGCTCCTGGGCCCGGGCCGCGGCGAGGACGGCGTCGAACGCCTCGCCGAGGCCGGAGGGCGGCACCGTCGCTACGCCAGGTCGTGGGCCGAGATGCCCTCGAGCAGGTCGATGGCCGGCGGCGCGCTCAGGAGGCCGGTGCACGACCTGGCCATCTCCACCATCTCGGGCGAGTCGAAGTGCGCCTGCTGCGACTCCGGCGAGTCCCACTTCTCGATGATGACGAACCGGCCAGGCGTCGCCACCGACGCGCACAGGTCGATGTTGCGGCAGCCGTCGTGACCGCGGCTGAGCACCACGTACTTGGCCAGCACCGGCATGAGCGCCTCGGGCTTGGCCGTGCGGAACTCCATGGTCACGAGGGTCAGCTCGACCTCGCGCGGCGCGTCGGATGTGGGGTCGGCGTCGGTCATCGGTCTCCTGCGGCGGGAAGGTGACGCAACCGTCAGCGTCGAAACTCGGCAAACCGGGCGGCGCTCGTGAGCACCGGTCGGCCAACTGTACGCACCACTTGGCTGGGGGGCTGCGTGGCCAAGACCCGAGAGCGAGAGGACGAGGACCTCGTCCGGATCTACCTGTCCGACATCGGCCGGTACGACCTGCTGACCAAGGACGACGAGGCACGCCTGTCCCAGGCCTACGAGCAGGGGATGGCGGCGCGTGCCGAGCTGGAGGGCTCCGGCGTCACGGCGGCGCGCAAGCGTGAGCTCCGTCGGCTCGTCAAGGCAGGCGAGGACGCCGAGCGCACGTTCGTGCAGGCGAACCTGCGGCTCGTGGTCTCGATCGCCAAGAAGTACCAGGCGTCGGGGCTGCCGCTGCTCGACCTGGTGCAGGAGGGCAACCTCGGCCTGATGCACGCCGTCGAGAAGTTCGACTGGCGCAAGGGCTTCAAGTTCTCGACGTACGCCACGTGGTGGATCCGCCAGGCCATCACCCGCGGCATCGCCAACACCGGACGCACGATCCGTCTCCCCGTGCACGCCGGCGACACCCTGGCCCGGCTGCAGAAGGCGCGGACGCGGCTGGAGCTGCTGCACGGCCGCCCGGCGACGATCCGCGAGCTCGCCATCGAGTGCGACCTGCCCGAGGAGAAGGTCAGCGAGGCGCTGCGCTACGGCGCCGACCCGGTCTCGCTGTCGGAGCCGCTGCGCGAGGACGGCGACGCCGACCTCGGTGACGTCGTGGCCGACCCGACCGCCATCTCTCCCTACGACGCCGCCGTCGACGCGCTGATGCCCCGCGAGATCGAGCGCCTGCTGGCCGCCCTGGACGAGCGCGAGCGCGACATCATCCGGCTGCGCTTCGGTCTCGACCGCGGGGAGCCGCGCACGCTCGAGGAGGTGGGCGCCATCTTCAACCTCACCCGCGAGCGCATCCGCCAGATCGAGGCCAAGGCGATGTCAAAGCTTCGCCACCCCTCGGCCGAGTCGAGCGTCAGGGACCTCCTCGCCGGCTAGCGCTGGCGGAGGCGGACGGGAATCGAACCCGCCAGTCGACTCTCGCCGACTCACCCGCTTTGAAGGCGGGGGCTGCCACCAGGTCAGCTGACGCCTCCGTCGGTCAAAGTACCTGCTCAGCGCATTGCTGCCGACGTGGGATCGCCAACCGTGAGGGTCCAGGTCCGCGAAAACTCCGCGTGACTCCGCGGCACGGACCGACACGGGAGCCCACGAACTCGGTCGTGGCGTCACGCGGCGGCATGTGGTGGTCCGGTTGGGGAGCCCGTTCCTAGACTTGGGATGTGACCATGTCCGTCGACCTCCCGGACCCTCTGGCTGAGCGCCTCGCCGCCGAGGCGGCTCGCCGCGGGTTGACGGTCGAGGACCTGGCGCTGGAGGCGATCGAGGGCCGATACGGAGCTCCCCGACCGAAGCAGAACGGCGATGGGGCCGACGCCCTCGAAGCCTT
>DASUCO010000007.1:0-10588 GCA_036275955.1 Acidimicrobiales bacterium
CCTGTAAGCGGGGTTCTGTCCGCCGGACCCTTGCGGGTATCCGGTTGTGTGGCCATCCATCTGTGCGGTCCACCTGGGGGCATGTGACCGGGCCGGTCGCCCCACGTTTCGACCTTGCTCCGGGTGGAGGTTGCCGAGCCGCCGAGGTCGCCCCCGACGCTGGTGCGCTCTTACCGCACCGTTTCACCCTTGCCTGTGCCCGGTTGCCCGGGCCATCGGCGGTCTGTTCTCTGTTGCCCTGATCGACAGGTCACCCCGTCCTGGCTCTCGCCAGCACCCTGCCCTGTGGAGCCCCGACTTTCCTCGACAGGGTCAAGCCCTGCCGCGGCCACCCGGCCGACTCACCGTCGGTCTCTAGTCTACGTGGACGTCCGACTGGCTGAACCTCGACTGGCCGTTCAAGGCGGTCGACCGCGCCCGGCAGGCGGCCGGGCTGCCCGGCCCCGAGCTGCTGCTGGCCGGGCCGGCACAGGTGCTGCAGCTGGTGGCCAAGGCCATGCGCGACAACCTGCGCGGCACCCGCCGCACGTTCGTCATCGCCGGCCAGAAGGTGACGATGGAGCTGGACGACCTGGCGGTGTCGACCGGTGCCGGCCTCGCCTTCGGTCAGTTCGACGACGTCACCATCGACGTGAAGGACATCGACTGGGAGGGGCGTCGCGTCAGCACCATGCGCCTGGTCGGTCACAACGTCCACCTGCGGCCCGGCCTGACACCGACCCTGGTGGCGTCACCGGTCACGTTCGACGCGTGCGTCGTGGCGGACGACCTGGGCACCTGGGTGCCGGAGATCATCCGTCGCCGGCTGCACGTCGAGATCGGCGAAGACGCCATCGCCCGCGTCCACCTGCGCGACCGCCACCACCTGGGTGCGGTCGAGATCGACGTCCGGGTCGAGGGGCCGTTCCTGGTGCTGGACCCGACGACGCTGGTCGCCGGGCGTCGTCGCTTCCGCGGGCTGCAGCGCGTGCCCCCGTTCCGCCTGCCGATCATCACGCCCCGAAACGTGCACGTCACCGGGGTCACGTTGGGCGCCGGGACCGTCAACGTCACCGGCCACCTGACCGAGTGGTCGACGCCGCTGGTGGTGAACGAGGTCCAGCAGTTCGTCCGCTCCTTGCGGCCCGACCTCGACCTCGTCGTGTTCCCGCGCCTGCGCTAGTCGCCGTAGACGAGGGAGCGGAAGCGCTCGAGCCCGACGTTGCCGCCGGAGACGATCACGCCCACCCGCTCGCCGCGCACGTCGGCGGCACCCGTCAGCAGCGCGGCGAGGGCCGCGACGCCGCTGGGCTCGGTGACGAGGTGCAGCTCCTCGAACGCGACGCGCATGGCCTGGACGAGCTGCTCGTCGGTGACGGTCACCACGCGCTCCAGCTGGCGCTGGTTGATGGGGAACGTCACTGCGCCCGGCGTGGTCACCGTGAGCCCGTCGGCGATCGTCGCCGTCATCGGGACGGCGACCCGCTCGCCGGCCTCCAGCGAGCGGCGGGTGTCGTCCATCGTCGCCGGCTCCACGCCGATCATGCGGGTGCCGGGGGAGAGGGCGGCGGCCACGATGCCGGAGCCGGCGATCAGCCCGCCGCCACTCACCGGGACGACGAGCGCGTCGAGCGTTCCGACGTCCTCGAACAGCTCCAGCGCGGCGGTGCCCTGCCCGGCGATGATCGCCTCGTCGTCGTAGGGCGGGACGAACGGCAGGCCGCGCTCGGCCACGAGGGCGCCGATCACGGTGTCGCGATCCTCGGTGAACCGATCGAAGGTGACGATCTCGGCACCGAGCGACCGGACGACGTCGATCTTCGCCGCCGGCGCGTCCTCGGGCACGAGGATCGTCGCCGTCGTCCCCAGCAGCTTCGCCGACAGGGCCACCGCGATCGCGTGGTTGCCCGACGACACGGCCACCACGCCACGGGCCCGCTCGGCCTCGGGGATCGAGGAGATCTTCGTGAACGCGCCCCGCAGCTTGAAGGCGCCGCCGCGCTGGAGGCACTCGCACTTCACGAGGACCGACGCGCCGACGCGCTCGTCCAGCACGTCGCTGCGCAGCACCGGCGTCCGCACCGTCACCCCGTCGAGCACGGCCGCGGCGCGCCGCACATCGTCGATGGTCACGGTCACAGGTGGAAGGCTCGCGCACGTGCACCGGCTGGCGAGACCACCCGACGCCGCCCTGGAGTGGGCGGCCGAGATCGTCGGGAGCTCCATCCGGTCGGTGAAGCCGCTGACCGGCGGCATGTCGACCGGGATCCATCTGCTGCAGACCGAGAAGGGCGAGCGCGTCGTCATGCGGCGGTTCCTCAACCCGCACTGGTTGGCCATCGACCCCCACCTCGCACCGCGCGAAGCGGCCGTGCTCCAGGCGCTGGAGCCGACGCCGGTCCCGGCGCCGCCGTTCGTCGGCGTCGACCCCTACGGCGATCGGTGCCAGGCACCCACCGTGCTCATGGGCTTCGTGCCCGGACGCCGCGTCGCCCTCGATGACCACCGGCGCTACGCCAGCGAGCTGGCCCGCGCCATGGCGACGATCCACGACATCGCCCCGCCGCCGATCGACGGCCTGCCCGACGAGAGCGACCAGATCCCCCGCATGGCGTCGGAGGAGTCGCCCAACCGCCACGGCAGCAACCCGTCGCCGGCGTTCTGGAAGGACGTGGTCGAGCGGCTCCCGGCGGTGACGTTCGGCCCCAACGTGCTGTTGCACGGCGACTTCCACCCCGGCAACGTGCTGTTCGCCCGCAACCGGCTGAGCGCCGTGATCGA
Source organism: Acidimicrobiales bacterium (assembly GCA_036275955.1). Classification (GTDB taxonomy): domain Bacteria; phylum Actinomycetota; class Acidimicrobiia; order Acidimicrobiales; family CADCSY01; genus DATLFP01. The sequence goes on from DASUCO010000007.1 coordinate 2,761, forward strand.
CTGGCCGCTGGCGTCGGCCGGCCAGGCGGCGTCCGACGTCTGCATGTGCCGCATGGACGCCGGCCTCATGCTCGGCCTGCACGTTGCGGACATGGTCCTCGACGCGTACGAGGCCGAGACCGGAGCCCCGGTGGCCGACGTCGGCTGGTGGGACCTGTTCACCGCGTCGCGGGCCGACACCGCCCTCGAGTCGTGGCACGAGAGCTACGCCGGCCTCGGCCCCTCGGACCTGACGCTGCAGGACGTCACCGAGCGCTTCGACGCGTTCGTCGCTCGCGCTCGGGCATCCTCGTAGGCGCATGCTCCGACGGACCGCGCTCGTCGCCGCCCTCGCCGTCGTGGCCGCCTGCAGCGGCGGCGACGACGAGATCGAGCCAGCACCGGTCGTCGAGGACGCGGCGACCGTCGAGCTGGGCGACCCGGTCGACGGCTACCGGATCACCTACCGCGTGGAGGAGCGCGACGGCGACGACGTCACGACGCAGGAGGCGACACGCCTCGTCGAGCGCCCGTTCCGCAGTCGCTTCGAGGCGGGTGAGCTCGTCCGCGTCGCCGACTTCGGCTACTTCGGCGAGCGCGAGCCGGGCGACGAGACCGAGGTGCGGACGGCGGTGCCGGCTCCGTCGCCGGGTGACGTCCGCGCCGACCTGCTCGACCTCGACGGCGGAGGAGCGGTGCGGCGCATCGCCGGGCGCGAGTGCCAGGTGCACACGTTCGGCGCGCAGCTGCTGCTCGGCACGGTGGCCGACGGCGGCGACACCGAGACGTGCATCGACGCCGACGGACTGGTGCTGGAGGAGGTCGTGCGCGACGCCGACGGCATCGTGAGTCGCTGGGTGGCGACCGCCGTCGACATCGAACCGGAGACGACCGACGCCGACTTCGCACTCGAAGGCGTCGCTGCTCGTCCCGCGGCCGAGGGCGGCGGCTCCCTGCGGGAGGTCGAGCCGACGTCCCGCTCCGAGGGGCAGTTCTACGAGCTGGCCGAGGTCCCCGCCGGCTTCGTCCACCGCGGCCGCTACGCCGTGGTCCCGCCCCAGGAGGCGAACCCCGAAGACGAGAACACGAGGGCGCACGTGATCGCCGGCGTGGTGGACGTGTGGGTGCGGGGCATCGACGTCCTCGTGCTCGACCAGGGCGGCACGCTCGGCCGGGTGCCGCCCTTCGGCGGCCACCCCAACGGCACGCCCGAGGACGAGCTCAGTGCGCAGTACCGCGGCGTGGCCGAGTCGATCCGCAGCGCGCACGCCAACGAGGTGCGGGTGCTGCTCCCGCCCGGCCGCTACGTCAAGGTGATCGGCACGCTCCCGGTGGACGAGCTCATCGACCTGCTCGCGGACCTCACGTCATCCGAGGGCGAGGGGCTCGTCTACCTCGACGACTAGGGGGACATGCGCGCGTTGCGCACCGCGCACACGCTGCTCCAGCCGATCGGCCCATCGCCGTCGTGGAAGCGGCACGACGCCACCGACACCCCGTCGCTCGCCACCCGCTCGGCCACGTCGATGCCGATCCACTCGCCGACGGGCAGGCGACCGAGGTGCAGCGTGAGGTCGGCGTTGATGTAGTCGAGGCCGGTCGAGCTGGAGTTGGCCAGCGGGCTGGCGAAGTCGGCGGCCAGCGCGGCGCGCACGAACGGCGTCGTCGCCGCACCCGCCACCAGCTCCCTCGTGTCCCGCAGCCATGACCGGCGCGGCATGCGGGCGCCGAACGCTCGCCCGCCGACGGACCGCACCTCGAACGAACCGCCGAACTCGACCTCGGATGCCTCCGGGTCGATCGCGTCCCACGTCGGCGTGTGCGGGGCGTCGTCCTCCGGTGGCTCGGACTGGCGCAGCCACAGCGTCGACGCCCGAGCGACCTCGACGCCGCCCACCTGCAGCACGGCATCGGCCGCCCGCACCCGGCCGCCGGCGCGCACGAGCGTCGTCGCCACCGTGGTCGGCTCCATGCGCGGGTTCTTGTACAGGTCGACGGTGAGGCGCACCGGCGTGAACCCCGGCTCGCCGTGGTCGCGCTCGACCGCCCATGCGGCCAAGCCGGCCAGCAGGCGGCCGTGCATCATGTCCTCCGCCCACGGACCGCGTGCGTCCGGGTGCGGGACGAGCGCGCCGTCGTCGGGCGTGAAGAACGCAGGCACGGGTCGCACGGTACGCGACGCCCGGGGTAGACCCTTCTCCATGCCGGACGCCACGTACGCAGTCACCGAGATCGTCGGGACCTCCACGGAGTCCCTCGAGCAGGCCATCAGGAACGGGGTGAGCAAGGCGGGCGAGACGCTCCGCAACCTGGACTGGTTCGAGGTCACCGACATCCGCGGCTTCCTCGGCCACACCTCGGAGGTGCAGCACTTCCAGGTCACGCTGAAGATCGGCTTCCGCTACGACGACTAGAACAACCGTGTGGACGGACTGAACCTCGGGGCCCTGCTGCTGCGGCTCATCCTCGCCGTCGTGATGTTCGCCCACGGCTACAACCACGTGTTCAACGGCGGGAAGCTGCCCGGCGTCGCCGGGTGGTTCGGCTCGCTCGGCTTCCGGGCGCCGCGTCTGCAGGCCGCGCTCGCCTCGTACACCGAGCTGGGCGTCGCCCCGCTCCTCGCCCTCGGGCTGCTGACGCCGCTCGGTGCCGCAGGTGTGGTCGGCACCATGGGCGTCGCCCTGGTGGCCAACCACTTCAAGAACGGGTTCTTCATCTTCCGCAAGGGCGAGGGCTACGAGTACGTGCTGACGCTGCTCGTCGCCGCGGTGGCGCTGGGCGCGCTGGGTGGGGGCGAGTGGTCGGTGGACCACGCGCTCGATCTCGCCGACGACCTCGAGGGCTGGACCGGCCTGGCCATCGCCGCCGGACTCGGTGGCGGCGGCGCGCTGGCCGTGCTGGCCCTGTTCTGGAGACCGCCTACGCGCTCAGCCTGACCGGCACGTCGACGCCAGCGGCCTTGCAGAGCAGCTCGAGGTCGTCGACGATCATGTCGGTCAGGTCCCACACGTCGGGCAGCAGCTCGCGGCACGACACGAGGCCGAAGTCGAGCACGTCGAGGTAGCTCTGCACGGTGATGTTCAGTCCCTGACCCTCGGCGATGGTCGACACCGGGTAGTAGTGCAGCAGCCGTGAGCCGGCCGAGTACAGGGGCTGGCGCGGGCCGGGCACGTTCGAGATCGTCACGTTCACCGGCATCTGGAACCGGTTGCCGAGCTGGAACCGGGTCGCCATGCGCATGGCGCGCGTGAACACCTGTGGCGGCGAGAACGACGAGAACTCGGTGAGGGTCGACGCCGGGATGGCGTCGAAGAGCATCTTGGACGCGACCATCGACTCGTGCACAGCGCGCACCCGCTCGATCGGGTCGTCGATGTGGGTCGGGATCTCGGCGATGATCGCCGACACCCGGTTCGTCCACTTCTCCGTCTCCTCACCGGTGCGGATCGACACCGGCACCATGGCGACGAGCGGGATCTCGGGGAGCTCGCCGCGGCTGTCGAGATAGGTGCGGAGCCCGCCCGCGCACACCGCCATGACGACGTCGTTGACCGTCGCGCCGAGGGCGTTCTTGACCGCCTTGATCGACTCCAGCGACGTCGAGCGGAACGCGAACTTGCGATGGGGCGTGATCGTGGCGTTGAACGACGTGCGCGGGGCGCGCAGCGTCGGCAGGGCGATGGGCGGCGTGTCGGGCTCGGCGTCCCGGTTGCGGCCGATGTTGAGCACGGCGCCGAGCGGGCCCCGGAGGCTGCCGCGGATCTGGTTGGCGGCGGCGACGATCACCGGGTTGCTGGTGGCCTTGCCGACCTCGCGCAGCGTGCGGGCCGTGAGCAGCAGGCCGCGGCCGGGCTTGCGGGCCAGGTTCAGCATCGCCCGCTGCAGCACCTCGCCGTCACTCGGGATGCGCTCGGGCCTCCACTCCTCGGTGGGCGGCGGGATGTCGTCGCCCTCGGGAGTGGCGTCGAGCATCATCGTGAGCAGCTCGGCGCCCGACGCGCCGTCGATGGTGGCGTGGTGGACCTTGGTGAGGATGCCGTAGCGACCCTCGGGCAGGCCCTCGATCACGTACGTCTCCCACAGCGGCCGGGTCCGGTCGAGCGGGTGGCCGATGATGCGGCTGATGATCTCGGCCAGCTGCTCGTCGCTGCCGGGCGGTGGCACCGCCGTGTGGCGCACGTGGAAGTCGAGGTCGAAGTTGGGGTCCTCGATCCAGAACGGGTGGTCGAGGTTCATCGGCACCTCGATCAGGCGGCGCCGGAGCGGCTCGAGCAGGTGCAGGCGCTTCTCGATGGCGGCCCGCCACTCGGCCAGCGGGTTGTAGTCGGGTCGGTCGGCCGGCGGTTCGTACACCGAGAGGCTGGAGACGTGGCCGAACTGCGATCCACCGGACTCCATGTAGAGGAACGTGGCGTCGAGCCCTGTCAGCTGCTTCATGCCTCGGAGGCTACGCCGTACCGTCGCGGCGTGGTCGAGTCGGGATTCGCACCCGTCGAGGAGGCGTTCGCGGCCAACTTCGACGATGGGGAGCTGGGGGCGTCGTGCACCGTCATCGTCGACGGGCGGGTCGTGGTCGACGTGCACGGCGGCTGGGCCGACGTCGCCCGCACCCGGCCGTGGCAGCCGGACACGCTGTGCAACGCGTACTCCGTGGGGAAGCCGATCGTGGCGTTGTCGGTGCTGCAGCTGGTCGCCGACGGGCGCGTCGACCTCGACGCCGGCGCCGACCGGTACTGGCCCGAGCTGCGCGCCGGGCAGGAGGGCGCCACCGTGCGCGACACGCTGTGCCATCGCGCCGGTGTGCCCGCCATCCGCCAGCCGCTGACCGACGACGACCTCTGGCAGTGGGATCGCATGGCCGCGGCGCTGGCGGCGACCGAGCCGTGGTGGGTGCCGGGAGCGGCGCACGCCTACCACACCAACACCTATGGCTTCCTCGCCGGCGAGCTGTCCCGGCGCGTGACCGGCGACCTGCCCGGCGCGTGGCTGCGGCGGCTCGGCGTCGACGCCCACTGGGGCGTGGCCGACGCCGATCTCGGGCGGTGCGCCGACGTCGCGTGGAACGGTCCGTCGCCGCCGTCGGATCCACTGGTGCTGGCGGGCCTGCCCGACGAGCAGCGCATGGTCTTCACCGGCTACGGCAACCCTCCGGGGTTCTCGAGCAACGGCGTCGTCAACACCCGGCAGTGGCGCCAGTGCCAGGTGCCGTCGACGAACCTGCACGCCACCGCGCGCGGCATCGCCGACCTGTACGCCGGCCTGCTCGCGGGCACGCTGCTCGACCCCGCCGTGCTCGCCGAGGCGACCTCGACGCAGTCCGAGGGCTGGTGTCCGGTGCTCGAGCGGGAGGTGTCCTTCGGCCTCGGCTTCCAGCCCACGCGGCCCGACCGGCCCTTCGGCCCCAACCCGGGCAGCTACGGCCACTTCGGCACCGGCGGCGCCGTGGGCTTCGCCGATCCCGTCGCCGGCGTGGCGTTCGGCTACGTCATGAACGACGTGAAGCCGCGCTGGCAGTCGAGCCGCAACCGCCGGCTCATCGACGCGCTGTACGCCTGCCTATAGGGATCGCCTATCCGAACGATCGACACAAACGATTGAGAGGGACGATCGATCAGACGTGAATCGATCTAGGGTGACTATCACCACTCGTCACCCCCCGGAGGTCAACGCATGTCCCTCATCAACACCGAGATCAAGCCGTTCAGCGCCACCGCCTTCCACAACGGCGAGTTCGTCCCCGTGAGCGACGACGACCTGCGGGGTCAGTGGTCGGTCGTCTTCTTCTATCCGGCGGACTTCACGTTCGTCTGTCCGACCGAGCTCGGCGACCTGGCCGACCACTACGAGGAGTTCAAGGCGCTCGACGTCGAGATCTACTCGGTGTCGACCGACACCCACTTCACGCACAAGGCCTGGCACGACACGTCAGACACCATCGGCAAGATCCGGTACCCGATGATCGGCGACCCGACGGGCACGATCACGCGGAGCTTCGAGAACATGCGCGAGGGCGAGGGCCTCGCTGACCGCGGCACGTTCGTGATCGACCCCGACGGCATCATCCAGCTCGTCGAGATCACCAGCGAGGGCGTCGGCCGCAACGCCGCCGAGCTGCTCCGCAAGGTGCGCGCCGCCCAGTACGTCCGCAAGCACCCGAACGAGGTGTGCCCGGCCAAGTGGGAAGAGGGCGCCGAGACGCTCGCCCCGTCGCTCGACCTCGTCGGCAAGATCTAGGGAGGTGACGACCGTGCTCGACGCGAACCTGACCGCGCAGCTGCGCACCCACCTCACCAACATCACGAGGCCGATCGAGCTGGTCGCCTCCCTCGACGACAGCCCCAAGTCGGCCGAGCTGCAGCGGCTGCTCGAGGAGATCGCGGCGCTGTCGGACGACATCACCGTTGTCCGGCGCGACGACGACGAGCGCCGCCCGTCGTTCGCCGTCGTGCGCCTCGGCACCGACGTCTCGGTGCGCTTCGCCGGGATCCCGCTCGGACACGAATTCACGTCGCTGGTGCTCGCCCTGCTCCACGTCGGCGGTCACCCGTCCAAGGCATCGGCCGAGCTCATCCAGCAGATCCAGGACCTCGACGGCGAGCACCGCTTCGAGACGTACTTCTCCCTGACGTGCCAGAGCTGCCCCGACGTGGTGCAGGCGCTCAACCTGATGAGCGTCCTCAACCCGAACATCAGCCACGTGGCCATCGACGGCGCGCTGTTCCAGGACGAGGTCGAGGCCCGCGGCGTCAAGGCCGTGCCCAGCGTGTTCCTGAACGGCGAGCTGTTCGACCAGGGCCGCATGACGCTGGAGCAGATCGTGGCCAAGCTCGACACCGGTGCGGCCGAGCGAGCCGCCGAGGCGCTGCGCGACAAGGACCCGTACGACGTGCTCGTCGTCGGTGGTGGCCCCGCCGGCGCCTCCGCCGCCATCTACGCGTCGCGCAAGGGCATCCGCACCGGCATCGTCGCCGAGCGCTTCGGCGGTCAGGTGCTCGACACGATGGCCATCGAGAACTTCATCTCGGTGCCGTACACCGAGGGCCCGAAGCTGGTCGCCGCGCTGGAGCAGCACGTGAAGGAGTACGAGGTCGACGTCATGGACCTCAACCGGGCCACCCGCCTGGTGCCAGCGACCGATGGCGGGCTCACCACCGTCGAGCTGGAGAACGGCGCGTCGCTGCGGGCGCGCACGGTCGTGCTCTCCACCGGTGCCCGCTGGCGTCACATGGGCGTCCCCGGCGAGGAGGAGTACCGCAACCAGGGCGTGACGTACTGCCCGCACTGCGACGGGCCGCTGTTCAAGGGCAAGCGGGTGGCGGTGATCGGCGGCGGCAACTCCGGCGTCGAGGCCGCCATCGACCTGGCCGGCGTGGTCAGCCACGTCACGCTCATCGAGTTCGACACCCAGCTGCGCGCCGACGACGTGCTGCAGCGCAAGCTGCGCAGCCTGGACAACGTCGACGTCGTGCTGAACGCGATGACGACCGAGGTCGTCGGTGACGGCCGCGAGGTCACCGGCCTCGTCTATGAGGATCGCTCCAGCGCAATGGCCCATCGCGTCGACCTGCAGGGCGTGTTCGTGCAGATCGGTCTGCTCCCCAACACCGAGTGGCTCGAGGGCGCGGTGGCGCTGTCGGACCGCGGCGAGATCGTCGTCGACGAGCGCGGGCGCACCTCGGTCCCGGGCGTGTTCGCCGCCGGCGACTGCACGACGGTGCCGTTCAAGCAGATCGTGATCGCCATGGGTGCCGGCTCCACCGCCGCACTGAGCGCGTTCGACCACCTCATCCGCACCCCCGCTCCCGCCGAGCGCGAGCGGGCGGTCGCGTAGGTTCGGAACCCTGAACCT
>DASUCO010000008.1:0-13559 GCA_036275955.1 Acidimicrobiales bacterium
GGTGAGCGCCGCCTCGCCTTCCTGGGCACCATGGCCGAGCTGGACGACGCCGACGACGCCCACCGGGAGGTGGCCCAGGCGGCCGCCGAGATGGGCGTGCGGGTGATCGCCGTGGGCGAGGAGCGCTACGGCACCGAGGGCGTGGACAGCGTCGACGAGGCGTTCGCGCTGGCGGCCTCGCTCCGTCTCGGGAAGGGCGACGCCGTGCTGGTGAAGGGCAGCCGCGTCGCCGGGCTCGAGCTACTCGCTGCCGACCTCCTTGAGCGCTGACGCGAGCGCGCCGGCCAGGCGCTTGGCCGACGCCGGCGCCAGGTGGAGCGTGAACCCCTCGCCGTTGCGGCCCCGCTCCTCGACGTTGACCTCGACCCGCAGGTCGGCGCACGCCTCGCAGTCGTCCACGATGGACACCGCCCACGCGCAGCCGGGGAGCTCGTCGCCGTCCGGGTGGTCGTCGAGCGCGAAGTCGATCGACTTCTTCATGGCGATGCCTCCATGGGGATGAAGAACCGAACCCAGATCCACAGGGCGAGCGCAACGGCGCTGCCGTAGAGCAGCACGACGGTGATGGAGGTGGCCTCGGCGATCGGGCCGGCGATCATCAGCCCGAGCGGGACGGTGCCGCCGAACGCCATCAGCCACAGCGACATCACGCGACCTCTCACGGTGTCGTCGAGGTGCACCTGCAGGATCGTGTTCAGGGCGGTGACGGTGGCGAAGTAGGAGAAGCCGAGGAGCGCGACGATCGGGAAGGCAGGCGCCGGAGCCCGCAGCAGCGCGAACGTCGCGAGCGACGCGGTGAACCCGAGGAGGCCGCGCAGGATCACCGTGCGACGGGGCACGTTGGACAGGAACGTGCCGATCGACACCGCCCCGGTGACCGCACCGAGGCCGAAGCACGCGTAGAGGAGGCCGTAGGCCGCGCTCTTGGTGTCCATCGACAGGTTCTCCTGGGCGATCGTCGGCATCTGACCGATGAACGGCAGGCACAGCAACGAGAACACGAAGAGCCCGACGAGGATGCGCCGAGAGGTCGCGTCCCTCCGGACGAAGGCGACGCCCGACGCCAGGCGACGGAGTCCGGTCGGCATGGAGGGGTCGCGTGGCGGCTGCGCCGGTGTCCGGACCATGAGCAGTCCGCCGATCGAGAACACGACGGTCGCGGCGCTGATCGCGAACACGCCCGCGGCGCCGACGGCGGGGTACAGGATCCCGCCGATGGCCGGACCGATCACGCGGGACGCGTTCATCTGCGTCGAGTTCAGCGACACGGCGCCCGCGAGCTGCTCGCGCGGAACGAGCGACGGGAGCAGCGCGACCCACGCTGGCGCGTTGAGCGCGTTGAAGATCCCGATGACGAGCACGGTCAACACGATCGCGGTGCGGTTGGGCTCGTCGCCCAGCACGACGAGGGCGAGCGCGCCCGAGGCGACTGAGCGCGCCAGCTGGGCCGCGATCGTCATCCGGCGCCGATCGACGGAGTCGGCGAGCACGCCACCGACGATCGAGAGCACGAGCATCGGGCCGAGCTGCGCGAACGTCACCAGTGACACGAACGTCGCCGATCCCGTGAGCTCGTACGCGAGTGCGCCGAGGGTGACGTTCTGCATCCACGTGCCGACGTTCGATGCGAACGCGCCGATCCAGACGACGCGGAAGTCGCGGTTGCGCAGCGCCGCCCGCGCCGCGCTCGTCTCGAGCGGACGGTCGCCCTCGAGGAGGGCGTCCTCGCTGTCGGCGAGCGTCGGCTCGCTCGCGGTTCGCTCGCTCACACCGGGACGCCGGGCAGGGGCTCGAGGTCGACCAGCGGCCGGCGGGCGCGCTGGCACAGGACGATGGCGGCGATGAGCAGCGCGCCACCGACGAGCTGCACGCCGTTGGCCGTCTCGTCGAGGAACAGCACGGCGAGGAGCACCGTCGTCGCCGGCTCGACCGTGGAGAGGACGCTGGCCATCGACGCGCCCACGCGCTCGATGCCGGCCAGGAGGGTGCCGACCGACAGCACCGTCCCGATCACCGCGCAGCCGAGGATGGCGAGGTACGCCGTTCCGTCGAGGGAGAACCGCAGCGACCCGGTGGCCGCGCCGTACGTGCCGAACGAGAGCGCGCCGCCTGCCGTCACCAGCGCGGCGAGGAGCACCGGTGGCAGCGACGCGACGAGCGTGTCGCCGGCGAGGATGTACGCGGTGTAGCCGATGGCCGAGCCGAGCCCGAAGAGCACGCCAAGCGTGTCCGCACCGCCGCCCAGTCCGTCGTTCAGCAGCAGCAGGGTGCCGACGGTGGCGACGGCCAGCGCGCCGAGGAGCGCGGGCGAGGAGCGCTCGCGTCCCAGCAGCACGGCGGCGCCGGTGACCATCGCCGGGTAGGCGTAGAGCAGGAGTGCGCTCAGCGAGGCGTCGATGCGCTCCAGGGCGAGGAAGTACATCGTCGACTGGATGCCGTAGCCGGCGGCGCCCATGACGATGCCGCTGACGACGAGCCGCCGCGCATACCCGCTCGGCAGCTGGCCCGTCGCGGCGGCGAGCACCCACAGCAGCGAGGACGCGATCGTGAAGCGGACGAACAGCAGCGTCACGACGTTGACGTCGTGGTCGAACGCGATCTTGCCGAAGATGGGTAGCGCGCCGAACGCCGCCGCCGACCCGATGCACAGTGCGAAGCCGCTCTTGCGACGATCTGATTCAGGCATGGGCGAGGCGCATCGTACGGTTGCGTCGTGCGCTCCCCACTGATCGCGCTGGCCCCGGCGGACGCGCCGTCGTGGCTGGCCGACGCCATCACCGCCGGCGGCGGCACGCTGGTCGAGCCGGCGCGCGCGGACGGTCTGGTGTGGTTCGGCCCGTTCGCGCCGGAGGCGCTGCGTCCGGTGCTGGCGGCGTCTCCGGCGCGCTGGGTGCAGCTGCCGTGGGCCGGCGTCGAGCCCTACCTGTCGATGCTCACGCCCGATCGTCAGTGGACGTGCGGCAAGGGCGTCTACGCCGAGGCCACCGCGGAGCACGCGCTCGCTCTTACGCTCGCCCTGTTCCGGGAGCTGCCGCGCCGGGTCAAGGCCGGCCGCTGGGAGCCGCGGTCGGGACGGTCGCTGTTCGACGCCCGGGTGACGATCGTCGGTGGTGGCGGGATCGGCGAGGTGCTGCTCCGGCTGCTGGCCCCGTTCCGATGCGAGGTGACGGTGGTGCGCCGCCGACCGGCACCCATGCCGGGCGCCGCCGCGGTCGTCGGCACCGACGGGCTCCACGCGGCGCTGGCGACGGCGGACGTCGTGATCCTCTCCCTGCCGCTGACGCCGGAGACGACGGGGGTGATCGGGCGGGACGAGCTGCTGCTGATGCGGGACGAGGCGATCCTGGTGAACGTGGCCCGCGGCGCCCACGTCGTGACCGACGACCTGGTGGCCGTCCTGCGCGACGGCGGCATCGCCGGGGCCGCGCTCGACGTCACCGACCCCGAGCCGCTCCCGGACGGTCACCCGCTGTGGACCGAGCCGCGGTGCCTCATCACGCCGCACACGGCCAACACCCCCGAGATGGTCATGCCGTCGATCGTCGAGCGCATCCGCGAGAACGTGCGCCGCTTCGGCGCCGGCGAGCCGCTGATCGGCACCGTCGACCTCGAGCTCGGGTACTGAGGGCACATGGACCTCGTGGGTCTGCTGGCCGACGGCGATCGCCTGCGCGTGTTCGCGGCCGTCGTCCTCGGCCACGAGTCGGTGGCCGACATCCGCGAGGTGACCGGCCTCGACGCCCGCGCCGTTGGCGCCGCGCTGGCCCGGCTCGTGCAGGGCGGGCTCCTGTCCGAGGACAAGCTGGGGTACCACGTCGAGGAGGCCGAGATCCGCATGGCCGCCCGTCAGGGCCGCGAGGAGCCGCCGTCCGACGAGACCAACGCCGTGCTCCGAGCGTTCTTCAAGGACGGCCGCCTCCAGTCCATCCCCGCTGCCCACGGCAAGCGACAGGTCGTCCTCGACGTGCTGGCCCAGGACTTCGAGCCCGGGAAGCGCTACACCGAGAAGCAGGTCAACCTGCTCCTCGGCAAGCGCTTCGCCGACACCGCCGCCCTGCGCCGCTACCTCGTGGACGAGGGCTTCCTGGACCGCGAGGGCGGCGCCGGAAGGTATTGGCGAGCAGGCGGGACCTTCGAGCCCTGATGTAGAACCATTGACGGTGCCGTCAGAGTCGTTCGAAGCCTTCAAGGAGGGCATGCGGGACGCGCGCAGCCAGCTGCGCCAGTCGATCCGCAACGCCCCCACCACCACGAGGACCGTCGTGCGCAACCCGCGCTCGGTGGTCAAGGGCGCCGGCCTGGCCCCACTGGTCGTGCTCTACGGCCACACGCTGGTCGACTCCATCGACCGGGGCGGCTTCAACACGATCCTCCCCGACATCCGCGACCAGTTCGGGATGACGACCGACGAGATCACCGGCGTCGCCGCCGTGGCCATCTTCGTGTCGCTGTTGCTCGGGGTCCCCACCGCCTACTGGTCGGACCGGGGCAAGCGGCGGACGTGGTGGCTGGCGTCCGGCGCCCTCATGGCCTCCGTCTTCGCCCTGCTCACCGGCTTCGCCGGGGGCGCAGCCATGTTCATCGCGTCCCGGGCCGGCTTCGGGCTCGGCATCCGGCTCAACGACCCCGTGCAGCAGTCGCTGCTCTCGGACTACTACGCGGTGGACACCCGGGCCACGACCTTCGCCGGGCGCCAGGGCATGGACAACCTGGGCCAGCTCATCGGGCCCCTGTTCTTCGGCGTGACCGCCTCGGTGTTCGGCTGGCGGGCCGCCGTGATCTCGGTCGCCGTCCCGTCGGCGATCCTGTTCATCTGGTCGCTCCGGCTCCACGAGCCGTCTCGCGGCGCCCCCGAGCGCGAGGCCATGGGCATCAGCGCCGACGAGGCCCTGGTGGAGGAGGAGCCGGCGCGGTTCTGGGAGTCCATCCGGATCCTGAACAAGATCCCGACGGTGCGCCGGGTGTACACGGCGGTGCCGTGCTTCATCGGCGGCATCCTCGGCATCAGCGTGCTCCTGCCGTTGTTCCAGGAGGAGGTGTTCGGCCTCACGTCTGCCCAGCGCGGCGTGTTCGGGTCCTTCACCAACGTCGCCGGCATCGTCGGCCTCTTCGCCGGCGTGCCCATCACCACGCGCTACCTGGCCAGCGGGCGCCCGGAGGGCATGCTCGACCTGCTGCGGGCCGGCGGCATCGTCGCCACGCTGGCGCTCGTCGGCATGGCGTTCTCGCCCGCCATCTGGGTCATGGCCCTGTTCGGCCTGGTGTTCTTCTTCATCGCCGCGCTGTTCCTGCCGGCCATCGGCACCGTCATCGCCATGACGGTGCCGGCGCGGGTGCGCACCATGGGCTTCGCCATGATGGCGTTCTGGGCGCTGCCCGGCTTGGTCATGCTGCCGGTCGCCGGCGCCGTCGGCGATCAGCTCGGCCTTCGCTGGGGCATGGTCGTCGGCCTGCCGCTGCTCACCGCCGGTGCGTTCATCATCGCCCGCGGCAAGGACGAGCTCCGGCGTGACATCGAGTCGGCGTTCGCCTCGGCGATGGCGGCGCTCGAGACCAAGCCGGCATCCCTGGAGGACGCCGCCAACGAGGTCGCCGACGCCTGATCTGGCGGTACAACTCGTACCATCGGGTGCCCGTGGCCACCCACTACGACGTCCTCGGCGTTCGCCCCGACGCGTCGACGGCAGCGATCCGCGCCGCGTTCGTCGGGAAGGCCCGTCAGCTGCATCCCGACGGCCACGGCGGCCGTCCCGACGCCGAGATGGACGCCGTGCGCCGCGCGATGCAGGACGTCAACGAGGCGTGGCGGGTGCTGCGGGATCCCCTGCTCAGGGCGGCGTACGACCGGTTCCTGCAGCAGGCGCCCACCCAGGCGGAGGCCCGGGTGGCGCACCCGGCGACGGCTCCCGCCGAGAGCGACCTCGACGTCCCCTTCCCGCGGCGACCGGCGGAGCCGGGCGACGTCACCGTGGCGTTCGTGCGCGCGGCGCCGTGGGTGGCGGTGCTCGCGGTGCTCGCGGCGATCTTCGTGTTCACCGCGGTGGCGCGCAACGGTGACGCCGAGGAGGGCGATGACCTGATCGGCAAGTGCGTCGTCACCAGCAACGGGCCGGCCGAGGAGGTGCCGTGCTCGGCGCCCAACGACGGGGAGGTGGTGGACGTCGTGCAGGCCTCGAGCGGCTGCACCGGCGGCGCGGTGGCGAAGGTCGTGCCCGGCGGCACCTGGTACTGCCTCCGCCCGGCGGACGAGTAGCTACCCCACCTCGGGGGTGCTGCGGATGGAGCGCTTCAGCTCGGCGAAGCCGGGGAAGGCGGCCAACGTCCGCACCGTCTCCCACAGCCTGATCGCATCGGCGCCGGTCGGGGCCTTGGCGATGACGGGGCCGAAGAAGCTGTAGCCGTCCGGGGGCCCGAACGTCAGCACCGGGGTGCCGATGTCCCGGCCGGCGCGCGCGAGCGCGAGCTCGGTGTCCGCCCGAACGACGTCGTCGAGCGCGTCGGAGGTCGACGCGCCGGCCAGTGACGGCTCCAGGCCGCGGCGCTCGAGGAGCTCGGCGATGCCGGCCGTGGTGCGCAGGCTGGGCGCGTCGCGCTCGATGTGGATGCGGGTGCCGAAGTCCGTGTAGAGCCCACCGATCGGCTGTGTGCCGTGCCGCTCGCGCACCGCCGCCGCCACCCGCAGCAGCGACAGCCCGAGCCCGTGCGTCTTCGTGTACCGCTCCTGCAGCTCCGGCGGGTAGCCCTTCTCCTCGTTCACCATCTTCAGCGAGATGAAGCGCCAGTCGACGTCGATGTCGGTCTGACGGACGACCTCTTGCACCCACCGCGAGGTGATCCACGCCCAGGGGCAGACGGGGTCCCAGAAGAAGTCGAGGTCAGCCATCGATGATCAGCCTGACGCCCTCGTTGTCGTCGGGGACGATCTCGCGGGGGCCGTCGGCGCCTGGCATGTGGAACGCGAGGTGGTGCACGCGGCCGGCGCGGTCACCGATCCACGCGGCGATGGGGGAGGACGGAGACGTGGGCTCGACGAGCCGGATCCGCCCCGGGCCGGGCCACCCCAGCTCCACCCAGCGGCCGGCCTCGTCGGTTCCCTCCTCGAGCGGCGAACCGGCCAGGAGGTCCCGGAACAGCCGCAGGCCCTCGTCCAGCGAGCGCACGGCGTGGGTGACGCGCAGGAGCGTGGCCGTCTCGCCGGCCGGCGTCGGGTAGCCGTCGGGCATGGGCACGCCCCAGTCGCCGTCGCCCGAGGACTGGGCGATCTGCACCACCACACCAGGGGCGTCCTTGGGATGCAGGAACGCCTCCTTCCAGTGCTCGTTCTCGAGGTTGACGCTGACCGGGCGATAGCCGGCCGACTCCACCAGCTCCAGGGCGCCGACGATGTCGGCCACCTTGAACGTCAGGTGATGGGGCCCCGGGCCGTTGCGGTCGAGGAAGCGACGCAGGAAGTCGTTCTGCTCCACGTTCAGCGGCTCGAGCAGCTCGACCTTCATCCCGTTGGCGAAGCGCACCTGCTCGGACCAGAAGCCGGGATCGGCGCCGCCCCCGACCCACTCGCCGCCCAGCTCGCCGGCGTAGCGGGCCTGGCCGGCGCGCCGGTCCTCGGAGGCGACGGCGACGTGGTCGAGATCGATGTCCTTGAGCACGGTGCCATCATCGCGTCCATGCCGAACGTCGTCGGATTCGACCATCTCGTGCTCGTCGTGGCCGACGTCGAGCGGACCATGGCCTGGTACACGGACGTGCTCGGACTGCCGCCGGAGCGCCTTCAGGAGTGGCGGGACGGGAAGGTGTTCTTCCCGTCGCTGCGGATCAGCCCGACGTCGCTGATCGACGTGGTGCCGGGGGAGCGCGGCGACGCGCGGAACGTGGACCACTTCTGCCTGGTCGTGCGCGACGACGTTGCCGAGCTGGCCGCCTCGGGCAGGTTCGACGTCGTGGACGGCCCCGACACCCGGTGGGGCGCGCAGGGTGACGCCACGTCGCTGTACGTGCGCGATCCCGACGGCAACGTGGTGGAGCTGCGCAGGTACTGATGGCGCTCACCGGCGAGTCGATCATCGGCCTGGCCCGCTGTCCGGCGCCGCTGGGAACGATGCCGGCCGGGGTGCGGCGGGTGCCGGGACCGGTGCTGGTGGCCGCCGTCCGCTACTCGTCGTCGGAGTGGGGCCCGTACCTGGAGCTGGCCATCGGCGAGCCCGCTCGCCTCGGCCTGCGGCTCGGCTGGTGCATGACGACGATGGTCGTCGACTCCGCCGAGTCGCGCACCCAGGGCCGGGCCACGCACGGCTTCCCCAAGGAGCTGGGGACCCTCGCCTGGGACGCCGACGGCGAGACGCGCGAGCTGCGGTGGAGCGAGCGCCAGGTCGTGGTGCGCGGCGTCCCGACGTCGTTCCGGTTGCCCGTGCTCGTACCGGTGCGGGCGCTGCAGCGCCGGGGCGACGGGCCGGTCGTGGTGCCCGGGCGGCTGCGGGGGCTGGCCCGCCTGGCCCGGGTCGAGGTGGCGGCGCCCGACGACGACCCGTTGTGGCCGCTGGCCGGCTTCCACCGGGGCTGCACCGTGTCCGGCATGCGCTTCGTGGTGCGCCCGGCCCGCACGCCGTTCGGCCTCACCAGCACGCTGCGAGCCCCCCTGCACCCGCCGCCGGAGCCGGCGCTCTCCTCGTCGGCGGCTATCCTCCACTCTCCCTAGCGGGGCGTAGAGCTCAGTTGGTTCGAGCGCTTCGTCCTCGTGTCAGGGGCGTATAGCTCAGTTGGTTAGAGCGCGTCGTTCACACCGACGAGGTCGGCGGTTCGAGTCCGTCTACGCCCACTCCCGCAGTCGCCGCGGAGCGATCGACGTCCTCGCGCCGCGATCGACGTTCGATCACGTCGATCGCGCTGCCACGACCGCCCGCGAACCGGCTAATCGGCGCGCGTCCCGTTGTGCCCCGATGACGTCGCTGAGCGACATCTACGGGGCACAAGGTCACTCCGAAGTGCCGATAGTGCGCGTCGGAGATCTGGCGATCGCGCGCAGGTCGTTCGGACCTCGACGCAACCCGACCGGTTGTACCGGCTTGGTTGCGCCGAGAAGGTCGGCGCTCGTGGCCGCCGGCCGGAGTCTTCCGCGGAAGACTCCGGCGTGTTGCTCGTGTGGCTCGTGTCTGTTTCCGCGGAAACGTGGACGACTCCGAAGTCGTCGCTCAGTCCTTGCCGTACTCGCGCTCGACGGTGGCGACCCGGACGCGGTAGGCGGCGTACCACTGCTCGCGGCCGAGGCGCTGGGCCTCGGCATGGTCGACGACCTGCTTCCACGCCCGGGCGTCGCCGTCGGTCGCCCAGTACGACACGGCGATGCCGCGGACGGCGTCCCGGGCCGACTCGAAGCCGAGGTAGCCGGGCTGCTCCTTGGCCAGCGCCTCCATGCGGTCGGCCATCTCGGCGTAGCCGTCGAGGTCGTCCGTCTGCACGTTCGTGAAGATCACCGCCACGTAGGGCGGTCGCGGGGTGTCGGCGATGGCGTCCACGTTTCCGATCATGGCCGGGCGGGCAGCGGACGGTCGGGGAAATCGAGCCAGGAGCGATGGATGGATCTGACCTGGAAGCTGGCCGGCGCGTGCCGGTTCGCCGACACCGAGATGTTCTTCCCGACGTCGGACGCCGACGCCGGCCCGGCCAAGGCCGTGTGCGAGTCCTGCCAGGTGCAGGGTCAGTGCCTCGAGTACGCGCTCACGGTGCGCGAGCCGGAGGGCGTGTGGGGCGGGGCAACCTTCGTCGAGCGACGGTCGATCCTCCGTCGACGGCGCGAGCGCGAGCGCGCCCGGCTCGTCAGCGCCTGACGTCTCCCAGCCGCGTCACGGTTGCCGTGGCCGCCAGCAGCAGCACCACCAGCGCCACGGAGGCCACACCGATGCGTCGGCACTCGTCGAGGCCGACGGCGGCCGCCACGATCGGCCGGTTGGTGCCATCGCCGCACGCCCGCGGCAGGACGAGGTGGGTGATGGCGGCGAACGTGCAGAGCGCTCCCAGCGCGCCGACGACCGGTGCCCGCGTGAGGGCGTCACGCGTCCATGCCGCCAGTCCGACCAGCGCGCCCATGGCCGCGATCGGGATGGCGAGCACGAGCAGCACCGCCACCAGGTAGTACGAGCTCACCGAGGCACGATAGAAGGACGGGGTGGACGTCACTGCCGACCTCGACACGCCGCACCCGCCCGAGCGGGTGTTCGCGATCGTCGAAGACCTCGAGCGCTACCCGGCGTGGCTCGACATCGTTCCCAAGGTGGTGCCCGAGGGCGACGCCGCGTGGCGCGTGGACCTGCGGGGCCGCCTCGGCCCGTTCGCGCGCTCCAAGCGGCTGCGCATGGTCCGCTCCCGACACGAGCCGCCGCACGCGGTGCGCTTCGAGCGTGACGAGCAGGACGGGCGCACGCACTCGCCCTGGATCCTCGATGCCTCGGTCGTCGCCCACGGCGACGGCAGCCGGCTGACGATGCACCTCCACTACGGCGGCGGGCTGTTCGGGCCGGTGCTGGAGCCGCTGCTGCGGGACGAGATCAACCGGTCCCGGCCGCGACTGCTGTCCCTACTCGATGGCGATGGCTGAGTAGCGGCCGTCGTCCAGCCGCAGCCGCAGCTTCACCCCGAAGAGCTCCGACAGCGCCGACTCGGTCAGCGTCTCGGCCAGCGGGCCGGACGCCTCGATGCGGCCCTCGCGCAGCAGCAGCAGCGACGTGAACCCGGGCGGGATCTCCTCGACGTGATGCGTCACGAACACGATCGGCGGCGCCGACGGGTCGGCGGCGAGGTCGGACAGCGACTGCACCAAACCTTCGCGGCCGCCCAGGTCGAGGTTGGCGGACGGCTCGTCGAGGAGCACCACACCGGGATCACCCATCAGCGTGCGGGCCAGCAGCACGCGCTGGCGCTCGCCGCTCGACAGGGTGCCGATCTCGCGGTCGGCGTACGCGC
This sequence comes from Acidimicrobiales bacterium, assembly GCA_036275955.1. Taxonomy (GTDB): domain Bacteria; phylum Actinomycetota; class Acidimicrobiia; order Acidimicrobiales; family CADCSY01; genus DATLFP01. The sequence continues at coordinate 10,957 of DASUCO010000008.1, forward strand.
CCACTCCCATGCGGTCGAGGCACCGCTGCGCCTGCGCACGGTCGTCGTCGCTGTACGTGTGCCACCAGGGCTCGAGCGCGCCGTGGAGCTGGGTGACGACCACGTCGCTCGCCGTGAGCTGCGGCCGCAGCTGGTCCGCGAGCGCCGAGGACGCCAGGCCGATGCGGTTGCGGAGGTCCCAGATGTTCACCCGACCGAGGCGCTGACCGAGCACCTCGACATCGCCACGCGACGGGTGGGTCTGGAACGACGCCACGCGGACGAGCGACGTCTTGCCCGAGCCGTTGGGACCGAGCACGACCCACCGGTCGCCGGGACCGACCTCCCAGTCGATGCCGTCGAGCAGGTCGCGCCCGTCGCGGGTCAGCCCGACGCCGATCAGGCGCAGCGCCGGCGTCACGCCGAGATCGGGAGCTCGAGGAGGTGGGGCCGGCCGGAGGCCATCGCCGCCTGCAGGGCGTCGCCGACGTCTCCTGCCTTCGTCACCAGCGACGCCTCGACGCCCATCGACTGCGCCAGCGCCACGAAGTCGACGGGAGGCTGGTCGAGGTCCATCCCGACGTAGTGACCGGTGCGGACGGTCTCGCCCTTCATCCCTCGCAGGTAGTTCTTGAGGATCAGGTACTGCCGGTTGTTCACGACGGTGAACACCACCGGCAGGTCCTGGGCGGCGGCGGTCCACAGCGCCTGGGGCGAGTACATGGCCGAGCCGTCACCGACGACGCACAGCACCGGCGCGCGATCGCGCGCCAGCGACACGCCCAGTGCCGCCGGCATGCCCCAGCCGAGGCCGCCGCCGCGGCAGAAGAAGTACTCGCCGGGTTCCGCCCGCAGGTAGCCGCGCACGTAGGACCCGGTGGTGATCGCCTCGTCGACGACCGGCGTGTGCGCGGGCATGGCGCGCAGCAGCGCGTGCACGGCAGATGCCGGCGGCATGGGATCTGCGTCGTAGCCCTGGCGTGCCTTGGCGTCGAACGTGTCGTCGGACTCGGCCCGCGCCGCGCGCGCGGCGGAGAGGTCGACCGCGGGGCCGAGGCGCGGTCGCAGCGCCTCCAGCGACGCGCGCGGGTCGCCGACGAGGCCGAGCTCGGTCGGCCACGTGCGCCCGAGCTGGTGAGCGTCGGGGGAGAGGTGGAGGAGCGTCACCGACGGCGGCACCGCCGGGCCGGGCGCGAACGGGTACACCATGAACGCCCGCCCGCCGACGAGGAGCACGACGTCGTAGGCGCCGAGCGCCGACGCGATGGCGCCGGCGGAGGGCGGGAGGGCGTTGCGCCACAGCGGGTGGGTCGTCGGGAACACCACGTTGGAGTGCAGCGGTGAGCCGTGCACCGGGCAGCCCAGCGCCTCGGCCACCTCGACCAGCGCGGGCACGGCGCCCGACGCCGCCACCTCGTCGCCGGCCACGATGGCCACCCGCTCGCCGGCCGTGAGGCGCGCCGCCAGCTCGTCGAGCAGCTCGGCTGCCGGCGCGCTGGCGCGCTCGATGCGCGACGGTGCCGGCACGTCGACGTCGCCCTCCTCGTCGAGGAGGTCCATGGGGATCGAGACGAAGACCGGACCCGACGGCGCCGTCGTGGCGTCGTGGAACGCGCGCCGCATGATCACGCCGATCTCGTCGAGGGTGTTGACCTCGTGCGCCCACTTCGACACGGGCCGAGCCAGGCCCACCAGGTCACCGGCCAGCAGCGGATCGTGGTGACGGTGCCGGCGATCCTGCTGCCCGGCGGTGACGACCAGCGGCGTCCCGTTCGCCTGGGCGTTCGTCAGGTTGCCGATGGCGTTGCCGAGGCCGGCCGAGGTGTGGAGGTTCAGGAACGCGGGCCGACCCGACGCCTGGGCGTACCCGTCGGCCATGCCCACCGCCGTCGCCTCCTGCAGCGACAGCACGTACTGGATGTCGTCGACGGCGGCCAGGGCGTCGATCAGCGGCAGCTCGGTCGTGCCCGGGTTGCCGAACACGTGGCGCACGCCCTCGGTGCGCAGCACCTCGAGCAGCGCCTCACGACCTCCTGATGCCATGCGGTGAACCTACTCAGCGGCTACAGCAGCTCCTTGGCGAGCGTCGAGTCCGGGACGAATCGCTCGCGCAGCGCGGCGGTCGAGGGCAGGACGCTGGCGTCGAGCAGCTGCTCGATGGTGCTGGTCCCGAACGTGGCATCGTCAGCCAACAGGCTGCGGTAGCGGTCGCCGGCGTCGACCTGGTCGGTGTTGCGCGCGGCGTGCACGAGGACGAAGCGACCCCACGCCCACTTGCGTCCGGGGTGTTGCAGCATCGACAGCACCAGCAGGTGCGTCAGCCACGTCACCAGCAGGTCGCCGTCCAGCACGGTGTCGACTCCGGTCGGTGTGAACGCGCTGGACGACGTGGCGATCCGCCGGTAGCGGGGCAGGCGCTCGGGCTTCGGCACCTCGCGCTTCACGGCGTCGTGGTAGCGCACGGCGACACCCAGGACGCCCAACGTGCCGTCGCCGAGGTCGAGCACGAACGCGGCGTCGAAGGAGCTGAGGTTCCCGAGGTAGTCCGGGTCGAGCCAGCCCGGCGAATGGAGGAACAGCACGTCGCGCACCGTGCCGGGCGTGTCTGGCCACCACGTGTGCAC
>DASUCO010000009.1:0-11846 GCA_036275955.1 Acidimicrobiales bacterium
GATGAGGAACCCCACCTTGATCTCGGTCTCGGAAACGCCTTGATCGGACGCGGTGAGCTGCACCGGCGCGCCGCTCGAGCTCGAGCCGGCGCTACCGGGAGTCGCGCTCGACGATCCCAACCCACCCGGCGCGGAGGCGCCCGACGTGGTGGCTCCCGCCGCGCCTCCGCCACTCAGGCCCGTCGGGCCGGTCGCGGTGTCCCCAAGCTCGGAGCCATCGACCGACACGTCGGTGCTGCCAACCGGACCGGCCGTCGCATCGCCTCCGGCGACCGGCGCGGTGAACAAGCTGGTCGCCGCGTCGCCGCCGCCGCCCGGCAGCAGGGCAGCGATGACGACGATGGCAGCGAGGACCGCCACCGCCGACGTCGCGAGCACGTTGCTGCGCGGCGCGTTGCGCGCCCACAGGCGCAGCTTCATCCCGAAGGTCATCTCGTTCCCCCTGCTCGCGTTCGTGCCTGCGCCGGCGCGCGCCGACGCCGGCGCGGTGGGGCATGGTCGGCGGCGCCCCGGCCGAGATATGCCTCGATGACCGCGGGATGGTCGGCGATCGCCGCCGGCGCTCCCTCGGCGATCACCCTTCCCGCCTCGAGGACGTAGATCCGATCGGCCTCCCCCATGACAACAGCCATGTCGTGCTCGATGAGCAGCACCGCGCAGTCGAGCTCGCTCCGGACCGAGCGCACGAGCTCGAGCAGCGCCGGGACCTCCTGGTGCGACACCCCGGCAGTCGGCTCGTCGAGCAGCAGCAGGCGCGGTCGGAGCGCTGCCGCACAGGCGACGTCGCACACGCGTCGAGCCCCGGTGGACAGGTCGGCCAGCAGCACGTCGCGCGCGTCCCACAGGCCCACTCGGCGCAGCAGGGACTCGGCATCGGCGACGCGCTCGCGCTCGGCCCAGCGCTCCCAGGGCGCGGCCAGCAGGCTGGAGAGGAGGCCCGAGGACATGCGGCTCTCCAGCGCGACGAGAACGCACTGCAGCACGGTCATCCCCTGGTACAGGCGAGCATCCTGGAAGGTGCGAGCGACGCCCGTGTAGGGCCGGTACTCGGGGCTCAGCGCGCCGACCGGCGCGCCGAAGGCGAGGACCTCTCCGGCGTCCGGCGCGAGATAGCCGGACACACAGTCCATCAGCGTCGTCTTGCCGGCACCGTTCGAGCCGATGAGCGCCACCGTCTCACCCGGTTCCACGCGCAGCGACACCTCGTCGAGCGCGGTGATGCCGCCGAAGCGCACCGTCACGTCGCGGCACTCGAGCGCGGGCGCGCCCGTTGCGTCCGCTTCGGTGAGCACGGCGGCGCGCACGTTGCGGTCGACCGCCCGAGCGAGGGCGTCGCGTGCCCGCACCAGCACGGCGACGAACCCGCCGGGCAGCGCCAGCACCACCGCCAGCACCCCGGCACCCGTGAACAGGTACACGAGGACCGTGCTCCACTCGAACACGATGGGGACGCCGATGACCGCGATCGTGGCCAGGATGACCCCGGCCGGTGACGCCACGCCGCCGATCACCGCGGCGCTGAGGACGGTGAGCGACGTCGCCGCGGGGAACGCGTTGGCGTCGAAGTTGACGTGCGAGTGCGCCCACAGGACACCGGCCGCACCCGCGACGAAGCCCGACAGCGCGAAGGCAACGATGTTCGTGGCCGCTGGCGGCAGGCCATGGGCGGCAGCGTTGAGCGGGTTGTCGCGCACGGCCATCAGTCGCCGCGCCGCGCCGGAACCCCGCAGCGCCGCAACGGCGGCGAGCGCGAGTGCGAGCGTGCCGACCGCGGTGTAGTAGAGGCCGCGGTTGCTGGTGACGGCACCGACGAAGGGGAGGCGGGCGGTGCCTTCGAGCGTGACGAAGGACGAGCCGGCGTCCGTGAGCCACCGCTGGTTGAAGAGGTAGCCGTACGCGAGGACGGCGAAGCTGAGCGTCGTCACGCCGAGGAAGAGCCCCCGTACCCGAACAGCGGGGACACCGATCGCCGCAGCCGCCAGCGCGCACGTGCCGCCGACGATCGCCATCTCGACCGGCAGCGAGAGGTCACTCGGCGCAAGACGAACGGTGAGGTACGCACCGAACCCGAGGAGGGCGAACTGGCCCATGGAGAGCTGGCCAGAGATGCCGGTCACCACCACCAGGGACACGCCGATCAGGCAGTAGATGACGACCTCGGTCAGGAGAAACGCCTTGCTCTGTGTGTCCAGGCCGGGAAGATGCGGCAGGAGCACGGCGCACAGGGCCGCAGCCGCGATCGGCGCCCGGCGGAACCAACCCGCCCACGGCCGCGTAGCCAGCTCGGCGTCGAGCGACCGAGGTGGGCGTATGAGCCCGATGTCGTCGTCGGCTCGCCGGCGCACGCGCGACAGCGCACCCGCCTGGCGGACGAGCATCACCATCACCAGTGCGAAGACGGCCAGCTCGGTCACCCCACCGCTGGCGAAGTTCGCGAAGGTGAGCTGCTCGACGATGCCGAGGCCGACCCCGGCCGCGAACGCCACGGGAAGGTTGGTCATGCCACCGACGAGCGCGGCCGCCAGCGCCCGCACCATCAGCGCCGGGCCGAGCACCTCGGTCAGGTTCGCGCCCCGGAGCGGGCCGAGGAGGATCGCCGTCACCGCCGACAGGACTCCGGCGATCGCCCACACCGACATCGTCACGCGCCGCACCGGGAGCGCCGCCAGCTCGGCGGCCTCGCGGTTCGCGGCGACGGCGCGGATCTGGATCCCGATGGTCGTGGCCCGCAGGAGCAGGGCGACGAGCGCGGCCGCGGCCGGAACCACCAACACGATCATGAGGTCGGCGCCCCGCACCACGTAGTCGGCGACCTCGAAGCGCCAGTCGATCGGCACCGGGTAGCCAAGCTGCGCAAGCCGGTTGGTGTCGGGTCGGACCGCGCTCCAGAAGCTCACGGCGAAGAGGATCTGGGCGAGCCCGATGGTGGCGATCATCACGGTGGTCCGCGCCGCGGTCTCGAGCCGCCTGATGACGAGCGCTTCGGCCGCGGCACCGACGCCGGCGGCCAGCACCAGCGCCAGCGGGAACGCGAGCCACCAGCTGACGCCGTGGTCGTTGACGAGCTTCGCCAACAGCAGCGCCGACGCCGCGCCGAGCTGGCCGTGGGCGAAGTTGATGACGCGGGTGGAGCGGTAGATCAGGACGAGACCGACGGCGAGGATGGCGTAGGTCAGGCCGGTGACGAGCCCGATGACGAACACGTCCGCGGACAGCGTCACGTGAGCACCTCCAGCGCGGCGGTGAGGTCAGCCGGGTCGGCCAGGACCTGGCGAATGGTGCCCCGCTCCATCAGCGCGACGCGGTCTGCCGCCTGCAGGAGCACCGGCATCGACTGCTCGACGAGCAGCACCGATCCACCACGCTCGCGAAAGCCGCGGACTGCGTCGGAGAGGCGGTCGACCAGCGTCGGCGCCAAGCCCAGCGAGAGCTCGTCGATGCACAGGACGGCCGGGTGCAACAGGAACGCCCGCGCCAGCGCCAGCATCTGCTGCTCACCGCCCGACAGCTGACTGGCGGTGCTCCCTCGGCGCTCGGCAAGGCGCGGGAAGAGGTCGAACGTCTCGGTGATCCGCTCATCGAGCAGGCCCGGGGTGCGGCGGAGGATGTGACCGCTCACGCGGAGGTTCTCGGCGACGGTCAGATCGGGAAACGTCGACCGGCCGGCGAAGACCGAGACGAGTCCCCGCTCGGCGCGTCGGGCGGGGGCGTGCGCGGTGATGTCGTCACCGTCGTGGACCACGGCTCCGGAGGCGGGTGTCTCGAGGCCGCTCACGACGCGCAGCAGGGTCGTCTTTCCAGCGCCGTTGGGACCGAGGACGCCGAGCACCTCGCCCCGCCTGAGCTCGAGGTCGGTGCCGAACAGCACCGGGACGTTGCCGTACGCGAAGCGGACGTCGTCGACGGCGAGCACCACGTCGCCGTTCACGACGCGAGGACCCCGTGCAGGAGGATGCGGAGGTACTCGTCCACGAAGGCCTCCGGATCTGCAGCGGTCAACCCGGCGACGGTGGCGGCGGCGAGCCCCGACCACGTCGCCACGACGGGGTCGAAACGCCGGTACTCAGGCCGATCGGTCGTGGCCGCGATGTGCCCCACCACCACGTCGACGTGGTCCCGGACCATCACCCCGAGCTCGGCACCGACGTCGGGGAACTGCTGCAGATCGGCGAGCAGCGCGAGGGCCAGCGACCGCTCGTCCCGCACGAGCTTGGCCCAGGTGACGAGGAACTCCCGGAGGGCGAGCTGCTGATCTTCGACGGGCTCGTCGGCCGGGTGCTGAGTGGTTCGCGTTCGCAGCAGCTCGAGCATCGGCTCGACGATCGACAGCCGGAAGAGCTCCTCCTTCGAGCCGAAGTGCTTGAACAGCAGCGGCTCACTGACCCCTGCTTCACGCGCGATCGCCGACAGCGTGGTGGTGTGGTAGCCGCCGGCAGCGAAGCACCGTCGAGCCACCGTCAGCAGGTGGGCGCGCCGCGCGGCGCCGCCCATGCGGGTCGCGACAGCGGGCGCGGGCACCGGTCAGACCCCGAACAGCGAGACGCCGGCGAGCAGGCCACCGTCGATCACGTGCTCGGTGCCGGTGATGTAGCTGCTCTCGTCGCTGGCGAGGAAGAGCACGAGCGATGCGATGTCCTCGGGCGTCCCGCAGCGCGGGATCGGCAAGCGGGCGAACATGGCGTCGTAGTCGACCTCTTCGAACCCGGGCGGACGGATCATCGGTGTGTCGACGCCGCCGGGGTGCACCGAGTTGACGCGGATGCCCAGGGAGCCGAGCTCGACGGCGGCGGTCTTGGTCATGCCGCGCACCGCGAACTTTGACGCCACGTAGCCGATGACGTTGGCCATGCCCGCCATGCCGTCGACCGACGAGATGTTGATGATGGACCCGCCGCCGCGGCGCTGCATGACGGGGGCGACCGCCCGCATGCCGAAGAACACGCCGATCTGGTTGACCTTGATGACGTCGAGGTAGTCGTCCGTGGTCATCTCCATCAGCGGCGCCATCCGGGCGATCCCGGCGTTGTTCACGAGCACGTCGATGCCCCCGAAGGCCCCTTCGGCCCGCTTCACGACCGTCGCCCACTGTGACTCGTCGGCAACGTCATGGGGCTCGAAGAGGACGTCCTCACCGAGCGCAGCCGCGAGCGCCTCGCCCTCGTCGCTGAGCACATCGGTGGCGACGACCTTCGCGCCTTCTGCAACGAAGCGCCGTACGTGCGCCTCGCCCTGGCCACGGGCGGCGCCGGTGACCAAGGCCACCTTGCCGTCGAGGCGGGCGCTCATGCTGCCCCGCCATGCTGGCACGGCTGCTCGAGCTGCTTGGCGAGGACCTGGTTCACGAAGTCGGGGTTCTCGATGTTCGAGAAGTGGCCGGCGTCGGGAACGATCTCGAGCGTCGCACCCGGGATGGCGGCGGCCAGCTCCTCGGCCTGGGCCATCGGGGTCAAGTTGTCTTCGGCGCCGCACAGCACGACCGTCGGCGCCGTGATCGATCCGAGTTCGTCGTAGACGTCGAGGGCGGCGATGGCCCGCATGTCCCAGGCCAGGCACGCGGGCGTGTTGCCGCGGAACTGAGCGTCGAAGCGCTCGAGGAGGTCCGGCTTGGAGCCGATCGTCGCCGCCGCGAACACCATCGCCTGGAACCCGGCCGCCAGCGCGTCGAGGCCGCCGGCCTCCACCTGGTCAGCCATGGCTCCCATGCCCTCGCCCATGGCGCCCGGCCGGGCAAAGGTGTCGAGCAGGCTCAACGTGCAGACACGGTCGGGCTCGGTGACGGCGAGCTGCTGGGCGATCATCCCGCCCATCGACAGCCCGACGACGTGCGCCCGGTCGACGCCGAGGTGGTCGAGCACGCCGAGCGCGTCGGCGGCGAACCCGGCGATCGAGTACCCCTCGCCGACCTCGCGATCGGAGCGGCCGTGGCCGCGGTGGTCGATGGTGATGCACCGGTATCGGGCGGCGAAGGCGTCGACCTGCGGTTGCCAGTCGGTGCCGTCGCATCCCATGCCGTGCAGGAACAGCACCGCGTGCCCGCTCCCCTCCTCGCTGACATGCAGGCGCGTGCCGTTGACGTCGAGGTGCATGAACTCCCCTTCCTCGTAGGTGAGTGAGCAATCACTCACCGTTTGCGACGTGTGTCAGGTTTCTGTGCTCTGTGTCAACAGGGCCGAAGGTCCGCTCCCGTCGCCGGAACTGCAGACCGTCGAACCCCGTCTCGCACCAGCGCCGGAGGTGCTCGAAGAACGCCATCGGGCCGCCGGGGTGGCCCTTGGCCATCTCGCTCGCGAAGCCAGCCCCCGGCTGGCCCTCGTTGTTGTAGTAGCCAGGCGTGCAGTCGGCCGAGCCCACTGCGGCCCCGAACGCGCCCATGGCGCCGTCGGAGATCATCGCCATCCAGGCGTCCTCGGCTTCTGGCGTGACCTCGACGACGTCATGGCCCGCGCCGGTGGCATGGGCGACGACCGCGGCGACGGTCCGCGAGATCTCGGTGAAGTTGTGCGGCACGTTCGAGACCAGGTTCGGCCCGTGGCCGAGCTGGGTGAGGAACAGGTTCGGGAAGCCCTGCACCTGCATGCCGTGCAGCGTTCGCATCCCCCCGGCCCAGTGGTCCGACAGGCGGCGGTCGCCCTGCCCGATCGGATCGTTGCCAGCCCGCCGGGAGAACTCGGTCCCGACCTCGAAGCCCGATGCGTAGATGATGCAGTCGACCTCGTACTCGGTGCCGTTGGCGACGACGCCCCTGTGGGTGATCCGCTCGACACCCTTGCCATCGGTGTCGACGAGGGTGACGGTGGGCCGGTTGTAGGACGGCAGGTACTCGTCGTGGAAGCACGGCCGCTTGCACAGCTGCCGGTACCACGCCTTGAGCTTCTGCGCCGTGTCGGGATCCTCCACGACGGCGTCGACGCGGGCGCGGATCTCCTCCATCTTCTCGTGGTCGGACTCCTCGATTGCCTCCGCGATCCGCTCGGGCGAGATGTCCCCCTGGAGGTTCGAGATCTTGGTCAGGATGCGGCGGGCCAGATCCGTCCAGCCGTCCATCACGAGATCCTCGGCGGCGATGCCGCCCCCCTGGTTCATCGTGAAGTTCTCCAGCCACCGCTGCTGCCAGCCGGGCGTGGCGATGCTCGCGAACCACTCGGGGTCGATCGGATGGTTGTCCCGAACATCGACCGATGACGGCGTGCGCTGGAACACGTACAGGCTGCCGGCGTCACGTGCCAGGTGTGGGATGCACTGGATCGCCGTCGCGCCGGTCCCGATGATCGCCACCCGCTTGTCGGCCAGGCCCGTCATCGGCGCGCCCGAGGGATCGCCGCCGGTGTACGCGTAGTCCCACCGGCTGGTGTGGAAGGCGTGGCCCTCGAACTCATCGATCCCGGGGATGCCGGGCAGCTTCGGCACGTGCAGGGGCCCGATGCCCATCGACACGAAGCGGGCGGTGAAGTCGTCACCCCGGTTGGTGCGCACCCGCCACCGGGCCCGTTCGTCGTCCCACTCCAGCGCAGTGACCTCGGTGTGGAAGAGCGCCTCGTCGTAGAGCCCGAAGTGCTTGCCGATCCGCTGGCAGTGCTCGCGGATCTCGGGCCCGTGCGCGTACTTCTCGGTCGGCATGTGGTCCGTCTCCTCGAGGAGCGGCATGTAGACCATCGACGCGGTGTCGCACTGCGCGCCCGGGTACCGGTTCCAGTACCACGTCCCACCGAAGTCGCCGCCCTTGTCGATGATGCGGACGCCGTCGACGCCCGCCTCGACGAGGCGGGCACCGGTCAGCAGCCCCGCGAACCCACCGCCGATGACGGCGACGGTGACGTCGTCGGTCACCGGGTCTCGCGGCTGTACCGGCATGTACGGGTCGGCGGCGTAGGCGGCGAACCGACCGGTGAGACGCTGGTACTGGTCGTTGCCGTCAGGGCGCAGCCGCTTGTCGCGCTCGAGCCGGTACCGCTCGCGCAACGCCTCTCGGTCCACGGCGAGCGGCGTTCGGCCTTCGTTCACGGTTGTCCTCCTCGGTCAGCGGCGGACGGGCTGAGGCGTACGCCTTTGCGTGTTCTCTTGATCGAGAGGTAAGTGAGCACCCACTAACCAAACGACACAACTATCGCAAAGCATCACATGTGTCAACAAGCGCATCACTTGCCGCGAAGCGGACTGGCTCTCGGCCCGTTCCGCTTCCGGACCCCGGCGAGCGGCCCGTCAGCCCGTTTCGCATGGCCCACCGCTCGACAACAACCGGGGCGCCATGGCGTACGGCATGTCGGCGCCTGACGGCCGACCCGCCGTTCAGCACGTGACGCGACTCGTCTCCTGTCGCACGGTGGGCTTACGCTGCCCCTCATGTTCGGTCGAGCAGTGCCGCTGCCCCGCCGCGCCCTGTTCCGACGCGTGCTCCGCGTCGGCTCGGTGTCGGCCCGGCACGCAGCGCGCAGCGGCTGGCGGCGGCGGGACCGGCTCGACGGACTCCGTCGTGCGATCGAGGAGCTCGGGCCGTCGTGGGTGAAGGTCGGCCAGCTCGTGGCCGCCAGTCCCGGCTCGTTCCCCCCGGCGGTCGTCGACGCCCTCAAGGGGCTGCACGACGGCGTCGCTCCCCAGTCGCCCGAGGCCACCACGGCGGTGCTCGACTCCGAGCTGGCGTCGTGGCGCACCGACTTCCTCGACTTCTCCCTCATGCCGGTGGCAGCAGGAAGCGTGGCCCAGGTGCACGCAGCCCGCCTCGCCGACGGGCAGCACGTGGCGGTGAAGATCCAGCGCGACCGCATCGTCGACAGCCTCGAGGCCGACCTCCGCCTGCTGCGACGGGTCGCGTCGTCGGCGGTGCGGGTCCGCCCCCAGCTCGACGCCCTTCGCATCGTGGAAGCGATCGACGACCTCGCCGTCGGTCTCGAGGAGGAGCTCGACTTCCGGCGGGAGCTCGAGAACATGGCGCTGCTCACACCCCTCATGACGTCGTGGGGCATCCGGGTGCCGCGGACGATCGAGCGGCTCTCGGGCCCGCGGGTGCTCGTGATGGAGTGGGTCGACGCCGTGCCGGTGCGCGACCCCGCCATCGTCGCCGCCAAGGGCGGTCGACCCGACGACATCCTCCGGCGGGTGCTGGGGAGCCTGCTCGAGTCCGCGTTCGTGCTCGGCCGCTTCCACGCCGACGGCCACGGGGGCAACGTGATGGTCGGCGACGACGGCCAGCCAGTGCTCGTCGACTTCGGCATCGTCGGGCGCGTCACGCCCGACCAGCAGAAGGCCTGCGCGGTGATGCTCGATGGCATCTTCACCGGCCGCTTCGAGATGCTCGGCCTCGGCATGGCGATGCTGCCCGAGATGGCGCACGCCCCGCCCGAAGCGGGGGCCGCGCTCGCCGAGGTCGCCGGCCGCCACATCACCGGCTCGCTCAGCGACATGAAGATGGGGCCACTGCTGCGCGAGGCGCTGGAGACGGCGAGTGCACACGGGGTGCCGCTGCCGGCTTCGATGGTCCTGCTGTTCAAGCAGATCCTCTACTTCGACGGCCTGGCCGCGGTGCTGGCCCCCGACTTCGACCTGTTCGGCGACGGCTCGCGCTACTCGCCGATGCTCACCGCCGTCGCCACCGGCGCGCCCATGACCGACCGGCCGTGGTCGGAGCTCGCCCTCGGCGCGTGATCCCCTCGCGCTCGAGCGCCTCGGCTTCGCACCGCCGCGTCATCGACCGCCGCGAGATCCGTCAGCCGACGGCGGGTTCGAGCGCATCGGAGATCATTCGGAGCGCCGCCGCGACGGAGCGATCAGAGCTGTGCATGTTGAGGCCGCGAAACGACATCGCCAGGAGGTTCCTTGCCTGGCGGCCGGGCCACGGTCGCGAGAGGAGCTCCGGCGGAAGGACAGGGTCACGCGCGAAGCACCGCCAGAAGGTTGCCAGCAGCTCGAGCGCATCGGCCGCCGCGGAGCTCGGCGAACGGGCGGCGTCCCGTCGCGGGTTGCCACCGCTCCATCGATCGCAGAACGCGCGATAGCCGGCGGCCACATCGTCGATCGGCCACAACCTGGCCGCCACCTCACGGGGCGTCGTCGTGCTCCCGATCACGAGGTGGTCCGCCCGGGCGATCGCTGTCTGCGCTGGCAGCCGGAGCTGGGCCGGCCAGTCACGGGTCAGGACGATGACGTGCTCGTTGAGGAAGGCGCCACCGAGCTCGACGAGCGACTGCCTCGCGTCGATCGCGGCGGCACCGTTCGCGTCCTGGAACGCCACGAGGCGCCAGCGGCCGTCCCACTGCTGGCCGGCCATGTCGCCCGCCCGGGCGACGGCGAAGCGACCGGCGACGTGGCCGTGCATGCGGCGGCTCTCAGGTGTTCCCACCAGCCAGTCACCATCAGCCCTCGTCACCACCGACACGAGTCCGCGTCGACCGCAACCCACGAGGCAGGATTGCCACGCGGCAGCGTCGATACCCGTCAGCGCCGCGAGCCGCGCCGCCCGGCCCGCGGGCACGGGGTCGCCGCCGGCCAGGAGCAGCAGCAGGAGCGTCAGCGGTCGGTGATCCGCCCCCAGCTCGTCGGACCACGCAGCGGGGACCCGCTCCTCCGCCATCACGCTCTCGCGACGCCCACCCGATCGGCCGCCTCGGCACGGCAGCGCTTGTAGTCGACCTTGCCGTTCGGCGCCCGGCCCACGGTGTCGACGAGCAACACGTGCTTGGGCGCCTTGAACGCGGCGATCCGCTGCTTCACGTGGGCGATCAGTGCACCCTCGTCGAGCCGGTCCCCGGTGGCCAGCTCCACCATCGCGGTGATGGCCTCGCCCCACTTCTCGTCTGGGACGCCGACCACCACGGCGTCACGTACCGCCGGGTGGGTCTTGAGCGCCTCCTCGACCTCCTCGGGGAAGACCTTCTCGCCACCGGTGTTGATGCACACCGACCCGCGGCCGAGCAGCCGGATGGTGCCGTCTGCCTCGACCGTGGCGAAGTCGCCGGGGATCGAGTAGCGAACGCCGTCGATCACCTTGAACGTGCGGGCGCTCTTCTCCTCGTCCTTGTAGTAGCCGAGCGGCACGCGCCCGCCGACGCCCACCATGCCGATCTCGCCCGAGCCGGGCTCGACGAACGTGCCGGCCTCGGTGATCACTCGCGCGTTGGGACCGAGCTGGAACTTCGCCGTCTCGGCCGTGCTCCCGCCGCCGGAGACCGACGAGCCCATCCCGAGCGCCTCGGAGGAGGAGAAGCCGTCCATGAGCATCATCGCCGGGTGGTGGCGCAGCAGTCCCTGCTTGGTCTCCTCGCTCCACATCACGCCCGACGACGTCATGGCGAACACGCTGGACAGGTCCCAGCGATCCGGATCGGCGTCGAGGGCGCGCAGCATGGGCTTGGCGAACGCGTCGCCGACGATCACGACGAGGTTCGCGTTCTCGCGCTGCACGGTGTCGAGCAGCTCGACCGGGTCGTAGTTGCGCTCGGTGAGGAGGACGACGCAACCGGCCTGGCTCAACGTCACCATCGAGATGAGCGCGCCAGTGCCGTGCATGAGCGGGCACGCGGGCAGCGCGATGGCGCCGGGCGCGGTGCGCATCGCCCGCACCGCCTCGTAGTCCGGCTCCTCGGGGAAGCCGGCGCCGAGCTGGCTGGCCAGCAGCATGATCAGATCGTCCTGGCGCCACATCACGCCCTTGGGCATGCCGGTGGTGCCGCCGGTGTAGAGCATGTAGAGGTGGTCTCCGTCGCGACCCCACGGCGCCCGCTGCCGATCGACCGCCGCGCTGGCCATGTCCTCGTACGGCGCGGCCCACGCCGGGCACGGGCCGGAGCCGTCGTCGACCCACAGCCAGCCCTTCACCTTCGGCAGCCGGTCGCGCAGCGTCTCGATGCGGGGAG
>DASUCO010000010.1:0-8187 GCA_036275955.1 Acidimicrobiales bacterium
CAGGTCCCAGAAGAACCACGCGCACGACGTGTACATGAGCAGCGCGTGGCGCTGCTGCTCGAGGAGCGTGAGCGCCTCGACGAGATCGCCCGTGACGTGGCGCTCGGCGAAGTCCTCGATGCTCGTGGTGCCGAGCACGACGTCGATGTAGTCGTCCCGGGCCGCCCACGGGTCGGCCAGGACGTCGGGGGCGCGGCGCTCGAACACCTCGATGCCGACGTCGCGCAGCACGTCCAGCGCCTCCCGGAGCGGCTCCCGCCACCGCTGTTGGGCACCGGGCGCACCACCGGTCGAGCAGCCGCAGTCGCGGCGCCACCGGTCCACGCCGTGCACGCAGGACCACGCGCTCTCGTGCACCTCGGCCTGCCAGACGGGCGGGTGGGCGTCCAGGTAGGCGCCGATCGTCGTCACGGTGACGCCGCGGCGCGGTGCCTCGACCGGCAGCGCGTACGCCAGCGCCCGCTCGGCGAAGTGGTGGTGGTGGCCGAACGTCTCGCCGTCGGCGGCGATGCACACGAGCCCGCCGCCGTCCGCCGCACCCAGCACGCGCCCGATGAGCACCTGGGCCGAGGTGGTGCGCATGCCGAACGCCACATCGTGCGAGAGCGCACCGTCGTAGAACACGAGGTCGATGCCGAGCGACTCGTCGTCGGGATCGCACCACCGGTACGCGTGGCGGGTGTCGAGCGACGCGCCGTCGACGTCGCTCCACGGCTCGTCCGACCCGAGCAGGCGACCGTCGTGCATCGGGCGCACGCGGCGGGCCTGGCTCGGTGCCAGCACGGTGAAGCGCACGCCCTCCTCGGCCAGGATGCGCAGCACGCGGTCGTTCACCGCCGTCTCCGGGAGCCACATGCCTTCCGCCGCGCGTCCGAAGCGGTGCTCGAAGTCGGCCAGACCCCACCGCACCTGCGTGCGGATGTCGCGGTCGTTGGCCAGCGGCAGGATCAGGTGGTTGTAGGCCTGGGCGATGCCGCCCCCGCCGGCACCGTCGCCGGCGACCATCTGGTCGAGCACCGGGCGGTCGTGCTCGGCCAGCCAGGCCGCCAGCGTCGGGCCGACGTTGAAGGAGAGGTTGGCGAAGTTGTTCTCCAGGGCGACGACACGCTCGTGCTCGTCGACGATGCGGGCCCAGCCGTTGGGCCGGTAGCACTCGGCGGTGACCCGCTCGTTCCAGTCGTGGAACGGCGCCGCCGACGGCTCCACCGGCACCCGCTCGGTCCAGGGGTTCTCCCGGGGCGGTTGGTAGAAGTGCCCGTGCACGACGAGGGCGACCTGGGTCACCATCCCATGATGCAGCACGCCACCGACGTCAACCTGGAACGATCCTTCGGCTGTCGCTGAGGCTCACCCGGCGCGGGGCGCTCGCGACCCGAGCCGCACGGTGGCGACGCCGACGAGCACGAGGGCGACACCGAGGACGGCGAGCGGCAGTGTGCCGGCGCCCGTGCGCGGGAGCTCTGGCTGACCGGTCGGCGTGGGGGGCGGTGCCGCCACCTGCAGGTCGACACCGGACGGCGGGGTCGGCACCCCGACGATGGCCACCGGCGACGCAACGGCCGTCGTCGACGTGGTGGTCGTCACGGCCGTCGTGGTGGTGGTCGGTGCGACGGTGGTCGAGGTCGTGGACGTCGTCGAGGTCGTCGACGTCGTCGTCACGGCTGCCGGGACGGAGCAGCTGCCGCGGTCGATCGTGTTGTCGAGCAGGGTGACCGCACCGTTGAGGGCGAGCAGGCGACCGTTGAAGCTGGCGCCGGTGTTCGCCGTGATCGAGGTGTGCACGAGGGCATCACCGGCGAAGCTCGAGTTGGCTCCGAAGGTCGCCGAGCTGCCGACGACCCAGACGACGCGACAGGCATCGGCCGCCGAGCCGATCATGACGACGCTGGACCCAGCCGCGGTGATGAGCGTGGATGCCGCTTCGAACACGAAGACCGCATCGACGTCGCTGCCGAAGTCGAGCGTGACCGTTCCGGTCAGCCCGAGGGTGGGTCCGCTGTAGACACCGGGCGTCTTGGTCTCGCCGCCGAGCTCGGCGTCCTGGGCAACCTCGGGCGAGCGGCCGGACGCGTCGTTGAACGCGGCCTGCAGGTCGTTCTTGGCGCCCTGCGTCACGGTGTCGCCGGCGTGGTTGGTGCCGTTGAGCGTCATGACGCCGACGTCGGTGATCGCGGGAGTGGGGAAGGAGCCGATGTCGCCGGTGATGACGGTGCCGGGGACGGCGTTGGTGATGCCGGAGCCGGCGAGCACGGCGAAGCTGGTGGCGGTGCCGAGGCCGACGCGCGCCTGGGCGGCGCCGGCCGGCGCGGGGAGCACCATCGAGATGAACAGGGCGGCGATGGCCGCCGGGGCTGCGAGCTGGATCGATCGTCTGGTGCTGATGGACATGCCACTCCTTCGTGAAACGATGCGGAGAGGCGTCGGGCCAGCGTTCGTCGGGGCGTCCCTCAGGCGTTGCACTACCCGTATCGGCACATATGAAGCGGAAATCAAGCAAGAGATTTCAAAGATGGACCTGAACCACCTCAACCTGCGCGTACGCGACGCCGTGGCCTGCCGTGACTTCTACGAGGCGCACTTCGGCTTCCGCCCCGCGTTCGAGGCCGAGGGCGGCTTCTTCGTCCGCAACGACGACGGCTTCCTCCTGGCGCTCGTCCCGGCCGAGCGCCATCAGCCGCTCCCCGATGGCTTCCACATCGGGTTCCAGCTGGCCGACGCCGACGCCGTCCTGGCCATGCACGGCGATCTCGACCGCGCCGGCGTGCGCGTGGGCGATCTCCAGGACCTCCGACCGGGCGAGGACTACGTCACCTTCCGGTGCTGGGACCCCGACGGCACCGAGATCGAGCTGTTCTGGGAGTCCTAGCGCCGGTCTCTCATGGCGTTCCCTCTCGCAGAACGAAGGAGAACGCCATGAGGCGCGTCAGCCGCCGAGGATGGCGAGGTTGAGGTCGAGACCTGCGTCCTCGAAGGTGCCGTCGGCGAGGCGGACCTCGACGCGCGCGGTGGCGTCGTCGGCGATGAGGCGGAGCGGGACGAGTGCGATCGAGTGGACGGCGCCGGTGCTCGGGTCCTCGAAGCCTTCAGCAGCGATGGCGGTGCCGTCGCCGAGGGTGACCCGCATCCCGGTCGTGCCCGGCCGGAGCGTGCCGGCGACCACGACGTGGCCGGCGAAGGAGCAGCACGGGCCGAGCTGGAGGAAGAGCGAGTCGAAGTCGCCGTCGGCGCTGATGCGGTAGGTGCCGATCTGATCACGCGCCCGCAGCGTCACCCAGTGCCCTGAGGGTTCGTCGGTGGCGATGAGCTCCCAGGCCGGACCCCCGCCAGCGCCCGAGCCGATGACGTCGCCGTCGAGAGCATCGGAGCAGAGCCGACCGAGGATGTCGGGCGTCGGCTCCTTCTCGCGAGTGGTGTGGTCGGTGACGCAGCGCTCGAAGTCGCGATGTGCAGGCAGGGGTGACGGGTCGAACCGGACCTCGGCGATCGAGAGCACGGTGCCGCCGACCTGCAGGATCCGAACGGTCGTCGGCGCGAGACGGTTGGCCACGTCGACGTCGAGCTGGCCGACCTCACCACCGAAGCGCTCCGGCTGCTGGCGGACGAAGTCGCCCCGCCAGTCGCGCACCTCGACGAACAGGCTCTCGTCGCTCGTGGAGGTCACGGTGCCGATGACGCGGTCACCGTCGTAGGCGAGGTCGGACAGGTCGAGGTCGTCGGTCGTGGTGGCGACGACCCCCCACGCCCCGTCGACCTGGCGCAGGAAGACGTCGCCGGATGCGAGCTCGCCCTCGGTCTCGCTGCCGGTCGACCAGCGCACGCGGGTGACCAGCCCCTCCTCGGCCGGCGCCTCCATCGACACCCCCGGGCTCGGGTAGTCGGGAAAGCGGTCGCGCAGGTACGCCTCGACGACGTTCTCGGCCTGACCCTCCGCCGAGAAGAACGGGTTGGCGGTGTTCACGTCGAACCCCGTGGGCAGCGGCGATGCCACCGCGGCCGGCCCCGCCGGTTGGTCGGTGACGGCGGTCGGCTGGTCGTCGCGCTCGACGGCGACCACGATCGACGCGGCGATGCCGGCCACAGCGACGAGCGCGGCGATGAGCAGCAGACGCGGCGTTCGCCGGCTGTGCGCTCGGACGACCACCTCCGTGGGGGTGGCGTCCGCGACGGCGCGCAGCGCGGCACGCACGCGCTCCTCGAGCTCGAGATCAGTCATGCGAGCACCTCCTTCAGGCGTGCGAGCGCACGGTGCTGCAGGGACTTGACCGTCCCGACGGGCTTGTCGAGCAGATCGGCGATCTGCTCGAAGGTCTGGTCGTCGTAGAAGCGAAGGACGATCACCGCCCGCTGGTCGGGCGTGAGCCGCCGGATCGCCTGCCACGTCTCGTCGATCTCCGGCGGCAGCGCGTGCGCGAGCGGGACGGTCGCGTGTCGGCGCTCGAGGATGCGTCGCCGCTGGTGCGAGCGACACAGGTTGACCAGCGCCCGACGTGCGTAGCCGCCCGGGTTGTCGAGGTGCTCCCATCGCTGCTGGGTCGCCAGCAGCGCCTCCTGCGCAAGCTCCTCGGCCACGGCCGGGGACCCCGTCATGAGGTGCGCCAACCGCACGAGCGACGACCGCTGCTCGCGGTAGAGCGTCTCGAACCGCGCCTCCGTGATCACACCCTCCTGTCGCACGACACCCGCAGAAGGTTGCACGGGTCGTCGACGATGGGAGGCGTGAACCTCGTTTCTCGATCAGTCGGTGGGGGCGAGGTAGACGACGCCGAGGGGCGGGAGGGTGAGCACGGCCGAGTGCGGCTGGCCGTGCCACTCGTGGTCCTCGGTCTCGAGGACGGGACCGACGTCGACGCCGCTGCCGGCGTAGATGGCGGCATCGGTGTTGAGCAGGACCTGCCAGCGGCCGGCCGACGGAAGGCCGATGCGGTAGCCGTACCGCGGCACCGGCGTCAGGTTGGCCACGCACGCCACCGGGCGGCCCGGCTCCCCCACCGGCTTGCGGAGGAACGAGTAGCACGACTGGTCGGCGTCATTGGCGTCGATCCAGGCGAAGCCCTCGGGCACGAAGTCGCCCGACCACAGCGCCGGCTCCTCGCGGTGCAGGCGGTTCAGCTCGCGAAGCAGCTGCTGGAACGCGCCGTGCTCCGGCGTCTCGGCCAGGTGCCAGTCGAGGCTGCGCGCCTCAGACCACTCGCGGTCGGCGGCGATCTCGCCGCCCATGAAGAGCAGCTTCTTGCCGGGATGGGCCCACATCCACGCGTAGAGCGCTCGCAGGTTGGCCCGCTGCTGCCACCGGTCGCCCGGCATCTTGTTCAGCAGCGACCCCTTGCCGTGCACGACCTCGTCGTGCGACAGCGGCAGCACGAAGTTCTCGCTGAACGCGTAGATGAGCCCGAACGTCAGCTGGTGGTGGTGGAACCGGCGATGGATCGGATCGTGCTGGAAGTACTCGAGCGTGTCGTGCATCCAGCCCATGTTCCACTTGTGGCTGAAGCCGAGGCCGCCGACGTAGGTCGGGCGTGACACGGCCGGCCACGCCGTCGACTCCTCGGCGATGGTGACCGAGCCCGGGAGCTTCCCGTGGATGACGGTCGTCGCCTCCTTGAGGAACGACACCGCCTCCAGGTTCTCCCGACCGCCGAACTCGTTCGGCACCCACTCCCCCGCCTCACGCGAGTAGTCGAGGTAGAGCATCGACGCCACGGCGTCGACGCGCACACCGTCGACGTGCATCTCCTCGAGCCAGTACAGCGCGCTGGCCATGAGGAAGTTCCGGACCTCGTTGCGCCCGAAGTTGAAGATGTACGTGCCCCAGTCGGCGTGCTCGCCCTGCCGCGGGTCGGCGTGCTCGTACAGCGCGGTGCCGTCGAAGCGGGCCAGCGCCCAGTCGTCCTTGGGGAAGTGCGCGGGCACCCAGTCGAGGATGACGCCGATGCCGCGCCGGTGGAACGCGTCGACCAGTCGACGGAAGTCGTCGGGCGTGCCGTAGCGCGCCGTCGGCGCGAAGTACGACGACACCTGGTAGCCCCATGACGGCGTGTACGGGTGCTCGGTCACCGGCAACAGCTCGACGTGGGTGAAGCCCATGTCCGCCACGTAGTCGACCAGCTGCGTCGCCAGCTCGTTGTAGGTGAGCGGGCGGTCGCCCTCCTCGGGCACCGTGCGCCACGAGCCGAGGTGCACCTCGTAGGTCGTCATCGGCTGGCGCACGAGGTCGGTCTTCGCTCGGCGATCGAGCCACTCGGCGTCCTGCCACTCGTACTCGGAGCCGGCCACGATGCTGGCCTGACCGGGTGGCGCCTCGGTGGCGCGCGCCATCGGGTCGGCCTTGAGCCGCAGGGCGCCGTTGGCGTCGACGATCTCGTACTTGTAGAGCCGGCCGGGGCCGATGCCCGGCACGAACAGCTCCCAGATGCCGCTCGAGCCGAGCATGCGCATCGGGTGCAGGCGGCCGTCCCACGACGTGAAGTCACCGACGACGCGCACGGCGCGAGCGTTCGGGGCCCACACCGAGAACGCGGTGCCGGCCACGCCCTGGTGCGTCATCGGCCGGGCACCGAGCGCACGCCACAGCTGCTCGTGACGCCCCTCGGCGAAGAGGTGGATGTCGAGGTCGCCGAGCGTGGGCCAGAAGCGGTACGGGTCGTCCAGCTCGTAGACGGCGTCGCCGTACTGCACGCGCAACCGGTACGCCGGCACGTCGTTGGCCTTGAGCTCGACGGCCCACAGGCCGGCCTCGTGGACCTGCTTGGCCGGGAGCGTCCGATCCTCGATCAGCACGGTCACGGCGGTCGCCTCCGGGCGCCAGACCCGGACGATGATCTTCCCGCGTCCGTCCGCGTGCGCGCCGAGCACGCTGTGCGGGTCGGCGTGGGTGCCGGTGACGATGCGCTCGATCTCCCCCGCCGTCGGGTCCGTCTTCAGCTTCTCCGCTGCGCCCATCAGGCCACCTCTCCCAGGATCCGGTGCACGGCGGCCATCGGGATCTCGACCCAGTCCGGTCGATGCCCCTCCTCGTAGGCGATCTCGTACACCGCCTTGTCGAGCTCGAAGGCCCGCCGCACCACGTGTCGCGCCTCCGTTGGCGGCAGCACGCGGTCGATCTCCGCGTACCCGTCGTATCCGGCCAGGAACCGCTCGACGTTGTGGCGCTCCCACTCGCCGCCCAGGCGCTGCAGGTCCTCGTCCTCCGTGGCGCCGATCTCACGGAGCGCGACCTGGGCGGCGTAGCCGAGGGAGCGGAGCATCCCGGCGACGTCCTGCATGGGCGACGACGGGCGGCTGCGCTCCTCCAGCGGGCGCGCCGGCTCGCCCTCGAAGTCGAGGACGAACCACCCGGCATCCGCGCTCAGCGTCTGGCCCAGGTGGTAGTCGCCGTGGACCCGGATGGCAGGACCGGGCTCGACGTCGCGGAGGGACTGGTACACCGAGCGCGCCTGCTTGGCCGTCTTCGACGGCAGGTCGACGCGCGCCAGCTGTGCCTCCATGTCCCCGATCCACGCGTCGATGTCCGCCGCAGAGGTGCCGAACGCGTCGCCCATCGCCACATGGAGCTCGGCGGTGACGCGGCCGAGGCGCTCGGCCTCGAAGCCGAAGTCGCCCGGCGCCTCCGACGGCGGGCAGCGCCGGTCGTACAGGTCGCGCAGCGACGTGAGCGCCAGCTGCCAGCCGTCGACCGAGGACGCCAGCAGCTCGTTGACCACCGCGTAGTCGTCGCCATCCCGCCAGAGGCCGACCGGTGCGATCACGTGCTCGAAGCCGATGTCGGCCAGCGCCTTGGTCACGTCGACGTCGGGGTTGGGTCCGTCGCTCAGCCGCCGGAAGACCTTGAGCACCAGCCGCTCGTCGAACACGAGCGAGGTGTTGGTCTGCTCGGCGCCGAGCGGCCGCACCTTCGAGACCTCTTCGTCGGGCATGGCCTGGCGGAACAGCGCCAGGGACAGCGCCTGGTCGCTGGTGGCGTCGACGATGCTGCCGTCGTCGAGGACGCCGACGATCGCCTGGTAGCGAGCGCCGTCGTCGCCGCGGACGATGGCCTGGATGAGCTTCCCCTCGAGCTCGCGGGCCGACTCGAGCGCCGTCACCTTGGACGCGCCGAACCAGCGCTGGGTCGGCAGCTGCTCCTCGAGCGACTTCTGCAGGACCGCTTCGTCGATCATCAGGACTCCTCACACAGCTGGAACCAGAAGA
>DASUCO010000011.1:0-5027 GCA_036275955.1 Acidimicrobiales bacterium
ACGCTCAGGCCGGCAAAGGCGAGCACGCACGCCAGTGCGGCGGCGATGGCCAGCGGAAGGAACCCGAACGCGATGGGCGTCACCGCCTCCGCCGCGGCGGTCAGCGCCGTCACCGCCAGCCAGATCCACCGCCAGGTGTCCGGCGACTCCAGGTCCATCTCGTCGGCAAACGTACTTGGCCGAATCGATGCAGAGTCGGCCTGTCACGGACGGGCCGTAGCATCTGGTTCATGGACGACCGCCTCTGCATGCTCTCGGTGCACGCCCATCCCGACGACGAAGCGTCCAAGGGCGCGGCGACGGTGGCGCAGCTGGCCGCCGATGGCGTGAAGACCGTGCTCGTCTGCTGCACCGACGGCGCCGCGGGCGACATCCTCAACCCGGCCATGGACAGCGAGGAGGTCAAGGCCAACCTCGCCAAGGTGCGCATGCAGGAGCTGCGCGACTCCGTGGACGTCATCGGCTACGAGGTGCTCGAGCTCCTCGGCTACCGCGACTCGGGCATGCCCGACAGCGAGCACAACGCCCATCCCGAGTGCTTCGCTCAGGCGCCGCTCGACGAGGCCGTCGGCAAGCTGGTGG
Source organism: Acidimicrobiales bacterium (assembly GCA_036275955.1). GTDB lineage: Bacteria > Actinomycetota > Acidimicrobiia > Acidimicrobiales > CADCSY01 > DATLFP01. The sequence continues at coordinate 583 of DASUCO010000011.1, forward strand.
CGCTCATCCGCCAGCACAAGCCGCACGTGATCATCACCTACGGCGACGATCAGCGCGGCTACCCGCACCCCGACCACCTGCGCGTGCACGAGATCAGCGTCGTCGCGTTCGACGCCGCCGGTGACCCCGACCAGTACCCCGAGCTGGGCGAGCCGTGGCAGCCGCTGAAGATGTACTACTCGACCTGGTCGCGGGCCCGCATGGTGGCGATGCACGAGAAGTTCATCGAGCTCGGCCTCGAGTCGCCTTACGACGAGAAGTGGTTCGACCGTCCGAGCCAGGACCACCTCATCACGACGAAGATCAACATCCACGAGCACTGGGACGTGCGTACCAAGGCGCTGCTCGCGCACCGCACCCCGAGCGATCCGGAGTCGAAGTTCTGGTTCGGTCTACCGCCGGAGGCGATGCGCGACGTGCACCCGTACGACGACTACGTGCTCGCCCGGTCGCTGGTCGACCTGCCCGAGCGGGGCGAGGGCGAGCTGGAGGACGACCTCTTCGCCGGCATCCGGGATCTCGCCAACCGCGCGTGACTTCCCTGACCTACGTCGTCGGCGCCGACAAGCACGTGGTCGAGGCGCCGGGCGACGGTGAGCTCACCGTCATCGTCGAGCCGCGCGTCTACGAGCAGCTGCTCGCAGGCGCGCTGCGCGTCGACGTCGCCTACATGCAGGGCAAGGTCAAGATCACCGGCGACCAGGCCGCGCTGTACGACCTGCTGCCCGACATCCCCCTGCCGGGGTGAACGCCGAGGAGCTGGCCGACCTCGTCGAGCGGGCGCTGCCCGGCGAGGGGCTGACCGCCGACGACCTGCTCGGCGTGTGCTGGGACGACGACGAGGGACCGACCGTCGTGCTCGGCGACGACGTTGGCGCGGTCAGCGCGACGGTTCGCCACGGCGTCGGCGCCGTGCAGCTGCTCGTGGTGGATCCCGACGCCCGGTGCGAGGGACGCGGTCGTCGACTGCTCGACGACGCCACGGCGTGGGCGTTCGACCACGGCGCCCCGTCGGTGCTGATCGGCGCCGCGCCGCCCTGGTACCTGTGGCCCGGGATCGACCTGCGGTGGACGGCCGGCCTGGTGCTGGCCGAGTCGGCCGGGTTCCACGAGGTCGGCACCGCGCTGAACATGTCGTGTCCGACGTCGGTGCGCATCGCACCGCCCGACGGCGTGACCATCCGGCGCGTCACGGCCGACGACGACGCCGACGCGGTCGTCGACCTGTGCCGACGCGCGTTCGCGCCGGCGTGGCGCAAGGAGGCGGCGCGTGGGATCGAGCACGGCGCCTGCCACGCCGCGTTCGACGAGTCGGGCGCCCTGCTCGGCTTCGCCGCTCACTCGGTGAACCGGGCCGGCTGGTTCGGCCCGACCGGCGTCGACCCCGACCGGCAGCGAGGTGGCATCGGCGGCCCGCTGCTCGCTGCCTGCCTCGAGGACCTCCAGGTCGCCGGCTACGAGCGGTGCGAGATCGCCTGGATCGGCCCCGTCGGCTTCTACGCCAAGGCCGCCGGCGCCGAGATCGGCCGCACCTTCCGCATCGTGGCCAAGCCCAAGCCCTGACCCCCCCCGGGTTCTCGGCACCGGAACCGACCACATCCGGCCGGTTGCGGTACCGAGAACGAGGATCGGTAGCGTCCGAGGCGTGCTGGTGGTCGTCGCCGTCGTCATGGGTCTCGCCATCGCCGGGACGGCGGTGAGCGTGGTCGACGCGCTGCGTCAGCCCGACGCGGCGTGGGCGGCGGCCGAGCAGTCGCGCTCGACGTGGATCGCGGTCATGTGCGTGCTGCCGGTCGCCTTCGTGGCGTACTGGGGCAGCATCCGCCCCCAGCTCCAGACCGCCTAGACGACCAGACGCTCCGCGTCGGCGAGCTGCAGGTCGCCGTGGGGCTGGTGGTCGACCACGCGGCACCACAGGCCCGACAGCACCCGTTCGGCCGTGCCCCACTCCCAGATGGCGGCGCGGTCGCAGCCGGTCACCGCCGCCAGCCAGTCGGCGCGCTCATGCAGGTCGTCGTCAGCCGGCGCGTTGCGCATGATCACCCCGAGGTCGTACTCCCGCTCGGCGACCACGCCCTCGGGGTCGACCAGCTTGAACGTCCCGTCCGCGGCCCGCAGGGCGTTCAGCTCGTGCAGGTCGCCGTGGCACAGGACGGCGCGGTCGTCGTCGTGCGCGGCGGCACGCCGCTCGGCACACGCGATCGCGTCGGCGAGGACGCGCTCGGAGCACGCCCGGTCGCTCTGCTCCCACACCTGCGGCAGGCGATCGATCACCGACTGGGCGTATGCCGAGCCCCGCTGCAGGCCGACGTCTGGATCCACGCGACGCCACAGTCGTCGCACCGCCTCGAGCAGCAGCTCGTGGCGCTCGCGACGCGGGATGCCGAGCTCGTACATCGACGGCCCCAGCCGCTCGAGGAGCAGGGCGCGGCGGTCCACGTCGGCATCGAGCAGCAGGGCGCAGCCGTCTCCGTCGGCGAGGCGCAGCACCGTGGCCTCGTTCGCCAGCTTCGCCGACTCCGTGGGCGGCGCGATCTTGAGCACCGCCGCCGTGCCGTCCGCCGTCGTCGCCTCGACGACGAGCGCGTTCATGCCGAACGTGTCGTACGAGCGGCCGATCGAGAGCGACCACCGCATTGCCATCTCGTGCACGAGGTCAGGCAGGGCATCGAGCCAGTCCGTCTCGCCTCCCGCCGTCCGCGACCTGCGCAGAGTGGACGGGATGTCGAAGGTCACGACTCCCGCTGGAGGTCCCGCAGCTCCCGGAAGCCGATCAGCTTCACGCCCAGCCGCTCGATCATGTGGCGGATGTCCATGTCGTGCGTGAGCAGCTGGTGGTCGTCGACCCGGTTGGCCCAGTCGGGGTGCGACGCCCGCAGCTCGCCCGTGTCGACGGCCGGGTGGGCCAGCACCTCGGTGACGCCCGGTCGCAGGTCGTAGAGCACCTTCTCCAGCGCCTTGCGCGAGCCGACGCCCGGCACGTGCACGAACCAGTCCGGGAACACGACGCCCTCCTCGGCCGCCAGCCGGCGCCCGGGGAAGCCGATGGCGCGCTCCGCCGACAGCCCGGGCATGCGCATCGGGAGCCGGAACTCGACGGCCAGCTCCAGGTAGATGTCGAAGAACTCGGGGCGCAGCTGCACGGTGCCCATGTGCGAGTCGAGGTGGCTGACGTCGAAGCCCCACAGGATCGCCCGCTCGACCTGGGTGCGCAGCTCGCGGCGCGTCTCGTCCAGGTCGGCGTGATCCCACACCTCCTGGATGGTGCGCGGGAAGCCGCCGTCGCCGTCGAGGAGCGAGGGCGCGTGCGTGATCGGTCCCCACCGGTAGAGGTCCCACTCCGAGGTGAGCGTGAGGTGCACGCCCACGTCCTCGCCGCGGTAGCGGGCGGCCGCCTCGCGCGACCACGGGCACGGGACCATGAGCGTGGCGCTGGTGGCGATGCCGTCCCGCAGCGCGTCGTAGATGGCGTCGTTGGCCGAGTGGCTCGAGCCGAGGTCGTCGCAGTTGAGGATCAGCAGCCGCGCATCACCGGGGTACCCAAGGCGCTCAGCGAGCTCGGTCACTCCGTTGACGCTAGCGGCGACGTCCGTTGCACTCAGCAGGCGCCCCACAGGCCGCGGCCGGCCTCGCGGGCCTCGCGCACGGCGTCGACGAAGTCGGCCGCGTGGGCGACGTTGGGCGGGAACGTGAGCACGTCGGCGTAGCCGTCCAGCGCCATCTGGTGGTTGACGAACAGGTCGTCCTCGGCGCGGTACACGTACGCGAGCAGCCGGTCGTACCGATCACGCGCCTCGACGTCGCGCACGAGGCGGACCTTGGTGCCCACCGGCAGCAGCTCCTCCAGGTGCTTGCTGGCCTCGACGCCGAAGCACTCGACGGGGGAGCGGGGGTCGACCGACTCCGGGGTGTCGATGCCGATGAGCCGCACCGTCTCCTCACCCCCGATGTGCACGCGGATCGTGTCGCCGTCGACGACCCGGCCGACGACGCCGATCGACGGGTCCCCGGACGCGGCACCGCCCCCACCGCACGAGGCGGTGAGGGCGATGACCAGGATCAGCCCGAGCCGGCGCACCCCGCCCAACCTAGGGACGGGGTGTGACAGCGAACTAGAGGCGCTCGATGAGGGTGCCGGTGCCGAGACCGCCGCCGCAGCACATCGAGATCAGGCCGTAGCGGCCGCCGGTGCGCTGCAGCTCGTAGAGCGCCTTGGTGATGAGCACGGCGCCGGTGCCGCCCAGCGGGTGGCCCAGGGCGATGGCGCCACCGTTGGGGTTGGCCTTGCTCATGTCGATGTTGCACTCCTTGGCCCACGCCAGGACGACGGACGCGAACGCCTCGTTGACCTCGAACACGTCGATCTGGTCGACGGTCATGTCGTTGCGCTGCATCAGCCGCTCGGTGGCGTCGATGGGGCCGGTGAGCATGAGCACGGGGTCGGT
>DASUCO010000012.1:0-5558 GCA_036275955.1 Acidimicrobiales bacterium
GAGTGACCGTCGTCGAGCAGGCGGCGTGAGATGGACGAGCCGACCCGGCCACAGCCGACGATCACGACGTGCACGGCCGGGCACCATACCGTCCCGCGCTTCCACCACCTCTAACGTGAGCGCTCGTGCTCTCGACCTTCAAGCGGGTCCTGGTGGGTCGACCGCTGGCGACCGCCGACGAGGGACATCAACGACTCATCAAGGTCATCGCGCTGGCGATCTTCGCCTCCGACGCGATCTCCTCCACCGCCTACGCGACCGAGGAGATCCTGCACGTCCTCGTGCCTCACATCGGGATGGCCTCGCTCGGCTACCTGATCCCGATCTCGCTCGTCGTCATGGCGCTGCTGTTCATCGTCATCACCAGCTACCGGCAGACGATCTTCGCCTATCCCTCGGGCGGCGGCTCCTACGTCGTGTCACGCGACAACCTGGGCGAGATCCCGGCGCTGGTGGCCGGCTCGTCGCTGCTCGTGGACTACGTGCTCACCGTCGCCGTGTCGGTGTCCGCCGGCGTCGCCGCCATCACCTCGGCGTTTCCCGAGCTGCGGGACCAGCGCGTGGTCATCTGCCTCGGGTTCATCCTCCTGCTCACCGTCATGAACCTGCGTGGCGTGAAGGAGTCGGGTCGCGTCTTCGCCGTGCCGACCTACGTGTACGTGCTGGCACTCGGGGCGCTGCTCACGATCGGCCTGGCCCGCAGCATCTGGGGTGACCTCGACGCCCTCCCCGTGGACCAGCATGCGTTGGACGAGCTGACCGAGCAGGGCAAGCTCCTGAGCGGCCTCACCGTGTTGCTCCTGGCGCGTGCGTTCTCGTCCGGCGCGGTGGCGCTGTCCGGCATCGAGGCGATCTCCAACGGCGTCCCCGCGTTCCAGCCGCCGGAATCGAAGAACGCGGCCAAGACGTTGGTGTGGATGGGCGTGATCCTCGCCGCGTTCTTCTTCGGCATCTCGGTGCTGGCCAACCACCTGCAGCCGACGGTGTCAGAGGACGAGACGATCCTCTCGCAGATGGCGGGCGCCGTCTTCGGCGGAGGCAGCTTCATGTACTACGTGCTGCAGGCGTCGACGGCCGCCATCCTGATCCTGGCCGCCAACACCGCCTACAACGCGTTCCCGAGCATGGGGTCGATCCTGGCCCACGACCGATACCTGCCCACGCAGCTGGCCAACCGCGGCGACCGCCTGGTGTTCTCGAACGGCGTCCTCCTCCTCGCCGGCGCCGCCGGTCTGCTCGTCGTCGCCTTCGGCGGCATCACCACCGCACTGATCCCGCTGTACGCGGTGGGCGTGTTCACCGGCTTCACCCTCTCGCAGTGGGGCATGGTCCAGCACCACCGGACGCACCGGGAGGCGAGCTGGCAGCTCAAGGCGGCGGTGAACGCCGTCGGCGCCGTCGCCACCGGCATCGTCACCCTCGTCGTGGTGGTGTCGAAGTTCACGATCGGCGCGTGGATCCCGGCCGTCGTGATCCCGGTCATCGTCGTGCTGCTCAAGAGCGTGAAGCGCCACTACGTGCGGGTCGCCACCCGCCTCGCCGTCCCGGTGGGCTACAAGCCGCGCCGGCACACGCACACCGTCGTCGTGCCCGTCGGCGGCGTGCACCAGGGCGTGCTCGCCGCGCTCACCTACGCCAAGTCGCTGGCCCCCGATCGCCTCATCGCCGTCACCGTCGTGACGAGCGCCGAGGAGGCCGACCGCATCCAGGCGCTGTGGGAGGAGTACAACCTCGACGTCGAGCTGCAGGCGCTGTACTCGCCGTACCGCGAGCTCACCGGTCCGGTGCTGGCCTACCTCGACGAGATCGATGAGGAGTACACGAACGACATCATCACCGTCGTGCTGCCCGAGTTCGTGCTCACCAAGTGGTACCAGCAGCTGCTGCACAACCAGAGCGCACTCATGCTCAAGGCTCGGTTGCTGTTCCGCCCCAACACCGTGGTCACGTCGGTGCCGTTCCACCTCGACGAGAACCAGCAGGATCACCTGTTCTCGGTGACGACGAAGGACTGACCCCTCAGATCCGTTCGAGGACGTCGATGCCCAGCAGCGCAAGACCGCTGCGCAGGACGTTGGCGCTGACGTCGCACAGCGCCAGGCGGGACGAGCGGACGGGCTCGTCGGCCTTGAGCACGGGGCACGCCTCGTAGAAGCGGCTGAACGTCTGGGCCACGTCGTAGAGGTGGGCGCACAGGTGGTTCGGCTGGTGGTCGGTGATGACGCGATCGATGGCGTCCGGGAAGCCGGCCAGCAGCTTGGCCAGCTCGAGCTCCTCGGGCTCGGTCAGGACGACCTCGCCGCCCACCTCGGCGTCGCGCAGGATCGACCGCATGCGCGCGTACGCATACTGGAGGTACGGCGCGGTGTTGCCCTTGAGGCTGAGCATGCGGTCGTAGGAGAACTCGTAGTTGCTCTGCCGGTTCTGGCTGAGGTCGGCGTACTTGATCGCGCCGATGCCGACGACGTGCGCGACGTGCTCGACGTCGTCGGGGACGGGCTGACCCCGCTCCTCGGCGCGGGCGACCACGAACTGACGCGCCCGGTCGATCCCCTCCTGCAGGAGCTCGGCCAGCTTCGGGTTGTCGCCCGTCCGCGCCCGCAGCCGCTTGCCGTCCTCGCCCAGCACGAGCCCGAAGCCGACGTGCTCGACGAGCACGTCGTCGCGCACCCAGCCGGCCATGCGGGCCACGGCGAACACCATCTCCAGGTGCTGGCTCTGCCCGGCGTCGACGACGTAGAGGATGCGATCGGCACCCAGGTCCTGCGTGCGATGGCGGATCGCCGCGAGGTCGGTGGTGCCGTACACGTAGCCACCGTGCTGGTTCACGACGATCAGCGGCATGGGATCGCCGTCGCGGTTGGTGAAGCCGGGGACGAACACGACCTTGGCGCCCCGATCCTCGACCAGCAGCCCCTTCGCCTCGAGCTCGTCGACGACGCTGGCCAGCATGGACTCGTAGAACGACTCGCCCCGCTCCTCGAGGTCGTGGATGCCGAGCAGGTCGTAGATCGGCTGGTTGGTCCGCCGCGTCGAGTCGAGGAACTCGAGCCAGACGGCCCGGGCCGCGAGCTCACCCGACTGCAGACCCACGACGCGCTGACGGGACCGCTCGAAGAACTCGGGGTCGTCCTTCGCGCGCGCGTTGGCGTCTCGGTAGAACGCGTCTGGGTCAACGACCTGGAACGTGGGGTCGGCGGCGCGGCTGTCCTCGAACTGCGCGAGCAGCACGCCGAACTGGGCGCCGTAGTCACCGATGTGGTTCACCCGGTCGAGCTGGTGGCCGAGGTGCTCGTACACGTGGGCCAAGGCGTCGCCGATGATCGTCGAGCGCAGGTGGCCGACGTGCATCTGCCGCGCCATGTTGGGTGCCGAGTAGTCGACGACCACGAGGCCCTTCGTCGCCGCCACCTCGACGCCGGCGCGCTCGTCGCCGACCAGGTCGCCGATGCGCCGTGACAGCCATGCAGGGTCGACCCGGAGGTTGACGAACCCGGGGGCGGCGACGGTGACGTCGGTGGCCAGGCCGGTCACGTCGAGGGCGGCGGCCAGCTGCTCGGCGATCGCCAGCGGCGCCTGCTTCAGCTGCTTGGCCAGCTGCATGGCAACGGGCGTGGCGTAGTCGCCGTGCTGGGGGTCCCGCGCCGTGGTGACGACGGCGCCGGCCAGCGTGGCCTCCGGTGCGATCGCAGCGACGGCGGCACGGATCCGCGCCTCGAGCAGCGATTGCATCGTGTCGGCCATGAGGGGGCATTCTCGCGGACACCATGGACATCGCCATCACGGGTTCGAGCGGACTGATCGGATCAGCGCTGGCCACCGCGCTGCGAGCCGAGGGGCACCGGGTCCGGCCCGTCGTGCGCCGGGCGCCGTCCGGACCGGACGAGATCGGCATGGACGGACTCGACCTCACCGGCGTCGACGCCGTCGTGCACCTGGCCGGCGAGGGCATCGCCGAGAAGCGCTGGGACGACGAGCAGAAGCGCAAGATCCTCGAGTCGCGCACGATCGGCACCGACGTGGTGGCCCGAGCGGTGGCTGCCGCCGGCGTGCCGGTGCTGCTCTCCGGCTCGGCCATCGGCTTCTACGGCGATCGCGGCGACGACGTGCTCACCGAGGAGGCGGGTCCAGGCGACGGCTTCCTCCCCGACCTGTGCGTGCAGTGGGAGGCGGCCGCCCAGCCGGCGGTCGACGCCGGCGCGCGCGTGGCGTTCCTGCGCACCGGCATCGTGCTGTCGCCCAAGGGCGGGGCGCTGGCCAAGCTGCTGCCGCTGTTCAAGCTGGGCGTCGGCGGCCGCATGGGCTCCGGCAAGCAGTGGGTGTCGTGGATCACGCTGGAGGACGAGGTCCGCGCCATCCAGCACCTGCTCACCACTGACGTGCGCGGCCCAGTGAACCTGACCGCGCCCAACCCCGTCACCAACGCCGAGCAGGCGAAGACGCTCGGTCGCGTCCTGAAGCGCCCGTCGTTCCTCCCGACGCCGTCGTTCGGCCCCAAGCTCGTCCTCGGCGCCGAGCTGGCCGACACGCTCCTCAACGACAGCCAGCGGGTCGTGCCGGCCGTGCTCCAGTCGTCCGGGTTCGCCCACGCCCTCCCGGAGCTCGAGAAGGCACTGCGCGCGCTCCTCGGCAAGTAGCTCAGGACTGCGGAAGGAGCTCTTCCTTCAGCTCGCGCTTGAGGATCTTGCCCTGCGGGTTGCGGGGCAGCGGCTCGTCGCGGAAGAAGAAGTGGGTCGGGACCTTGAACGCGGCCAGGCGCTCCTTCACGTGCGCCTGCAGCTCCTCGGCGGTCACGGTCGATCCCGGGGTGCGCAGCACCACTGCACCGACCTCCTCGCCGAGCACGTCGTGGGGCACACCGATGATGGCGACGTCGCTCACCTCCGGGTGCTCGAACATCGCCGCCTCGATCTCGGCGCAGTACACGTTCTCGCCGCCACGGATGACCATGTCCTTGATGCGATCGACGATGTAGACGAAGCCGTCCTCGTCGAGGCGGGCGCCGTCGCCGCTGCGGAACCAGCCGCCCCCGAACGCGGCCTCGGTCGCCTCCGGCTTGTTCCAGTAGCCCTTCACCACGTTGGGGCCCTTGATCCAGAGCTCGCCGACCTCGCCCACTGGCACCTCGTTGCCCTCGGGGTCGACGACCTTGACGTCGCACACGGCGACCGGCACGCCGACGCTCTTGGGCTTGGCGATGTAGTCGTCGCCCGCATTCATCGTCGTCACTGACGACGTCTCGGTGAGCCCGTAGCCGTTGCTCGGGCTGCGGCCCGGGAACATCGACTCGATGCGGCGCACGAGCTCGGGCGGTGCCGGCGCGCCGCCGTAGCCGATGCTGCGCACCGACGACGTGTCGCGCTTCTCGAACGACGGTGACTCGAGCACCTGCCAGACCATCGACGGCACGCCGCCGAACGTCGTCACCCGCTCGCGCTCGATCAGCTCGAGGGCCCGCTCCGGGTCCCACTTGTGCATGATCACGATCTTCCCGCCGAAGGCGAGGTTGGCCACGAGGACCGAGTGGCAGCCGGTGGCGTGGAAGAACGGCACCGACA
>DASUCO010000013.1:0-5413 GCA_036275955.1 Acidimicrobiales bacterium
ACCGCGCCGCGGCCGCGCTGGCCGAGGCGCAGACGAAGCAGGCCGAGCTGGAGGAGCAGATCGCCGGGCTCGAGGCGCAGTTCGCATCCACGTCCGAGCAGCTCGCCGGACTGCAGGGCGCCATGAAGGAGCGGGCCGTCCAGCAGTACATCCGGGGTGGCAGCGGTGGGGTCATGCTCGACGCCGATCTCGCCGCGTCCAGCCGTGCCAACGCGCTGGCCCGATTCGTGAGCCTGGGCGACGACGACGCGCTGGACGAGTACAGGCGCGTGAGCGAGGACCTCGGGGTCGTGCGCGCACAGCTGGACGCAGCACGAGCGGAGCAGGCGGCACTGGTCGAGCAGATGCAGCGACGCGTGGACGCCGCCTTCGCCGAGCTCAGGAAGATGGAGCGGCTCGAGAGGGAGCGGCGGGCGCGCGACGCGGCTCGTGCCGCGGCGCGGCCGCGCACCTCGGCCAGGCGGGGCCCGGCGTTCATCGCCGGCAACGGCAGCTGGATGTGCCCGGTGCAGGGACCGCGCGCGTTCACCAACGACTGGGGCGACCCGCGCTCGGGCGGGCGCCGCCACCAGGGCACCGACATCCTCGCCCCGCGGGGCACGCCGGTCGTGGCGTCGGTGTCGGGCTCGGTCCGCGGGCACAACTCGAGCCTGGGTGGCATCTCGTACTACCTGCAGGGCGATGACGGCAACGAGTACTTCGGCACCCACCTCGACAGCCTCAGCGGCGTCAGTGGACGCGTCAGCCAGGGCACGGTGGTCGGCTACGTCGGCAACACCGGGAACGCGCGTGGCGGTCCCACCCACCTGCACTTCGAGATCCACCCCGGTGGCGGGCGGCCGGTGAACCCGTACCCGACCCTGGCGGAGCACTGCTAGAGACCTGCGCGTGTTCGACCCGGAGCAGCTGGCCGACTCGCTGATCGCGATCCCCAACGTGGTGTGCGTGGTGCTGGGCGGTTCACGCGCCGCCGGCACCCACCGACCCGACAGCGACTGGGATCTCGGCCTGTACTACGAGGGCTCGCTGGATGCCGACCACCTGCGGGCCCTCGGGCATGCAGGCCAGGTGTTCGGCACGGGGGAGTGGTCGCCCCTGATGGACGGCGGCGCCTGGTTCGACATCGACGGCACCAAGGTCGACGTCATCTACCGCGAGGTCGGCGCCGTGCAGCACTGGATCGACGAGGCCGAGGCCGGACGGTTCAAGGTCGAGCTGCTCGGTGGGTTCATCGCAGGCTTCGACACGACGGTCCTCGTCGGTGAGGCGGCGATCTGCACACCGATCCGCGGCGAGCTGCCGTTCGCCGTCACCGCCTATCCGGAGGCGCTACGGCAGTCGGCGCCGGCGGCGTGGCGGGCGCGTCGCGACTTCAGCCGCATGTACGCCGAGCAGCACGCCGAGCGCGGCGACGACGTGATGGTGCAGGCGATGCGGGCCCGCGCCGCGATCGAAGAGGCGCACGCGGTGCTGGCCGAGCGGGGCGAGTGGGTGCTCAACGAGAAGGGCCTGCTGGCGCGCGCTGGCCTAGGTTCCTCGTAGATGGAAGCGGCACTGGCCGGCGTGCTCGGCGCCAAGCAGGTCACCGACGTGAAGCGGCTGTCGGGCGGCGCGTCGCGTGACACCTTCGGGCTCGTGGCGGACGGCCGGCCGCTGATCCTGCAGCGGCAGCGCGCCGCAGGGCTGCGCGACTTCTCGACCGAGTCGGCGCTGCTGCGGGCGGCGCGCACGGCCGGCGTCCCCGTGGCCGAGGTGCTGGTGACCGATGCCGACGCCACCGATGAGCAGAAGGACGCGATCGGTGCCGCGTTCATGATCGTCGAGCGCTTGGACGGCGAGACCATCGCTCGCAAGATCCTGCGCGACGACGAGTTCGCCGGCGCCCGACCGAAGCTGGCGGCGCAGTGCGGCGAGGCGCTCGCCGCGATCCACTCGATCCCGGTCGACGCCGTGCCCGGGCTCGAGCAGACGGACCAGGTGGCGCAGTACCGCGCCGCGCACGACTCCCTGGGCGTGCCGAGCCCGGCGTTCGAGCTCGGGTTCCGGTGGCTGGAGCAGCACCGGCCGGCCACCTCGGCGACCACCGTCGTGCACGGGGACTTCCGGCTCGGCAACCTCATCATCGACGGCAACGGCCTCGCCGCCGTCATCGACTGGGAGCTCGGTCACCTCGGCGATCCGATGGAGGATCTGGGCTGGCTGTGCACCAAGGCGTGGCGCTTCGCCAACAAGCCGCGCGTCGGCGGGTTCGGCGACGTCGAAGACCTCGTGGCCGCCTACGAGGCGAGGTCGGGTACGACGGTCGACCTCGACGCGCTGCGCTGGTGGGAGACGCTGGGGACGCTGAAGTGGGGCGTGATGTGCAACATGCAGGCCAACGCGCACCTGTCGGGCATGGTGCGCTCGGTGGAGCTGGCGATGATCGGACGGCGCGTCGCCGAGCAGGAGCACGACCTGCTCCTGCTGCTGCCATGACAGCGAGCAACGAGATGCACGGTCGGCCCACCGCGGAGGAGCTCGTCGTCGCCGTGCGCGAGTTCCTCGAGCGCGACGTCATGGCGGCGACGTCGGGCGCGGTGCAGTTCCACACCCGCGTGGCGATGAACGCGCTGGCCGCCGTCGAGCGCGAGCTTCGGGACGGACCGGCCATGGCCGCCGCCCACGCCGAGCGCCTCGCGGCGCTGGGGTTCTCGTCCGAGGGGGAGCTGGCCGACGCGATCCGTTCGGGCGCGCTCGACGATCGCTACGACGAGGTGGCCGCCGCCGTGCGCGCCACCGTCCACGACAAGCTCGCCGTCGCCAACCCGAAGTACCTCACGAACCCGACGCCCTGAGTCGTTTGTGCGGTGATCGTGCCGAGGTGCGCGGCACGATCACCGCACAAACGGCACTGGCTCAGGCGCCGGTGGCGTGGAAGCCGCCGTCCACGTGGACGATCTCGCCGGTGGTTGCCGGGAACCAGTCCGACAGCAGGGCCACGGTCGTCTTGCCCACGGGGTACGCGTCGGTGATGTCCCAGCCGAGCGGCGCCCGCTGGCCCCACACGTCCTCGAACGCCTTGAAGCCGGGGATCGACTTGGCCGCCATCGTCTTCACCGGTCCGGCGGCGACGAGGTTGACCCGGATGCCCTTCGGCCCCAGGTCCCGGGCGAGGTAGCGGGCGGCGGACTCGAACGCCGCCTTCACGGGGCCCATCCAGTCGTAGGCCGGCCAGGCCAGCGTGGCGTCGAAGGTGAACCCGACGATCGACCCGCCCTCCTCCATCAGCGGGAGCACGCCCTCGGCCAGCGACTTCAGCGAGTACGCCGAGATCTGCATGGCCATGGCGACGTCGTCCCACCCGGCCTCGAACATGCCGTTGCCGAGGCAGGAGGGCGGCGCGTAGCCGATCGAGTGCACGGCACCGTCGACGCGATCCCAGCCGTGCTCGCGCAGCGCGGGCGCCAGCGCGGCGACGTGCTCGGGGACGCTGGCGTCGAACTCGAGCACCGCCGTCTCGCCCGGCAGCTTGCGCGACACGCGCTGGCACAGCGACATCACGCGCCCGTGGCTCGTCAGCACCACCTCGGCGCCCTCGCGCATCGCCATGTCTGCGGTGGCGAACGCGAGCGAGTCGTCGGTCGAGATCCCGGTGACCAGGATCCTCTTGCCGTCCAGAAGTCCCATGGGCAGGCTCCGATCCGAAGAAGTCCGTGGACGTTACCGACCACTACCCTGCGCTCCGTGCAGATCGGCATCCTCGGAGGCACCGGCCCCGCCGGCAAGGCGCTCGCGGCCCGGTTGGCGTCCGTGGGCTTCGAAGTCGTCATCGGCTCCCGCTCGAAGTACCGGGCGATGGAGATCCGCGACCAGCTGCTCGTGAAGTGGCCGGGCCGCCACCTCGACATCGGCGCATCCGACAACAACGGCGCCGCCGAGTGCGAGATCGTCGTCCTGGCCACGCCCTGGGACGGCGCCACCGAGACCGCCATCAGCGTGGCCCCCAAGCTCGACGGCAAGGTCGTCATCTGCATGGCCAACGCCCTGGCCCGCATCAACGGCGAGTTCCAGCCCCTGGTGCCGCCACGGGGCTCGGTGGCGGCCAGCGTGCAGGCGTCGGTGCCCGGGTGTCAGGTGGCCGCCGCGCTGCAGCACCTGCCGGCCAAGGAGCTCGGCATGATCGACCGGCCCATCGAGTCGGACGTGCTCATCTGCTCCGACCACATCGAGGCCATCGAGTGCACGGCCGAGATCGTGCGCAAGATCCCCGGTCTGCGTCCGCTCGATGCCGGCTCGCTGTCGAACGCGACGCCGATCGAGGCGTTCACCGCCGTGCTGCTCGAGCTCAACGTCCGGTACAAGACGCGCGCCGCGCTGGCCATCAACGGCATCGACGGCGACGGCAACGTGCCCGAGGCGCCCGCCGAATGATGCGGCTGTACGACACGTCGCGGCAGGACATCGTCCCGTTCGACCCGGGGCCGATGGTCAGCATGTACGTGTGCGGCATCACCCCGTACGACTCGACCCACCTCGGTCACGCGTCGACGTACGTGTTCTACGACGTGCTGCAGCGTCGCCTGATCGACCTCGGTCACAGCGTGCGCTGCGTGCGCAACGTCACCGATGTCGACGACCCGCTCCTGGTGAAGGCCAAGGAGCTCGGCGTCCACTACCTCGATCTGGCGGCAGCCGAGACGGCGCGCTTCGACGCCGACATGAAGGCGCTGAACCAGCTTGCGTGCTTCAGCGAGCCGCGCGCCACGTCGGCCATCGCCGACATCCGCGGCTTCATCGGGATGGTCCTCGAGCGCGGTCACGCGTACGAGGCCGGCGGTGCCGTCTACTTCGACGTGAGCACGTTCCCGCGCTTCGGCCAGGTCAGCGGCTACGACGAGGCGACGATGTTGAAGTTCGCGGCCGAGCGGGGTGGCAACGTCGACGACCCCAACAAGCGCAACGCGCTCGACTTCGTGCTGTGGCAGCCGTCGGCCGAGGGCGAACCGGCGTGGGAGTCGCTGTGGGGACCTGGACGCCCGGGCTGGCACATCGAGTGCTCGACCCTGGCGCTGCGCGACCTCGGCACCACCATCGACCTGCACGGTGGCGGTACCGACCTGATCTTCCCGCACCACGAGTGCGAGGCGGCGCAGTCCGAGGCGGCGACCGGCGAGCCGTTCGTGCGCCACTGGCTGCACATGCCGATGGTCCGCCTCGACGGCACGAAGATGTCGAAGTCGCTCGGCAACCTCGTGTTCGTCAGCGACCTGCTGAAGGAGTGGGACCCGGGCGCGATCCGCCTGGCGATCCTCGGCAACTCCTACCGCCAGGAGTACGACTGGACGTCACGCCTGCTCGAGTCGGCCGCCCGTCGCCTCGACGCGTGGCGAGCCAACGGCCCCGGCGACGGTGCGCTCGACGACGTCCGCGCCGC
>DASUCO010000014.1:0-7779 GCA_036275955.1 Acidimicrobiales bacterium
CTTCGCGGACACCTTCGAGGCCATCGCCACGAACGTCGAGCGTGTCGTGCAGGGCAAGCCGGACGTCATCGAGCTCGCCATCCTCTGCCTCGTCGCCGAGGGCCACCTCCTCATCGAGGACGTGCCCGGCGTCGGCAAGACAAGCCTGGCCAAGGCGCTGGCGGCGTCGATCGACTGCCGCTGGGCCCGCATCCAGTTCACGCCCGATCTGCTGCCCTCGGACGTCGTCGGCGTGACCGTGTTCAACCGATCGAGCTCGGAGTTCGAGTTCCGCCCCGGGGTGGTGTTCGCCAACCTCGTGCTGGGCGACGAGATCAACCGCGCCTCGCCCAAGACGCAGTCGGCGCTGCTCGAGGCGATGGAGGAGCGCCAGGTCACCGTCGACGGTCACACGCACGTGCTCGACGCGCCGTTCATGGTGATCGCCACCCAGAACCCGATCGAGCACGAGGGCACCTATCCCCTGCCCGACAGCCAACTCGACCGCTTCCTCATGCGCGTCACCGTCGGGTACCCGGCGCGCGGCGCCGAGCTCGACATCCTCGACACGCACGCCGGCGAGACGATCGTCGACGACCTCCAGCCGGTGGCCAGCGCCAAGGACGTGATCGCCATGACGATGGCGGCCCGCGACATCCACGTGGCGCCCAGCCTCAAGGGCTACCTGGTGGACATCGCCGAAGCGAGCCGCCGCCACCCGGCGCTGGCGCTGGGCATGTCGCCGCGCGCCACGCTGGCGCTGCAGAAGGCAGCCCGGGCGCGCGCGGCGGCGAGCAGCCGCACCTACGTCGTGCCCGACGACATCAAGGACCTCGCCGTGCCGGTGCTCTCGCACCGCCTGGTGCTCACACCCGAGTCGGCCATGCAGGCGGCCGATCCCGCGGGCATCGTCGACGACATCCTCAGGAAGGTCCCGGTCCCGACCACGCGGGACCAGTGATCCGGTGCTGACCACCACCGGGTGGAGCGTGGCGATCGGGTCGATCGCTCTCGTGGTGGTCGGACGTCTGCTCGGCATCTTCGAGCTGTTCCTCATCGGCGCCGGGGGCGCCGCACTCGTCGTCGCCGCCGTCATCCGGGTGGCGACGCTGCGCCTGCGCGTCGAGGTGTCGCGCGACCTGCAGCCCGCACGCGTGCACGCCGGCACCCCGAGCCGCGTCGAGCTCCGCGTGCGCAACCGCAGCGGGCTGCGCACGCCAGTGGTGACGCTGCGCGATCCCGTCGGGCGAGGTCGCACCGCCCGGGTGGTGCTGGCACCGCTCGGCAGGGACGACACCGTGCGCGCCGCGTACCGGCTGCCGACCGAGCGTCGCGGCATGCTGCGCGTCGGGCCCATGTCGGTCGAGGTCACCGATCCGTTCGGCATCGCGTCCTCGAGCACCGAGGGTGCCGGCTTCACCGAGCTCACGGTGTGGCCGGCCGTCGACGACGTGCTGCCCCTCCCCCACACCACGGGCGACGACCCGCTGGGCGGCAACGACCACCCCAACTCGCTCACCGGGCAGGGCGACGACTTCTACGCGCTGCGGCCGTACGTCGTCGGCGACGACCTGCGCCGGGTGCACTGGAAGTCGAGCGCACGCTCCGAGGACCTCATGGTCCGCCAGGACGAGATGCCGTGGCAGGGCCGGGCCACCGTCATCCTCGACTCCCGGCGCGGCTCGCACTCCGACGAGTCGTTCGAACGGGCCGTGTCCGCCTCGGCCAGCGTGATCCTGGCGTGCGCCCGCCGGCACTTCCTCGTGCGCCTGGTGACGACGGCCGGCGACGACAGCCAGTTCGGTGCCGGCGCCACCCACGTCGAGGGGCTGCTCGAGCGACTGTCGACCATCGAGCTCACCGAGGAGGGCCGGCTGCTCGGTGTGCTGACCGCCCTGCGCCGGGCCGGCAGCGGCGGCGCGCTGGTGGCGATGATGGGCGGCCGCGCTGTAGCCGACATCCCCTCGGTCCAGCGGCTGCGCGTCACCCACCCGAGCCTCACCGTGGTTCGCTTCGTCGTCGGCCGGCTCGACCGCGAGTCGCCGCCGATGGGCGAGCTGCTGGTGGACGAGGACGCCCCGTTCGCCGAGGTGTGGGACGCGGCGC
This sequence comes from Acidimicrobiales bacterium, assembly GCA_036275955.1. Classification (GTDB taxonomy): domain Bacteria; phylum Actinomycetota; class Acidimicrobiia; order Acidimicrobiales; family CADCSY01; genus DATLFP01. Next base: position 2,086 of record DASUCO010000014.1, read on the forward strand.
GGCGGGTCCGCCAGCAGCACCGGTGGACGGCGGCGCGATGACCGCAGCCACCGTCACCGCACCGGCGACCGCGCCGCCCCAGGCCGCGCACGCGATGCTCACCGCCGCCGAGGTGGCGCTCACCGCGCTGACGTGCGCGGCCGGCTTCGGGCTCATCCGGCTCTTCGCCGACGCCTCGTTCGTGCCGCAGGTCGTCACCGCCGCGATCGTCGCTCACGCCGTGGCCGCGCTGTGCCGGCGGCGCGGCGTACCTCCCGGCGCCACGCTCGCCATCGGCGTCGCCCTGGCGGTGATCGTGATCCCGTGGCTGGTGCTCGGGCACACGACGGCGTTCGGGCTCCCCACCGGCGAGACGCTGCGCGTCGCCCGCGAGCAGCTGAGCGAGGCGTGGCAGCTGTTCGGCAACGTGAAGGCGCCGGCGCCGACGGTCCCCGGGTTCGTGCTGGCATCGACCGTCGGCGTCTGGGGCCTGGCGTTCCTGGCCGACACCGCTGCGTTCCGCGCCGGCGGCCTCGTCGAGTCGATGGTGCCGGCGTCCACGCTGTTCGTCTTCGGCGCCGCCCTCGGCGCGCCGCGCCAGCGGGTGCTGTGCACGGCGCTCTTCGTCACCGCGCTGCTGGCGTTCTGGCTGTCGTCGCGCGCGTACGGGCAGCTGTCGTCGCCGTCGTGGATGACCCGCGACCAGGGCCGCGGCACGCGTGCGATCCTCCGCGCCGGCAGCGTGATCGGTGCCGTCGGGGTGCTGGCCGCCGTCGTCATCGGACCCAACCTGCCCGGAGCCGACGCCAAGGCGCTCATCCCGTGGCGGGCGAGCGACCGCGACGGCGGCAGCTCGCGGGTGACGGTGAGCCCGCTGGTCGACATCCGCACCCGCATCGTCGACCAGGCCAACGTCGAGGTCTTCCAGGTCCGCAGCTCGGTGCGGAGCTACTGGCGGCTGACCGCGCTCGAGACGTTCGACGGCCGCATCTGGAGCTCGAGCCGCAAGTACCGGCGGGCCGAGGGCCGTCTCGGCTCATCGGTGTCGGAGGACGAGAAGCCGACCGAGACGGTCGAGCAGCGGTTCAACATCATCGCCCTCGACTCGATCTGGCTGCCCGCCGCGTTCCGACCCGTCGCCATCGACGGCGCCGACGCGAGGTACGACCCGGAGTCGGGCAGCCTCCTGACGGAGGCGGAGACCGCCATCGGCCAGGACTACGACGTGTCCTCCGCCGTCCCCACGCTCGACGCGGCCATGCTCGGGACGGCAACGCCGGAGATCCCCGAGGCCATCGCCGAGACCTACCTCCCGCTCCCCGCCACGCTCTCGCCCGACGTGCGGGCGCTCGCCATCGGCGTGGTCGGCGACGCCGCCACGCCGTACGTCAAGGCGAAGCGCCTGCAGGACTTCTTCCGCGGCGGGCAGTTCACCTACGACCTGGAGGTCGCCGCCGGTCACAGCGGGGACGCGCTGGTGCGCTTCCTCTTCGAGACGCGCCGCGGGTACTGCGAGCAGTTCGCCGGCGCGTACGCGGCGATGGCGCGTGCCGTCGGCCTCCCGGCCCGCGTCGGCGTCGGCTACACCACCGGCGACCTCGGGCCCGACGGCGTGTACTCCGTGCGCGGCTACCACGGGCACGCGTGGCCCGAGGTCTTCCTGTCGGGGTTCGGGTGGGTGGCGTTCGAGCCCACGCCCGGGCGCGGCATCCCCAACGGCGAGGCCTACACCGGCGTCCCCGAGGCGCAGGCCACGGCTGGCGGTGGCGCCACGGCCACCACCCTGGCCACCACCACGACGGTCGCGCCGGCGCCGGCGGGCGGCCCGACGACGGCACCCACGTTCCCCGACCTGGGCGACAGCGGCGTGAACGCCGGCGACCTGCCGACCGAGGAGAACCCGTGGCCGCGCCGGATCATCGTCACCGTGCTGGTGCTGGCGGCGGTGCCGTTCCTGTGGACCGGCTCGGTGGCGCTGGCCCTGGCGGTGCGGCGGTGGCGCCGCCGGCGCCGGGCCACGACGGGCGCCGACCGGGTGGCGGTGGCGTGGGAGGAGGTCGGCGAGGCGCTGGCCCGCTCCGGCGTCCCGCCCCGCCGCTCCGAGACGCCCAACGAGTTCGCCGAGCGCGCGTCGCGCGTGGCCCGGCTGGATCCCCGGCTCCTGCGCGGGCTGGCCGGGCTGACGACGGCCTCGCGCTACGCGCCGCCCGAGGAGGCGGCCGTCGACGAGGAGGCGCTGGGCTCGGCCGTGGCCGTGGCCCGCGACGTCGAGCGCACGGTGCGCAAGCAGCTCGACACTCGCACCCGCATCAGGAACCTATTCGATCCCCGACCGCCGGTCTGACCCCGGCGGCTACTGCTCGTCGCGCTTGAAGCGGTCCTTCATGCGGGCCTGGGTGTTGGTGAAGTAGTCGCGCACGCCGGTGGTGCCGCCCACCGACTGGGTCCACTGGCGCCAACCGGCCTTGCCCATCTTGCGCAGGTTGCGCTCGAACGCGATGGCCGAGCCGAGCATGGCCAGGAAGCCGACGACGCCGAGCACCGTCGACGTGGTGAACGTCATCACCATGAACACGAGGCCGCCGATGAAGCCGAGCGTCGCCCACTTCAGGTTGCGGCCGGCGTGGCGGTACAGCGTGGTCGAGCTGACCTCGCGCACCAGCTGCGGATCGGTGGCGTGGAGCTGCTGCTCGATCTCGTGGAGGATGCGCTCTTCGTCCTCGGACAGCGGCACGCCGAAATCGTACCCAGGATCTCGGGAAGTCGTCACGGCGTCACCGGCGCGCCGTCGAGCGCGGCCGACCGGTAGACGGCGTCGGCCAGGCGGTGGGCGGCCACCGCCACGTCGAGCCCGGGCTCGGGCGTGCGGCCCTCGGCCAGCGCCGTGAGGAAGGACAGGGCCTGCGGCGCGTACGTCCCGGCGTAGCGCAGCCACGGCTCCTCGATGGGCAGGTCCCGCACCCACTGGGGTGGCTCGACCCGGCGCTCGTCGTTGCCGCCGTCGGCGACGAGGTGGAGCGGCCCCTCGTACTCGTTCTCCGGGACGGCGGCGATGCCCCGCTCGCAGATGACCTCGAGCGAGCGGGTCGAGGGCCGGCTGAGGATCTGGTGCCAGGCCGAGGTGAGCGTGGCCACCGCCCCGCTCTCGAACTGGAGCGTGGCCACGGCCAGGTCCTCGATGCCCGGGTGCCCGGCGAAGTTGGCGGTGCGGGCCGACACGGACGTGACGTCGCCCAACAGCCAGCGCAGCACGTCGAGGTCGTGGATCGAGTGCTCGAGCAGCGTGCCGCCGCCGGCGATGGTGACGTCGGCCCGCCACTCGGACGCGTACTGCCCCTGGTTCGGCAGGTACTGGTCGTCGCGGAACACCACAGCCATGGGCCGACCCAGGTCGCCCGAGCGGACGAGGTCGACCAGCGCGCCGTAGACGGGGCTGGTGCGCAGGACGAGCCCGACCTGCGACGGGACCGCCGATGCCGCCGCGGCCATCGCCTCGGCGTCGGCCAGCGTCGTCGCCAGCGGCTTCTCGCAGAAGATGGCGACACCGGCCGCCGCCGCCTGCTCGACCAGCGCCCGGTGCGAGGAGGTCGGCGTGCAGATCCACACCGTGTCGACCGCGGCCAGCAACGTCGGCACGTCGTCGGCGACGAGCTCGGCGCCGTGGGCGACCGCACAGGCCGTCGCCCGGTCGCGGTCGACGTCGTGCGTGGCCACGACGGCGGCATCGACCAGCCCGGCCTTGATGATCCCCTTCAGCGCCCGCGAGTGCAGCTGGGTGATGAACCCGCAGCCGATGATCCCGATGCGGATGGTCACTGATCTGGTCCCCACTGCTGCTCACCGCGGCGCTTGGTGCCGCGACCGGTCATGGTCGCCGGGACGATCGACGAGTCGCCGAACCGCTCCCGGATCGAGTCGATGGCGTCGGACGCCGCGCCCCAGCTCGGTGCCGGCACGTCGTCCAGCGACAGCTGGCGGACGCTGGCGTCCTCCAGCTGGGAGACGCTCACGCCGAGCAGGCGCACGCCCCCGGACACCTCGATGTTCTCGAGCAGTCGGCGGGCGACGCGCGCGATCAGCGGCCCCTCGTCGATCGACGTCGCGACCGTCTCCGACCGGGTGATCGTGTTGAAGTCGTGGAACCGCACCTTCAGCTGCACGGTCCGGCCCTGCAGGTTGGCGCGGCGCAGCCGGGCGCCGACGGAGTCGGCCATGCGCACCAGCTCGGGGTCGAGCGTCTCCAGCGAGTGGTGGTCCTTGGCGAACGTCTCCTCGTGCCCGATCGACTTGGGCTTCAGGTCGGGCTCCACCGGTCGCGTGTCGCGCGCCCAGGCGAGCGCGTGGAGGTGGTGCCCGAGCGCGTCGCCCAGCGCGGCGACGACCGCCTCCTCGGGCAGCGCGGCCAGATCGCCGACGGTCCGCACAGCCAGCCGGTCGAGCCGCTTCTCCGTCGCCGGGCCCACGCCCCACAGCGCGCGGATGGGATGGGCGTGGAGGAACGCCAGCTCCTCATCCTCGGTCACGACCTTGACGCCGTCGCCGAAGATCGGCCCCTTCGTCGACGCCTTGGGCTTGGCCGCCTCGGACGCGAGCTTGGCCGTGAGCTTGCGCGGCGCCACGCCGACGGAGCACGTGAGACCCTGCTCGTCGAGCACGCGGCGACGGATCTCGTGACCGATCACGGCGCCGTCGCCGAACAGCCGCATCGCGCCGCGGACGTCGAGGAACGCCTCGTCCAGCGAGATGCCCTCGACCAGCGGCGTGACGTCGCGGAAGATGGCGAACACGGCGCGGCTGACCTCCTCGTACCGGTCGTAGCGACCGCGCAGGAACAGCGCGTGCGGGCAGAGGCGCTTCGCCTTGACCGAGGGCATGGCCGAGAACACGCCGTAGGAGCGCGCCTCGTACGACGCCGCCGCGACCACGCCCCGCTCGCCGGTGCCACCGACGATCACCGGCTTGCCGCGCAGGTCGGGGTTGTCGAGGAGCTCGACGGACACGAAGAACGCGTCCATGTCGACGTGGAGGATCCCCGGCGTCGCCGACCCGCGCTCGGTCACAGCTTGGTGACGATCATCTCCGCCCGGTTGGCTCCGGCCACGTGGTACCGGTACGTCCGCGCCTCGGTCCAGCGCTCGGTCAGCCACGCGCCGACCGGCTCGGTGATGAGCTCCCACGTCTGGTGGAGCACGGTGCTGCACTCGTCGACCGGCACGAACCGGGCGTCCTCGACGATGCCGTCCGGGTCATCGACGTGCAGGTCGCCCTCGTACGTGACGGCCCGGAACACCTCGACCTTCATGTGCCAACCGGCGTCGGCGTTCTCGGCGTCGACCAGGTAGACCGGGCCCTCCCACTCGGTCACCCGCAGGCCGGTCTCCTCCTCGACCTCGCGCGTGAGGCCGCCGAGCACGTCCTCGCCCTCGTCGATCACGCCACCCGGCGGCGTCCAGTCGACCCGACCGTCGCGCCGGCGGTTGGCCACGAGCAGCAGGCCGTCGTCGTTCTCGATGAGGGCGCTGCCCACCAGCCACTGGCGCACGGGTCCTAGGTTGCCAGGGTGCATCGCAACGTGCGCGCCGTCGTCGCCGCCGGCGAGGCCCGAGGGCTGACGATCGAGCCCCGCTCGTTCCCCGACGGGACCAAGACGGCGGCCGACGCCGCCGCCGCCATCGGCGTCGAGGTCGGGCAGATCGTGAAGTCGCTCGTGTTCCT
>DASUCO010000015.1:0-7914 GCA_036275955.1 Acidimicrobiales bacterium
AGGCGCGGTTGTTGTGCAGGTGCGTCGTCGAGAGGAACAGGTTGTAGGCGACGACGGCGAAGGCGACGACGTTGCCCGCCCGCGCGCGGATGCCGAGCGCCATGCACACCGCAGCGCCGATGCCGACGACGAGCAGCGCCACGTACGCGACACGCGGCACCTCCGGGTACCACGACCAGAACGGCTCGTAGAAGGTGTCGCGGTACTGGTGACCGTCGACGGCATCGTCCAGGAAGCGCCACAGGTGCAGCGCCACCAGCGGTGCCACCAGGTGGCGCAGCAGCACCAGCATCCGCAGGTCGATGCGACGACCGAGCAGCTCGTCGATGCGGGCGATCACCGGCCCTCGCTCCGGTAGACGACCGTCTTCGGCGGGTCGTCGTTGTGCCAGTAGGTGACGGTCGCCTCGACGCGACCGTCGTCGCCGTCGTGTGTCGCGAACCAGTCGAGGGCGGCGCGCAGGAACGCCAGCTGGTTGTCGACGCCGGCGTCGGCGTGGTGGCGGACGCTGGGCCGGCTCAGCCCGCGGCCGCGGACGAGCCGGCCCCACTCGGCGTCGCTGACCGGCTCGCCGTCACGCGTGATGTCGGCCCGCCAGTCGCTGGCCTCGGGGAACATGCGCCACGCGAAGTCGGCGTGGTCGGCACTCGCCCCCCGGACCAGGAAGAAGGCCTGCGCCAGCAGCACGCCCCCGACGACCGCCCGCCGCCCTCGCACGCGCCACCGGGGGTCCACCACCGCAACTTTGTCGCGCTGACCCCTCTCTGAGGGGCCAGCGCGACAAAGATCAGACCAGGGCGGCCTCTGCCCGGGCGATGAGCAGGAAGGCGTTGGAGCCGTCGATGGACTCGCGGATGATGTCGGCGTGGCCGGCGTGCCGGCACGTCTCCTGGATGAGGTGGAACAGCACCCAGCGGGCGCTCACCACCGTGTCCGGCGGGAACCACGGCGCCGTCGGCAGCGGCACCGGCAGGTCGAGGTCGTCGAGTCCGAGGACGATCTCCTCGGTCTCGGCCGCAGCCCGCCGGTAGTCGGCGACCAGGTCGGCCACGGAGACGTCGGGTGCCACGGTGAACCGCTGCGGATCCTCCTCGTCGACGAGCGGCTCGAGGCCCAACATGATGTCGATCCACGACCGCTCGGTGGCGGCCGCGTGCTGCAGGAGGCTGGCGACGCTGAGGGCGCTCACCGTCGGGGTCGAGCGGGCCTGGTCCTCGGTCAGCTCGAAGGCGGCGGCGATCAGAGCGTCGCGCTGCTGGCTCAGGAAGTGCAGCAGGGCGTCACGCTCGTCGACGACAGGACGGGCCAGTGCGGGCATCTCACGGTCTCCTTGCTTCGGCGGTGACCTCATCATCCGCGACGAAACCGGACACCTCATGGCCTGTTTCTCTGGCACGCTCTGGAGGTGCGCGCTGACCGCCTCGTGGCCACGCTCCTGCTGCTCCAGACCAAGGGCCGCGTGACGGCGGCCGAGGTGGCCGCCGAGCTCGAGATCTCCGAGCGCACGGCCCGCCGCGACCTCGAGGCGCTCTCCCTGGCCGGCATCCCGGTCTACTCGCAACAGGGCCGCGGTGGCGGCTGGTCGCTGATCGGTGGTGCCCGCACCGACCTCACCGGACTGACTGCGCCCGAGGCCCGCGCCCTGTTCCTGGTGGCCGGCCCCTCGTCGGTGGCGACGCCGGAGCTGAAGGCGGCGCTGCGGAAGCTGGTCGGCGCCCTACCCGAGCCGATGCGCCGCAGCGCCGAGGCGGCGTCGACCGCGGTGGTCGTCGATCCCGCGTCGTGGGGCGAGCACGCGACGCCACCGCCGCCGCACCTGACCGAGCTGCAGCACGCGGTCGTCGAAGGGCTGCAGGTCGTGCTCGCGTACGAAGACCGTCAGCGCAACGCCACCGAGCGCGTGGTGCACCCGCTCGGGCTGATCGCCAAGGGCGGCGTCTGGTACCTCGTGGCCGACACCGCCAACGGCATGCGCACGTTCCGCGTGAACCGGGTGCGCGCCGTCACCCTCACCGATGACCCGGTGGTGCGGCCCGACGGGTTCGACCTGGTCGAGACGTGGAACGCCATCGCAGCGGACGTCGAGGAGAAGCGAACGCCGTTCCGCACGCGCGCCACGATCCGCCGCCACGAGCTCTGGTACCTGTGGGGCACGTTCGGGAACCGACTCACCGTGACGGGCGATGTCGACGCCGAGGTGGTGGAGATCGAGCTGCGCGGCCACGGGCCGGAGGCGCTGGCGGCCGAGATCGCCGGCTTCGGTTCCGCCATCGACGTCGAAGACACCGATGTGCGCCGCGCGCTGGCCCGCATCGGGGCGGAGCTCACCGCCGCGTTCGGGTGAGCAGCTCCCAGAGCGCATCGACCTGAAGCAGGAGCGACGCCTCGTCGGCGTCGTTCACCAGCACGTGGTCGGCCAGCGCTCGGCGCCGCTCGTCCGACGCCTGCGCCGCCAGTCGACGGCGCACGTCGACCTCGGGCATCCCCCGCGCCACCGCCCGCGCCACGCGCAGCTCGATGGGCGCCTCCACCGTCACCACCGTCGAGTAGCGACCGTGACCGAGGTTGCTCTCGGCCAGGATCGCCATGTCCAGGACGACGACGGCGTCGTCATCGATGCCAGCCAGCACCTCGTCGAGCTCGGCGTTGATGGCCGGGTGGCTGATGGCCGTGAGCCGCTCCAGCTGCGCAGGATCGCCGAACACGATGGCCCCCAGCTCTGGCCGGTCGACGGTGCCGAACTCGGCGAGCACGGCGTCATGCGCCTTGCCGCCCGGTGCGAGCACGACGTGACCCAGCGCGTCGACGTCGACGATCGTCGCACCGTGCTGTCGGAGCCGCGACGCGACGGTGGACTTGCCGGCCCCGATGCCGCCGGTGAGGCCGATGACCAGCACGGGCGGCAACGTTATGGTGCGCGCATGGCTCCGACGCTCGAACAGATCCAGCTCTTCGCCTTCAGGGTCTGGGGCTACAAGCAGGGCGAGGTCGTGTCGCTGCTCATCCACCTCGGTGACCGACTCGGCCTCTACCGAGCCCTTGCCGATGCGGGAACGGTGACCTCCGGGGAGCTCGCGGGTGCCACCGGCCTGGACGAGCGATGGGTGCGCGAGTGGCTGCGCGGCAACGCCGCCGCCGAGCTGGTCGCGTCAGACGACGGGCAGCACTTCACGCTGCTCCCGGAGGCCATCCCGGTGCTGGCCGACGAGGAGGGCAGCCTGTTCTTCGCCGCCGGCGCGTTCGGCGAGCCCCACGACGCGTCGTTCGTGAGCGAGCTGGCCGACGCGTTCCGCACCGGCATCGGCCTCCCCTACGACCGCCTCGGGCCCAGCGGCGCCCACCGCACGGAGCGCATGCTCGGCCCGTGGGCGCGGCTGGCGCTGGTGCCGCGCATCATCCCCGCGCTCGACGGCGTGGCCGACGCGCTCGAGACCGGCATCCTCGTCGCTGACGTCGGGTGCGGTGGCGGTGTGGCGCTCACGGCGCTGGCCGAGGCGTACCCGCGCTCGACGTTCCACGGCTACGAGCTGTCCCGTCACGCGCTCGACCGCGCCACCCAGCGCGTGGCCGCCATGGGGCTCGACAACGTCGAGCTGCACTTCGAGCGCGCCGAGCACGTGCCCGACGACGGCCGCTACGGCCTGGTGCTCACGTTCGACTGCCTGCACGACATGACGCAGCCCGGGACTGCCATCGCCGCCATCCGGCGGACGATCAGCGACGACGGCACCTGGCTCATCAAGGACATCCGCAGCACGGGTCACTGGGAGCACGACCGGCGCAACCCGATGCTGGCGATGATGTTCGGGTTCTCGATCTCGTCGTGCATGTCGTCGGCGCTGTCGGAGCCCGGCGGTGCCGGCCTGGGCACGCTCGGCTTCAACACAGGCGTCGCCGAGCAGATGGTGCGCGACGGCGGCTTCACGCGGTTCACGGTCCACGACTTCGACGACCCGGCCAACCTCTACTACGAGGTCCGCCCCTGACGTTGACACGAAATGGCTCTCAGCCTCCCATGGCGACCGGTCGATGCTGACCGTCGAACGGCGGAAGGGTCAGGGTGAGGCACGGCGTACGGATGCTGCTGGTCGAGGACGAGGAGGACATGCGCTACCTCGTGCGCGTGATCCTCGAGTTCGCCGAGGACCCGATCGAGGTCACCGCCGAGGCGTGCGACGTCGCCGACGGCGTGTCGGTGTGGCGCGCCCTGCGCCCCCACATCACCGTGGTCGACTACCGCCTGCCGGGTGGCAGCGGTCTCGACGTCGCCGAGCAGATCCTGCGCGAGGACCCGGATGCCCCGATCGTGCTGTTCAGCGCGTTCCTCGACTCGCGGACGGTGGAGCGGGCCGACCAGCTCGGCGTGCGCGCCTGCGTGTCCAAGGACCGGGTGCAGGAACTCCCGGCCCTGCTGCGCCGACACATCGAGTCCGACTGATCGACTCCCCCGATCGGGCCATCCGCGAAATGGTCCTCACGCCTGCGGCATCCGCGTCGATTGGCTCATCGTGGACACCGACGACAAGCGGCGCGTAGGTCGCTCCGAGGTCGACGCGCTCATCCGCCGTCTCCTGGTGGTCGACGTGGATCCCGACCGGGCGATGATCGAAGAGGAGATCGTTCGCCGCCGGCTGGCGGTCAGCTGAGCGACGCCTTCACTACCGTGAGGTGGTGAACGAAGGGCGGGGCCTGCAGCGGGCCGGGCGCGCCGCGCTGTGCGACTCGCTCACCGAGGTGGGCGCCGACGCCCCCACCCTGTGCGACGGCTGGCTCGCCATCGATCTCGCCTCGCACCTCGTGATCCGCGAGCGCGACGCGTGGACGGCGCCGGTGATCCTCTGCGGCCGCCTCAACGGCATCGTCGAGCGCCTGACCGCGAACGAGCGCCGCCGTGGCTTCGCCGAGGTCGTCAAGCGCCTGCGCGACGGCCCACCGTGGCTCTTCTCGTCCACGCCGCTGACGGTGCGACTCAACACCGTGGAGGACTGGATCCACCACCAGGACGTGCGCCGGGCGAACGGTCTGCCGCGCCAGCCAGTGTCGCGCGAGCTCGACGAGGTCCTGTGGCGAGGCGTCGGCGCCGCCGGCAAGGTCGCCGGGCTCCGTCTCGACGACATCGGGCTCGAGGCGGTGACGACCGACGGCCGGCGGCACACGGTGAAGAAGGGAGGGCGCGCCGTCGACGTCGTCGGCGAGCCCGGCGAGGTGCTGCTCTACGTCACGGGTCGGATGACGGTGGCCGATGTGGAGCTGCGTGGCGCGCCGGGGGACGTCGAGCTGCTGCGACGGGCCGAGCTGCGGCTCTGAGCGCGCTCAGACGAGCAGGCGCCGCCAGCGCACCCACGCCAGTCGGCCGAGCACCGCGAGCACGGCGAGCACCAGCAGCACCACGGCCGCCGAGCCCGACCACGAGACGAGCCCCTCGAGGCTGTTGCCGAACCGACGCCGCGCCTCTCGCCACGCGGCGCCGAGGCCGTCGTCGGGCTCCGGTGCCTCGGTGATGTCGGCGCCCGGCTCGCCGAGCACGACCGACAGGGTTCCGAAGCTCGTCTGGTCCTCGAGCAGGCGCTGCTGTCCCTGCAGCTGCTCGATCTCGGTCTGCACGCCGGTGATGCGGTCCTGCACGGCGATGATGTCGCCGACGTTGCGAGCGCCGCGCAGCACCTCGAAGAGCCGGTCCCGCGTCGCGGTCAGCGCCGACAGTCGCGCCAGCAGATCGGTGAACTGCGAGGTGACGTCGGTGCCCTTGGACGTGACCGCCTTGACGTCGCCCAGCTTGCGCACCTCGAGCACGAGCTGATCGAACGAGCCGGCCGGCACCCGCAGGGTGATCGTCCCGTGGGGCTCGTCGTCGAACTCGGTGGTGGTCGACTCGCTCACGTAGCCGCCGAGGCCGACGGCGATGGAGGTGATGCGCTCGACGGCCCGCTCGAAGCCGCGGGCGTCGACCTCCAGCTCGAGCGACCCGGTGCGGATGACGCGCGCCGTGTCGGGGATCGTCGGGAGCGCCGGCGGTGCCGCTGGCGAGGGTGCCGCCGCGCCGGCGCTGCTCCCGCCGCTCGTCGCGCCTGACGCCGCACCCGAGCCCCCGCCGCTCCCGGCCGCGGTGGCGCTGGCCCCGACGTCGCCCACGGCCTGCCCGCCGGCGATGCCGGCCGGGAACGTCGTCGTGGTCGGCAGCATGGTCGGCTCGGGCGCCCCCGACTGGAACGTGAGCCGATCCGACGGCGCGTCGTCGACGAGCACGGCCCCGCCGACGAGGAGCAGGAGGAGCGCGGCGGCGACGCCGACGAGCACGCGGCCCCGGCGCACCGGCTTCCGCGCCGGCACCGCCCCATCGGTGATGGCGTCCAGCAGGGCGTCAGGTGCCCGGCCGGGTGCCGGCGCCGACTCGGCGGCGTCGGCCAGCAGCGCGCGGAGGACGTCCTCGTCGATCATCGGGCCACGTCCTCGGTCGATGGTGCCAGCGCGGCGATGCGAGGGTCGGCGGCGAGTCGCCGGCGGGCCTCGTGCAGCCGCGACTTCACCGTGCCGGGCCGCCGGCGGATCGCCACCGCGATCTCCTTCTCGCTCAACCCGGTCCAGTAGCGCAGGACGGCCGGCACCCGGAGCTGCTCGGGCAGGTCGGCCAGCGCGTCGATCACGGCGTCCGCCGTCGTCACCCGGGCGGCGTGCTCCTCGGGCGTCGACCCGCGGTCGACGAGGTGGTCGAGCCCGTCGCTGCCCGCCGAGCGCCGGCGCGCTGGGATCTCACGACGCAGCTGCGAGTAGCAGGTGTTCACCAGCACCCGGTAGATCCAGGGGTGCACGCCGTCGCCCTCTGGCAGCGCGTCGCGGAAGCGCCACACGCGCAGGAACGCCTCCTGCACCGCCTCCTCGGCCGCCGACGGGTCGCGCATGATCAGGTACGCGGTGCGGTACGCGCGGCCGTAGCCCTCGATCAGCAGCTCGTCCAGCTGTCGATCTCCCCCCATGCCCCTCCAGACTCCCCCGCCGGGCGATCGGTTCGCGATCAGTCGAGCAGCACCGTCGGGACGTCGACGACCTTTGCCCGCAGGTACTCGCCGAAGCCCTTGGCCTGGCCGTCGACGCGCGTCGACGACGCCACGCCCTCGCCGAGGATGCCGCGCACCACGAAGTTGATGGCCCGCAGGTTGGGCAGCGGGTGGCGCTCGACGACGAGGGCCGCCGTCTCCGGCAGCAGCACCTGGAACCGCTCGACGGTCAGCAGGTCGTCGAGCCACGCGTACGCCTCGTCGGATCGCGTCCACACGCCGACGTTGGCGTTGCCGCCCTTGTCGCCCGATCGCGCGCCGACGACCCGGCCGAGCGGTACACGCGTCGTCGCACCAGTGGGCATGGCCGACGGCAGCGGCGTGGTCGGCGGGATCGGCTCGGCATCGGCGGTCGGCGTCGACTCCACCACCGTCCGCTGGCCGCCGACGACCACCTCCTGCCACACGAGGTCGGACGGGAGTGCGGCCGGCCAGTACACGCCGTACGACTGCGTCGACGCGCCGCCGCCGAAGTAGCCGGGGTAGCTGGCGAGTGCGAGCTCGGTCAGCGCGGCCGAGAAGGCCCGGCCGACCTTGCGCTCGTCGGGGTCCTTCACGGTGATGCGCAGCTGCGCCACCGCCTCCTCGTTCGACGCCGGGTCGTCGTGGTCCGAGCGGATCAGCTGCACGGTCACGTCGGCGAACGCGTCGCGCCCGCCGGGGATGTTCGACCACAGGCCTCGCTCGAGCAGCGCCGCCTTCTCCTCGATGTCGAGCCCGGTGAGCATCAGCGTCGTCGTCGTGCGGTGCCCGCCCTCGAAGTTGATGCACACCTTGGACGTCGGCGGCGGCGGCTCGCCGCGCACCTCGCTGATCCGCACGCGGTCGTCGCCGACCTGCTCCAGGCGGATCGTGTCGA
>DASUCO010000016.1:0-3891 GCA_036275955.1 Acidimicrobiales bacterium
ACGTGGGGGCGTACCTGCGGTGGCGCGTGCACGGCCACGGGCACTGGGACGCGTACCGGCGGATCCCACTGGAGATCGAGGCCGACTTCCTCAGTAGATTGGCCTGACCGCTTCCCCCGGAGACGCCCGAACGCGCCCGGAGGCCAGCGTGCCCGACCTCGATCCACCCACCCGTCCCGGCCCGCTGCCGTGGCGAGACCGGCTCGACCTGCTCACCCAGTCGCCGACCATCTCGCCCAGCCGGCTGGCTGCCGGCGCCGCCGTGGCCATCGCGCTGGCCATCGGGGCGTGGCTGCTCCTGCGCAGCCCGGCCGGGCCGCCCCCGGAGACGTACCTCCCCATGGCCGACGAGGTGGCGGGCTCGACCACCTCGACCACGGACCCGTCGTCGCTGCTCGTCCATGCCGCGGGCGCGGTGCAGCGACCTGGCGTCTACGAGCTGCGCGCTGGTTCGCGGGTCACCGATCTCATCGATGCCGCCGGCGGCCCCACCGACGACGCCGACGTCGACCAGCTGAACCTCGCCGCGCCCGTGACCGACGGCGAGCGGGTCTACGTGCCGCGGGTGGGCGAGGTGGTGGCGGCGAGCGCAGGTGCGGACAGCCCGACCGGACCGCTGGACCTGAACACGGCGACGCTGGAGCAGCTCGACGAGCTGCCGGGCGTCGGCCCGGCCACCGCCCAGGCGATCATCGACGAGCGCGACCGACGCGGGGGCTTCACGTCCGTCGACGACCTGCTCGACGTGCGGGGCATCGGTCCAGCCAAGCTGGAGGCCCTGCGCGACCTCGTCACGGTCTGAAGCGCCGACGGGGGACGTCGCGCCTCCCATCGTGAGGCGCGACCTCACGCCCCTTGTGATGAGCCGCCAGTGCTGGCGGCACGTCTGGAGGACGTGCAGTGACGAAGACGAGCATCGCCGTGACGGAGCCGAGGCGCGAGCGGCTCCACGTGGAGACGTGGGGAGATGGGCAGCCGGTCGTGCTCGTGCACGGCTCTCTCGCGCTTGGTGCTGAGGAGTGGGCCGATCAGCGGGTCCTCGCGAGTGAGGGCTTTCGGCTGCTCGTGCCGGATCGCCGCGGCTACGGACGGAGCCCAGCGGCGGACGGCGAGGACTTCCTGCGGGACGCGGAGGACATCGTCGAGCTCATGGGCGACGGCGCGCACCTCGTCGGACACTCGTACGGCGGACTCGGCGTCCTGTTCGCCGCCGCCCGGCATCCCGAGGCGACCCTGTCGCTGACGCTCCTCGAGCCCATGGCCCTCGCGCTCGGGCAGGGCCGCGCTGAGAGCCGAGCGCTGGTCGATCAGCTGCGGGGGCTCTGGGAGGCAGACGTTCCCGATCCGGAGTGGGTCATCGACTTCCTCAAGGCCGTGGGCAGTGACCCCGCTGGGTTCCCGCCCGAGTTCCTCGCGGGTGCACTCCCGCTCGTGCCGCTGCTCCGTCGTGGTCGCCGCCTCTGGCATCCAGACCTGCCGCTCGACGAGCTGGCGGCGGCGTCGTTCCCGAGGGTGGTCGTGACCGGCGCCCACAGTGCGGGCATCGACGGCATCTGCGACGAGCTGGCCGAGCGGATCGGCGCCTCGCGCGCCGTCATCGAGGGCGCCGGCCACGAGATCCAGTTCGCGGGACGCGCGATCAACGAGCTCCTGGTCGCGATCTGGCGCTCGGCGTAGGGCAGCTCGAGCCTGGCGACCGTCTAGGGACCGCCGCCTCCGCCGCCCGCGCTTCCGCCCTGCGCCTCGGTCGTGGTGGTGGTCTCCTGCGGCGGTGCGGTCGTGGTGGTCGTCGTGTCGCCGCCACCCGGCTCCGTCGTCGTCGTGGTCTCCTCGCCGTCGACGATCGTCGTCGTGGTGGACGATGAGGACGTCGTGCTCGACGAGCTCGTGGTCGACGACGACGAGGTCGTGGTCGTCTCGTCGGACGGTTCACCCTCGGGCTTCTGGTTGAGCAGCTCCTTCGACGGCGGCGTGAACTCGCCGGTGTCGATGCCCTCGAGCGCCGCGGACATGAACCGCTGCCAGATCTGGGCCGGGAACGAGCCGCCGGTGACCGAGCGGCCGTGCACCGACCCCATCTTCCGCTGGGTGCCGTCCTTGTAGCCCATCCACACCGCGGTGCTGACCTTGGGGGTGTAGCCGACGAACCAGGCGTCGGTGTTGTCCGACGTGGTGCCCGTCTTGCCCGCGGCTGGCCGGCCGATGTCAGCGGCCCGGCCGGTGCCGCGGTCGATGACCGTCTGCAGCACGTGGTTCATCAGGTCGGCGTACTGCTCGGGATACACGTTCTCGCCGCGCGTGTCGGCCGTGTAGATGACCTTGCCGTCGGCATCGCTGACCTTCTCGACGAAGAACGGGTCGACGCGCATCCCGCGGTTGCCGAACGTCATGTACGACGCGGCCATGTCGATGGGGGAGACCTCCTCGGCGCCGAGCGCGATCGACGGGTTGGGCTCGAGGGTGGCGGTCACGCCGAGCTTGTTGGCCATGTCGGCCACCGACTGCGGTCCGACGTCGGCGACCAGCTGGACGTAGACGGTGTTCACCGAGTGCGCGGTGGCGTCGATCAGGTCGATGGTGCCGAAGCTCTCGCCGCCGTAGTTCTCGACCGGGTACTCGATGCCGCCGACGTCGACGGTCATCTCGGCCGGACCGGGATACCGCTGCGACACCGGGATGCCCTCCTCGAAGGCGGCGGCGAGCACGAACGGCTTGAACGTCGAGCCCGGCTGCCTTCCCTGCCCTCCGCCACCGCGCGCGCCCATCGCCAGGTTGACCTTCGACGTGCGGAAGTCCCGGCCGCCGATCATGGCGAGGATGGCGCCCCGCTCGTCGATCGAGACGAGCGCGGCGTCGGGGTCGTCGGGCTCGTTCAGGGTCTCGAACACGGCTCGCTCAGCCGCCGCCTGCATGGCCGGGCGCAGCGTGGTCTGCACGCGCAAGCCCCCGCCGAACGCGACGCGCTCGCCGTAGCGGTCGACGAGCCACGAGCGCACCTGGGCGACGAAGTACGCGCTGCTGCCCTTCAGGAGATCGTCGGGGTTGACCCGCGCCTGGGTCTCGATCGGGGCCGCGGCCGCCGCCTCGGCCTCCTCGGCCGTGATCCTGCGCAGCCGCACGAGGGCGTCGAGGACGATCTGGCGGCGGCGCTGCGCCGCTTCCGGGTCACGATCGGGGTCGGCCGACTCGGGCGAGCGGATGAGGCCGGCCAGCAGGGCCGACTGCGGCAGCGTCAGCTCGGACGCGTGCACGCCGAACCAGATCTCTGCCGCCTTCTCGATGCCGTACGCGCCTCGCCCGAAGTACACGGTGTTCAGGTAGCGCTCGAGGATCTCGTCCTTGCTCCACTGGCGTTCGAGCTTGATGGAGAGGATCGCCTCCTTCGCCTTCCGGGTCAGCGACCGCTCGGGCGACAGGTAGGTGTTCTTCACCAGCTGCTGGGTGATCGTCGACCCACCCTGCAGCGACCTGCCGCGCACGTTCGACCAGATGGCGCGACCCATCCCGATCGGGCTCAGCCCGCCGTGGCGGTAGAAGTCCTTGTCCTCGGCGGCGAGCACGGCCTCGCGGAGCACCGGTGCGACCTGGTCCAGCGTCACGTCGACCCGGTTCTCGGTGTCGAACAGCTCGCCGAGCACGTTGCCCTCGGCGTCGAGGACGACGGTGGTCTGCGCCGACTCCGGGGCCTCGGGCAGCGACACTGCCACGTAGGCGAAGACGAGGAGGGTCACGCCGAGCGCGGCGAGGCCAGCGGACGTCACGAACGCCCGACGGAACCAGCGGCGCTGCCACAGCGAGCTCCACCGACGGCGCAGACGCTGGGACAACGGCCTCTTGGCAGCAGCCGCCACGGCCGTGGTGTACCAGCCCCAACCCCGCGTCACACCTTCG
>DASUCO010000017.1:0-12819 GCA_036275955.1 Acidimicrobiales bacterium
GTCCGTGCTGGGCTGCGACGGCGTGTCCGACGTGATGCCCGGACCGGACCCGGAGTGGCCGATCGCCATCCACCTGTGCGCGATCGTCGGCATGGGCATCCACCTGCTCGACAACCTCCGTCTCGACCTGCTGGCCGACGCCTGCGCGGCGCGCGGTCGCTGGGAGTTCCTCTTCGTCGTCGCCCCGCTGCAGATCGGCGGCGGGACCGGCTCGCCGGTCAACCCCATCGCCATCCTCTGATCTAGGAACCTCCTAGCCGGTGAGGATCTCGACCACGCGGTCGACGTCGGAGAGGTCGCGCAGGACGATGACGTGCGCGACGATGCCCGACGTGATGACGCACGTCGACGTCGGGCGCGGGACGCTGGTCGCCGACGTGCTCGGTCCCGAAGACGCGCCGCCGGTGCTGGTCATCGCCGGCGGCGGCGGGGACCGCCACTCGTGGGCGCGCGTGCTGCCCGAGGTGTGCCACGACGAGGGCGACCGCGCCGCGCTGCGGCCGATCGAGTCGCTGGCGCTGGACCACCGCGTGGCCGTGTTCGACCAAGCCGGCATCGGTGGCTCGGTGGCGGTGCCGCCGGCGACGACCGCGCTCGAGTACGCCGCCGACGCTGC
Source organism: Acidimicrobiales bacterium (assembly GCA_036275955.1). GTDB lineage: Bacteria > Actinomycetota > Acidimicrobiia > Acidimicrobiales > CADCSY01 > DATLFP01. Next base: position 617 of record DASUCO010000017.1, read on the forward strand.
CGCCGTGGGACGGGCGGTCCTGGGCGAGCGCTTCACCGTCGCCGGCATGTCACTCGGTGGGATCGCAGCGCAGCATCTGGCATTGGAGTGGCCGGAGCTGGTCGGCGCGCTCGTGCTGATCTCGACCGTGCCCGGCCTGTCTCGCTTCGTCGGACCCGAGCCGGTGCCCGACGACATCCCGCAGTCGGAGCGGTCGTTCTCGCGCCGCTTCGTCACGACCGAGCCCGACCTCCTGCGCTACGTCGTCCAGCGAGGCGAGCGCACCATCCACACCGACGCGTGCGACGACTGCCAGATCTCGCTGTTCCTCAGCCACGACGCGATCGATCGCCTGGGGTCGATCACGGCGCCGACGACGGTCATCTGCGGGACCGAGGACAACACGTTCCGCATCGACAACTCCCGGCTGCTGGCCGAGCTGATCCCCGGTGCGGAGCTGGAGGAGATCGAGGGCGCCGGTCACGCCGTGCACGTCGAGGCGCCCGAGCGCCTGGCCGACGCGATCAGGCGGACCGCGCGGCGCGCGACCTGACCTCCTGCTGCTACTGCTGTTGCTGCTGCGCTGCGGTCTGGCTCGACAGGCGGCGCATCTCGACGGCCACCTGCAGGTCGGTGTTCGTGGCGCCGGTGTAGACGCCGCGCAGCGGGGGGACGTCGTCGTAGTCGCGCCCGTGGCCGATCTTGACGTGGCGCAGGCCGACCTCCTGCCGGTTGGTGGGGTCGAGCGCCAGCCAGCCCACGCCGGGGATGGCGGCCTCGAACCAGGCGTGGGTCTGCACCTGCACGACGTCGGTGTCGGTGTCGTCGCCCACGGCGTCGTCGTCGGTGAACAGGTAGCCGGACACGTAACGGGCGGGGATGCCGACCGATCGGCACATCGCCACCGCCAGGTGGGCGTAGTCCTGGCACACGCCCTGACCGCGGGCGATGAGCTCGACCACTGGTACGCCGACGTACGTCGTGCCCGGCTGGTACGACAGGAGCCCGCCGGCGCGCCGGTGGATGGCGAGGACGACGCTGACGACATCGGGCCCGGCGATCTCGAGCTGGCGGCGCGCCTCGGCCGCGATCGAGCCGTCCCAGTCCACGTGGGGCGTGCGCTCCAGGTACTCGAAGTGCGCGGCGAGGAAGTCGAGGTCCTGCAGGTCCTTGAAGTCGGCCGACGCGGTCAGCATGGGCGTCGGGTGGGTCTCGACCGTCGCCTCGGCCACCACCTCGATGTAGATGTGCGGTTCCCGCACGCCGAACGCGTCGACGCGCGTGCCCCAGTAGTCCTCGAAGCTGAAGAAGCGCGCCGCCGGAAAGCTGGTGACCTTGTAGCTGAGCACCGACTGCCGCTCGTCGCTGATCGGCGCGGCGCGCAGCTCGTTCTGGCTCTCGCGGACGAGCGAGTCGTACTCGAAGCTGCACCGGTACCGGATGTCGAGCTTCATCCCACGTGCCCCAGCGCGTGCAGGACCGAGATCTCCTCGGCGTTGCGGAAGAACTGCACGCCGACCAGGTCGGTGATGCCCCGCAGGTCCTCGTCCACGCGGTCGAGGAACCCGTGGAGATCGCCGGCCAGCAGCTCCACCGGATCGGCGTACTCGAGATCCCCGCGCAGGCGACCCAGGACGCGCTGCGGGCGCGACATCGGCCCGGCGGCCAGCTGCGTGAGCCGCGTCTCGGCCGCCCGCACGCTGAACAGGACGCTGCGGGGGAACGTCGGCGACAGCAGCAGGAAGCCGATCACGTTGGCCAGGGTCATCCCGCCCGGGTGGCTCTTGCGGAAGGCCTCCAGCCCCGACGCGGACTTGAGCAGCTCGACGGCGGCGTAGAAGTCGAGCTCGTCGTCGCCCGCGGTGTACCGGCGGGTGCGCACGTTGACCAGGCGGCACACGATGGCGGCCCGCTCGAGCATCCAGCCCAGCTGCAGGAACCGCCAGCCGTCGTCGTGGGGCATCGTCTCCATGGCGCTGCCGGCGATCTCCTGGCAGCGGCGCTTCACCAGCCGGTACACCTCGTACGGCTGGTGCTGGATCTCGGCCTCCAGATCGCGGCCTTGCAGCTCGAGCCAGAAGGTGTTGATCGCCTCCCACAGCTCGGTCGAGATCAGCTCGCGCACGCTGCGGGCGTTCTCCCGAGCTCGACCGATGCTCGGCACGATGGCGCCCGGGTTGGTCTGGTCGATCACCAGGAACCGGGTGACGGTGCGAGCCGACACGTGGTCGTTGACGGCGCGGAACGCGTCGTTGAGCTTGAGCACCTCGAGCAGCTCACGCCAGGTGCGCTGAGCCTCGGCGTGGGGTGACTCCAGCAGCGCGTGGTACGTGACGTCGAGCATGCGGGCGGTGTCACCGGCCCGCTCCACGTAGCGACCGGTCCAGAACAGGCTCTCGGCGTGCCGCGACAGCATCAGGCGTCGTCCTCGTCGACGTCGTCGTCCTTGTCCTCGTCGCCCTGCAGGATCCAGGTGTCCTTCGAGCCGCCACCCTGGCTGGAGTTCACGACGAGCGAGCCCTCGCGCAGCGCGACGCGCGTCAAGCCGCCGGGGATGACCTCGATGGTCTCGCCCGACAGCACGAACGGCCGCAGGTCGACGTGGCGACCCTCGAGGTGGTCACCCACCAGCGTCGGGTGCCGGGAGAGCGACACGACCTCCTGGGCGATGTAGCCGCGCGGGTTCTCCTCGATGCGCCGGCACATGGCCGCGCACTCCTCGTCCGACGCGGCGGGGCCGATGAGCATCCCGTAGCCGCCGCTCTCGGCCACCGGCTTCACCACCAGCTGGTCGATCCGCTCGGTGACCATCGCCCGCTGGTCCTCCTCCCACAGGAGGTACGTCTCGCAGTTGGGAAGGATGGCCTCCTCGCCCAGGTAGTACTCGATCAGCGCGGGCACGAACGCGTAGACGGCCTTGTCGTCGGCCACGCCGTTGCCCACCGCGTTCGACAGCGTGACGTTGCCGGCGCGCGCCGCGGCCATGAGCCCGGGGACGCCGATGGTCGAATCGCTGCGGAACACCACCGGGTCGAGGAAGTCGTCGTCGATGCGCCGGTAGATGACGTCCACGCGCTGCAAGCCGCGGGTCGTGCGCATCGACACCACGTGGTCCTCGACGACGAGGTCACGCCCCTCGACCAGCTCGACGCCCATCTGGCGGGCCAGGAACGTGTGCTCGAAGTAGGCGCTGTTGTACGAGCCCGGCGTGAGGACGACGACGGTGGGGTTGCTGCCGGCCGACGGCGGTGCCACGTGCTGCAGCGCGCTGAGCAGCGAGAGGCCGTAGTGGTCGACGGGCCGCACCGGCAGGCTGCCGAAGATGTGGGGGAGCACCCGCGTCATCGCGGCGCGGTTCTCGAGCACGTAGGAGATGCCGCTCGGGTTGCGGAGGTTGTCCTCGAGCACGCGGTAGGTGCCGTCGATGTCGCGCACGAGGTCGATGCCGGCCACCAGGCAGCGGGCCCCGTGGGGCACGGGCACGCCGAACGCCTCGCGGCGGAAGCCGTCGGAGCTGGTGACCAGCCACGAGGGGACGATGCCGTCGCGGACGGCGGCGCGCTCACCGGCGTACAGGTCGTCGAGGAAGCGGTTGAGGGCGGTGACCCGCTGCACCAGCCCGGCCTCGATCGTCGCCCACTCCTCGGCGGGGATGACCCGGGGGACGAGGTCCATGGGGAACGTGCGCTCGACGCCCTGGTCCTCGCCGTAGACGGTGAACGTGATGCCGGCGGCGCGGAAGGCGTCGTCTCGGAGCCGCTCCCGACGGCTCAGCTCGGTGGACGACAGCCGCCGGAGCCGGGCGACGACGTCCTCGTAGTGGGCGCGCACGGTGCCGTCGGCCGCGAAGACCTCGTCGAAGTAGCCGGCCTGCTCGTAGCCCCGGAAGACGTCGGCCGTCACGGCGGCAGGGTACGTCCGGGCCACGTGAGGAGACCTGCCCGGAAATGAGATGTTCATCCCCGATACGCGGCGATCACCTCGGCGAAGCGCTCGACCGGCGCGGCGTCAGCGAGGTCGGGGAGGTTCACGATCGCCGTCTGCACACCGGCCTCGGCCAGCGCGCGGAATCGGCCGACGTGGTCCTCGACCGTGGCGGCGTTCACCGCGGCGGCGTACGCCTCGGGCGTGGCCCGCTTCGGCTTCAGGTCGCCGATCGCGGCCGCCAGCTCGTCGCGGGTGCGGGCGGTGAGCGCGGTCGAGAGGTGGGTGACCTGGATCTCGGTCGGATCGCGGCCGACGTCCGCGCAGTGGGCGTGGAGGACCTCGACCTTGTGGCGCACGACGTCGGCGTCGCCGAACAGGTTGCATGCGTCGGCGTGCTTGGCGACGAGCCGCAGCGTCCGCCGCTCGCCGGAGCCGCCGACCATGATGGGGATCCGCTCCTGGATCGGCCGCGGGTAGCAGATGGCCTCCGGGATGGACACGGTGCGACCCTCGAACGCGGGTGAGCCGGGGCCCCACAGCAGCGGCAGCAGCTCGAGGGCGTCCTCCAGCAGCGCATAGCGCTCGGCCAGCGGCGGGAAGTCGTAGCCGTAGACCTGGTGCTCGCGCGCGAACCACGCGGCGCCGAGCCCGCACCACGCCCGGCCCCCGGAGAGCACGTCGAGCGTGGCCACGATCTTCCCGAGGTGAGCGATGTTGCGGTACGTCACCCCGGTCACGAGCACGCCGAGCTGCAGGCGCTCGGTGACGCCGGCCAGGAAGCCCAGCGTCGTGTAGCTCTCGAGCATGTCCTCCCACTCGCGGCCGACCTGCGGGATCTGCAGCAGGTGGTCCATGACCCACAGCGACGAGAAGCCGGCCTCCTCGGCGGCGGCGGCGACGGCCTGCAGTCGCGCCGCCGTCTCCGCCGGTGGCCACGGGAAGCGCGGGATCTGCAGCGCGAACTGGAGCGGGAGCGGATCGGCCGCCTGCCGCGCGGCGAGCGCATCGGCGGCCAGCGCCGACTCCGGCACCAGCACGACGTCGTCGTCGGCGACGAGCACGTCGTCGAAGCCGTCGTCGGCCAGGCCGGCCCGCGTTGCCGGCCACGCCTTCAGCTGCTGGGACAGGAACGCCGAGGGCACCGGCTCTGGGCGCGCCTTGTTCCGTGCCCGGCACTCGGCGTCGGGCACGTCGAACACCACGGCCACCGCGGGGACGTCGTGGGCGCGCGCCAGCTCCAGCCACCGCCGGCGGCGCGCCGGGTCGGTGCCGAGCGTGTCGACCACCGTCAGCAGGCGTCGCTTCATGCGCCGCTCGACGACGAGGTCGAGCACCGCGAACGCGTCCGTGCCGGCGCGCTGGTCGTGCTCGCCCTCGCCCACGAGTGCCCGAAGCCGGTCGGACGACACCACCACGTCGTCGCGCAGGTGGCGCGCCGCCCACGTGGACTTGCCCGATGCCGGCGGCCCGGCGAGCACCACCAGCGCCGGTGCCGGCAGCCTCATCGGAAGGCGTCGACCATGCGGCGGCGCCAGTCGAACAGCGCGTCGGCGGCACCCTCGTCCGGCGACCAGCCGAGCCGCACCACGATCAGGTCGAGCGCCGGGCACAGGAGGATCGACTGCCCGTCGTAGCCGGACGCCCACCACGACCCGAGGTCGTCGCCGGTGCACCACCAGTGCGCGCCGTGGATGCGGCCGTCGGCCTCGTCTGTCGAGCGCGGGCGCCGCCCGTGGTCGACCCAGCCCGACGGGAGGATCCGGGTGCCGTCCCACATCCCGTCGCGCAGGTAGAGCAGCCCGAACTTCGCGAACTCGCGGGCGGGCATGTACAGGAACGACGAGCCGATGAACGTGCCGGCGGGGTCGAAGCCGAGACGAGCGTTGGTGATGCCGATCGGCGCCAGCAGGCGCTCGTTCAGGAACCGGTCGAAGTCGGGCCCGCGGCCCACCTCGCGGGAGATGATCCCGGAGACGATGTTCGTGGTGCCGCTCGAGTAGTTGAACCGCGTGCCGGGGGGCGCCTTCAGCGGCCGGGACTCGGCGTACGCGAGGACGTCGTCCTTGCCCTCGCCGAACAGCATCTCGATGACGTTGGAGACGCCCGCGTCGACGTAGTCCTCGGCGAAGTCGAGGCCGTCGCGCATGCACAGGAGGTGGTCGAGCGTGATGGCCGCCCGCTCGTCGTCTCGCCACGCTGGGACGTTGGCCGGCGCGGCGACGTCGAGGCCGAGCACGCCGACGGCGGCGTGGGTGAACGACTTGGCCATCGACCACGACAGCAGCTGGGTGTCACGGCCGACCGGCTCGTTCGGCTTGTCCCAGTGCTCGATCTCGTTGGCGTAGCGCTCGGCCAGGAGCCGGCCGCCCTGGATCACGAGGGCGCCGTACGTCTTGCCGAACACGCCGCCCCGGAAGACCTCGTCGAGGAGGTCCTCGACGGGGACGCCCGCCGGCGCCGGACCCTCGGGCCAGTCGACCGTCGGCCACGGGACGTCGCCCGGCTGGGCGGGCAGGTCGACGAGATCCTCCACGAAGGCCCATCGTTGCGCAACACTCGACCCATGCGCCGACTTGCCGTTCTCCTGCTCGTGCCCGTGCTGGCCCTCGGAGCGGGATGCGGTGGTGATGACGACGACGACGTCAGCGCCAGCGGGAGCTTCTGCGACCGGGCCCGCCTGCTGGACCGCCAGATGACGACCCTCGAGGAGCAGTTCGGGGGCGACGAGATGCCCTCCAGCGAGGCCTTCGACGAGACGGCTGACGCCATCGGCGACCTGGCCGACGGCGCCCCCAGCGCCATCAAGGGCGACCTGGAGACGCTGTCGGACGGCGTCCGCGAGATCGCCGTGATCTTCGGTGACATCGACCTGTCCGACCCCGCCGCACTCAGCGATCCGGAGAACGCCGCGAAGCTCGAGGAGATGTCCGAGCGCATGGAGGCGCTCGACTCCGAGATCGGCGACTCCAGCGAGCGGATCGAGGACTACCTCGCCGAGGAGTGCAACCTGGACATCAGCGGCGACGACGGGACCGACGACGACGTCGAGGGGACCGAGGGCTCGTAGCGGCACCAGCCAGGGGGTAGTCGGGCCCCTGGCGGGGAACAGAGAGGGGACAACCCATCGTTCCCACGTCCACCCGCCCGGGGTGGGCCCCCGCCGCGCTGGAGCACCGTGTCACACCGCCTGAGCCGTCTCGCTGCCCTCGTCCTCGCCGGGGGTGCGCTCGTCGCCGTCACCGCCGCGCTCCTGACCCCGGCGGTGGGTTCGGTCCTGGGCGCGCACGAGGCGGAGCCGATCGGCGACATCGACCTCGACGCGCTCGCCCAGCGCTCGCAGGTGCTCGACGTCCACGGGAACCTGATCACCTACCTGTACCGGGAGGAGAACCGGCAGGTGATCCGCCTCGACGAGGTCCCGCTGGTGCTGGTCGACAGCGTCCTGCAGGTCGAGGACGAGCAGTTCTGGCAGCACAAGGGCGTCAACGTGCGCTCCATCGGCCGGGCGTTCCTCACCAACGTCGAGGCCGGCGACGTGCGCCAGGGCGGGTCGACGATCACCCAGCAGCTGGTGAAGAACGCCCTGCTCGACCCCGAGCAGAGCCTCGGGCGGAAGATCAAGGAGGCGGTGCTCGCCCTGCGCCTCGAGGAGCGCATGACGAAGGAGGAGATCCTCGAGCGCTACCTCAACACCGTGTACCTCGGCAACGGCACCTACGGCGTGCAGGCGGCGGCCGAGCTGTACTTCGGCGTCGACGCTCGCGAGCTGAACCGGGCTCAGGCAGCGTTCCTGGCCGGCCTCATCCGCAACCCGGTCGGCTACGACCCGTTCACGAAGCCCGAGGAGTCCCTGGAGCGACGCAACCTCGTGGTCGACGTACTGGAGGAGCGGGAGAGCATCACCGAGGACGAGGCCGAGGCGATCAGGTCGACGCCGATCCCGGAGACGCCGTTCGAGCTGGTGCCCAAGCCGAGGGACTACTTCCTCCAGGAGGTCGTGGGCGAGCTGCTCGACGACCCCCGCCTCGGCGAGACGCAGTCCGAGCGCTACACCGCGCTGTTCCGCGGCGGCCTGACGATCAAGACGACGTTCGACCCCGAGCGCCAGTGGCAGGCCACCGCCGCCGTCAGCGACGTGCTGCCAGACACCGGCGGGAAGTTCACCGCCGCCGTCGTCGCCGTCGAGCCGGGTACCGGCGCCGTGCGCGCCATGATCGGCGGTCCCGGTTTCGAGGACGCCAAGTACAACATCGTCACCGACGGCGTCGGCCGCCAGCCCGGCTCGTCGTTCAAGCCGATCGTGCTGGCCGCCGCGCTGGAGAAGGGCATCTCGCCCAAGAGCACCATCAACGGCGCCGCGCCCTGCAAGCTCCCGAACAAGGGCGGCACACCGGATCCGTGGGAGGTCGACAACTACGAGGGCTCGCGCGGTGGCGTGATGGACCTCGCGGCCGCCACGCAGAAGTCGATGAACTGCGCCTACGCCCGCCTGGCGCTGGTCACCGGCCTCAGCCGCGTGTCGCGGATGGCCGAGCAGCTCGGCATCACGACGCCGATGCCGGAGGTGCCGTCGATGGCGCTCGGCTCGCTCGAGGTGCGGCCCATCGACATGGCGGCGGCCTACGCCACCTTCGCCAACGACGGCGTCTACGCCAAGCCGTACATCGTCGACGAGGTCCGTGACCGCGAGGGCAAGGTGCTCGTGCGGCACGAGCCCGAGACCCGGCGCGCCGTGTCGGTGCAGACGGCCCGCACCGTCAACGAGATCCTGACCGGCGTGATCACCAAGGGCACCGGCACCCGCGCTCGGTTCTCCGATGGTCGGCCGGCGGCCGGCAAGACGGGGACCACCTCGAACTACGCGGACGCCTGGTTCGTCGGCTACACGCGCCAGCTGTCGACCGCGGTGTGGATGGGCTCGCCCACCGGCACCGAGGACAAGATGACCAACGTCGGCGGGATCCGCGTGACGGGCGGCTCGTATCCGGCGCGCATCTGGCAGGCGTTCATGGGACCGGCCATGTCGGGCCTCGAGGAGCTGGGCTTCCCCGAGCCGGAGGACGAGGCCGAGAAGGGCGAGTACCTCCACATCGAGGGCGAGCCTGACAAGCCGGCGCGCCCGCGCCCGAAGCCGACCACCACGGTGCCGGCCGAGCCGACCGACGATCGCGGCAACGACCCGAACGACGGCGGCACGACCGGTGGGACGGACGGGGGCGGCGAGGAGGATCGGGGCAAGCCCCCGAAGCCCGATGAACAGACGACGACCGACACCGGCCAGACTGCGGAGAGTGGCTGACCTCCATCGTCTCCTCGACGTCCAGGATCGGGACCTCGCCCTCGACCAGCTGCGGCACCGCCGCGACACCCTGCCCGACCGCGCCGCCCTCGCCGGGCACCAGCAGACGATCGCTCGCATCGACAAGGAGCTGGCGACGCTCACCGAGCAGCTGACCGAGCTGACGCGGGCGCAGAAGAAGCTGGAGGACGAGATCGGCATCGTCGACACCAAGGCGGCGGCCGAGACCAAGAAGCTGAACTCCGGCACGATCACCGCGCCGCGCGAGATCCAGGCGCTGTCGGACGAGATCGACGCGCTGGGTCGCCGCAAGCGAGCGCTCGAGGACGACGAGCTCGAGCTCATGGAGCAGGCGGAGCCGCTGAGCGCCGACGTCGAGCGGCTCGAGGGTGAACGAGCGGCGGCTGCGACCGAGGCCGATCGGCTGGGTGCCGCCATCGCCGAGCAGGAGCGGGTGATCGACACCGAGGCCGCCGCGCTGCAGGCCGAGCGCGACGCGGCAGCGGCCGACATCCCCGACGAGCTGCTCGCTCGCTACGAGAAGCTGCGGGCCAAGCTCGACGGGGTCGGCGTGGCGCGGCTGCAGGGCGACCTGTGCCTCGGCTGCCACGTGTCGCTCCCGGCGATGGAGGTCGACGCCATCCGGCACGCTCCCGAGGGCACGGTCGTCACGCACGAGGAGTGCGGGCGCATCCTGGTGCGCTGATGCTGCTGTGGTTCGCGGGGGCCTCGTTCCTCGCCGTGTGGCTCGTGTTCCGCGATCCGGCCATCGACCACCGCTTGGTCATGGCGGGCGCCATCCTCCCGGACTTCGTCGACGGCGCGACCGGGGGACCGTGGGTGCTGCACAGCGTCGTCGGCTCGATCGCGCTGCTGACCATCGTGATGCTGGGCACCGTGGGGCGGCGGCTGCTGCGACGCCGGCTCATCGCGCTGCCCATCGGCACGTTCCTGCACCTCGTGTTCGACGGGGCGTGGACCGACACCGACTCGTTCTGGTGGCCGTTCACCGGGGGTTTCGGGGACGGCCGCCTCCCGAGCCTCGAGCGCGGCGTGTTCGCCGTCGTGCTCGAGGTGGTTGGATTGGCCATCCTCGTGTGGGCGTACCGGCGGTTCGGTCTCGACGATGCCACCCGCCGCTCGTACTTCCTGCGCACCGGCCGCCTGTCGCGCGAGCTGGTGTGACGCTCTTCCTCCTCCGCCACGGGCGCACGGCGGCGAACGCCGGTGGCCTGCTGCTCGGCCGGGCCGACCCGCCGCTCGACGAGCTCGGGCAAGAGCAGGCGGCCGCTCTGGCGTCGCTGGTCGAGGCGCCGACGATGGTGGTGTCGTCGCCGCTGCAGCGCTGTCGCGAGACGGCAGCCGCGTTCAGCGGCACCGTCGAGGTCGACGAGCGGTGGATCGAGCTCGACTATGGCGACTGGGACCAGCAGCCGATCACGTCCATCCCGACCGAGGACTGGGCCGCGTGGCGGGCCGACCTCGACTTCCGGCCACCGGGCGGGGAGACGCTGCGCGAGCTCGGCGAACGCGTGCGATCGGCGTGCGCCGACCTGGCCGGTCCGGCCGCCGACGGCGACGTGGTGGTCGTCACCCACGTCTCGCCGCTCAAGGCGGCCATCGCCTGGGCGCTGCAGGTGGGCGACGACATCTCGTGGCGGCTGCACGTCACGCCGGCGTCGGTGACGCGCGTGGGCATCCGCACGACGGGACCGGTGCTCCTCACGTTCAACGAGACCCATCTGCTCCCCGGCTGACGGGTCGACGCGACAGACTGACCCGCATGCTGTGGACGCTGGCCTTCGACCGCGTGGGCGTCGTGATGAGCGACCTGTACTTCGTCGATCCCAACCTCGACCAGGGCGAGTCGGGCGCCGAGCGGGGCGTGCGCCTCGAGCTGCGCGTGTTCGAGCGTGACGAGCTGAAGGGCTCGGTGTACTCGGCGGTGCCGATCCGGGTCGACCGCCCCATCTGGCGCATCGATCTGCTGGAGACGGTGGAGTCCGAGCCGGGCAGCCTCAACCGCGCCCACCACCATCCGCGCTTCCACGGCTGGGAGCCCGGCCGTCGCGTGTTCGTCGAGGAGCTCAGCGCGACGCCGCTCGGCTGGGTCCGTGATCGCTTCGCCGCCATCGAGGAGGTGCTGGCCGACGCCGGCGTCGACGACGGCGAGCTGTCGAAGGAGGACGTCGAGTCGCTGCGAGCCGCCGGCCCGTCGGTGGTGGCGCAGCTCGAGCACATGCTGGCCGAGGTGGCCGCCGGTCGTGCCGGGCAGAAGCCGGCCGAGCACGGGGAGTTCGTGCGTCAGAGCTGGCTCTGACGGGTGCTCCTCGACCGACGTCGCATCGGCGTCGTCCTCGCCGTCACCGCCGCGGCCGCTCTGGTCGGCATCGCTGCTGGCGGCGGCCATCGTCGGCGGAGCTCGTTCGGCATCCCCGACACGGTGTCGACCACGGCCCAGGCGATGCTCATCATCCTGTTCGTGCTGCTGGCGGCCGGCGTCATGGCGCTGACGCTGTGGGCCATCACACCGGACGACCTGCGGGGCACCGTCGATCGGCGGCGTCGCACGCGCTCCATCGTCGGCACGCTGGTCGGTCTCGTCCTGCTGATGACGGCGTTCTCCTGGGCCGGCCGCGACGGTCGCGATGACGACGACGGTGCGCCTCCGAGTGCGGACGCGCCGGCACTCCCGGCGCCCGACGAGCGCGTCGTCGAGGACCGGCCGGACCCGAGCTGGGGTCTCGGCGCGGCCGGTGTCGCTGTGCTGCTGCTGGCCGGTGTCGTCGTCGCCGTGCGCCGACGGGTGGCGCCGCTCGACCTGCCCGACGCCTCGATGCCGGTGATCGCCACGGAGGACGAGCGCGTCGACGCCGTGCGCGCCGCCGAGGCGTGCACCGACCCGCGCCGCGCCGTGCTGCTCGCCTTCGCGGCGGCCGAGGCGCTGCTGTCCGTCAGCGCCGACACGCGACGGCCGCCGGCGACCTCCGCGCGCGAG
>DASUCO010000018.1:0-8471 GCA_036275955.1 Acidimicrobiales bacterium
GTTCGCGCTGAACCGGGGACCGGTGCTGGGCTGGGAGCACGCCGCGGTGGTCGGCAGCTTCGCGCTGTCGCCGGTGATGCTCACCGCGTTCGTCGTGTGGGAGCGGCGGGCGCCGTCACCGCTGCTGCGCCTCGAGTACCTGCGCCGGCGCAACGTCGCCGCGCCCATCGCCACCCAGTTCTTCACGAACTTCGCGTACATGGGCGGCTTCATCATCACGCCGTTCCTGCTCGACGAGGTGTTCGGCTACGGCGAGACGCGCATCGGTCTGCTCTCGATCTCTCGGCCGCTCACGTTCGCCGTCGTGGCACCCCTCGCCGGGTACGTCGCCATCCGCATCGGCGAGCGCGTCACCGGCGTGTTCGGCGCGTCGGCGGTTGCGCTGTCGATGCTGCTGCTGGCGCAGGTCGACATGTCGTCGTCCGACTGGCTCGTCGTCGCCGGCCTCGCGCTCTCGGGGATGGGCCTCGGCGCCTCGTCGCCGTCGATGGCAGCGACCATCGCCAACGCGGTGGACGAGGCCGATCTCGGCATCGCCGGGGCCGCCCAGCAGATGATGACCCAGATCGGCGTCGTCGCCGGGATCCAGCTCATGCAGACGGTGCAGGCGTCGGGCGAGCGGTCGGTCGGTCTCGTCAGCTCGTACCACCGCGCCTACCTGCTGGGGGCGGCGGTGTGCGTCCTCGGGGTCGTCGCCGCCACCTTCGTCCGCCGCTCGGCCCGCCAGGTCTGAGCGGCGAGCGCGGTACCGTCGATGGCATGAGCGGCGTGCGGCTGTCCGGCGGCGTCGTGCACAAGCTGCCGGCCGACCTGCGCCAGGCACTGCTCGGCAGCGCCACGGCGCTCGTGGCGTGGAAGGACATCACGCCGCTGGCCCGCAACGAGTTCATCTGCTGGGTCGAGGACGCCAAGCAGCAGAAGACGCGCGAGCGTCGCATCCGGCGGACGGTCGAGGAGCTGGAGGACGGCATGCGCCGCCCGTGCTGCTGGCCCGGTTGCGCGCACCGCGAGCGCACCGGTCGGTAGTCGTAGACGCGAAGCGGCCGCCCCGGAGGGCGGCCGCGGCGAGCTGACGATCAGCGGCGCTGATCAGTCGGCGGTGATCTCCTTGATCTTGGCGGCGACCTCGGCCGCGGTGGGATCCGGCGCGGCCTGACCCATGGCCATGAGCTTGGTCATGTCGCCCTGCACCTTGATCTTGCCGGCCATGAACGCCTGCATCCCGGCCTGCGGGTTGCCGTCGACGAAGATCGCCTTCGCCGTGGCGTAGTCGATCGTGATCGTGACCTCGGCGTCGTCGATGTGGCCGAGGTCCATCTCCATCTCGCCGCTGGAGGAGTCCATGTGGGCGTTGATCGTGCCGTCACCGAAGGGGACCTCGGTGATGATCTGGTTCATCTTCATCTTCTGCGGAGCGGCCGTGCTCTTGCCGGCGTACTCCTCACGGATCTTCTTGGCCTCAGCCATCCACTCGTCGCTGAGGAACGGGTACTTCGCCACTGGTTCTTCCCTCCCGGATCACGGACTTTTCGGCAACCTAGTCCTGTCGTCGGTCGGTCTGTCTAGTCCGGTCCCCCGGCTGTGACGAAGGACCTTGGCGTCGCCGGGCCCTTGTAGCCTCGTCGTCCCATGGCTGGTCGAGTCGATCGCCTCGCGACGCGCGAGCGGAACCCGAAGTGGAAGACGGCGCCGCTCTACATCGACATGTCGATCTGCATCAACTGCGACACGTGCATCCGGCACTGCCCGCCCCAGTTCGGTGCGATCTTCAACCACGGCATCGACGTGATCATCATCCCCGAGCTGTGCTCGGGCTGCGACAAGTGCGTGCCGGTCTGCCCGGTGGACTGCATCTATCCCGATCCCGACTGGAAGCCGGCGCCGGACGACTGGTGGGAAGAGCCAGCGAAGGACGACCCCTACACATGACGACGTACGCGGTGCGCCCCGGCGCGGAGGCGGTGTCGGTGCGTGGCAGCGAGGTCGGCGTGCTCGTCCTCCACGGCTTCACCGGGAGCCCCCAGACGATGCAGCCCGTCACCGACGCGCTCGTCGCCGAGGGATTCAGCGTCGAGGCGCCCCGGCTGCCCGGCCACGGCACCGAGATGGAGGACATGCTGACGACCGGCTTCGACGACTGGTCGGCCGCGGTCGAGGCGGCACATGCCGACCTCGCCGGTCGAACGTCGAGCGTGGTCGTCGTCGGGCTGTCGATGGGCGGCACGCTCGCCGCGTGGCTCACGGCCCGCCAGCCGGAGATCGCCGGTGCGGTGCTCGTGAACCCGCTCGTCGCCCCGATCGACCCGGCCATGCTGGCGATGGTGGAGGAGATGGTGCAGGCGGGGGAGACGGTCGCCCCCGGCATCGGGTCGGACATCGCCGATCCCGATGCCGTCGAGAACGCCTATCCGGGCACGCCGCTGGTGCCCCTGCAGTCCCTGGCCGCCGGCGTCGTGTCGCTGCAGACCGAGCTGCCGAAGATCAGCTGTCCCGTGCTGCTGATGACGAGTGCCGACGACCACGTGGTCGACCCGTCGAACAGCGACCACCTCGCGGCGACGGTGTCGGGTCCAGTCGAGCGCGTGGCGCTCGAGCGGTCGTACCACGTCGCCACGCTCGACTACGACAAGCAGCTCATCGTCGACCGCACGATCGACTTCGTGCGGAAGGTCACGGCGTAGCTCAGCCGATCACGCGCTCGGCGAGCGACACGAACCCGGTGTCGGTCTCGAACACGGCACGGAGGATCACGGGCGGGTTCGTCGGCACCTCGTGTTCGAACGGCACGTCGGTGCCCTCGGCGTCGACGTCGTTGCGGACATCCCACGTCACGTCGCCGACGCGGAGGTGCACCGTCCCGGCCTGGGCCAGCGTGAGCGAGCCGCCGACGTAGCCGACGTCGAGCGAGGTGCCCTTGATCTGCACCGAGTCGCCGATCGCCTCGACCACGTACCAGTAGCCGTCCACCTGCCGGAGGCGGACGGCCCCGGCCTCCCAGGTGACCTCGCCACGGCCGCCGCCCAGGTCGGTCAGCTCGCGGACCTCCACGTCGCGGCCGCCGAGGCGGTCGTCGAGGTACGCGGTCACCAGCTCGCGGGCGTCGAGCCCGGCCTCGGACCAGACGGCATCGTCGGGGACGGGCGTCTCGGCGAACGGCGGCCGGAAGGCCACCTCGGTCAGGCCCTTGATGCCCTCGGGACCGCTGGTCAGCAGGAAGCGCACCGCCTTCACCACCCGGTCGGTGTTGAGGTCGTAGGCCAGGCCCTCGCTGATCTCCTCGCCGGCGTCGAACTCGCGGGCCGGGACGAACGGCTCGGAGGAGCCGGTCGACAGCACCACGTGCGACTGCAGCCAGCCCTTGGCCTCGACGACGGCCGTGAGGTAGCCGTCGCCGTCGTCGTCCTCGTGCATGGTCACCAGGTCGCTGGCGGCACCCTCGACGTGCCAGCGGCCGTCGAGCCGGCGCACGAACACCGTCGTCTGGATGTCGCCCCCGAAGACGACCTCACCGCTGTTGCTGTCACCCGACTGGTACTCGGAGACGGTGGTGCGGTCGCTGATCCCGACGCGGGCGTCGACGTAGGCGCGGGCCGTCTCGACCGGGTCGTCCAGGACGCCGGCGTCGACCCCGTCCTGCGGGAACGGCCACACACCGGGCGGCAGCGCCGCCGTCTCGGGCAGCGTCGTCGTGTCGGTGGTGGTCGGCGCCGTCGTGAAGGTGCCGGAGTCGACGACGGTGTCGTCGTCACGCTGCACGAACACCGCCACGCCGACCAGGGCCAGGACCGTCACGGCCGCGGCGGCCAGCATCGGCATCGGCAGCCGGCGCCGGACGGCCGTCGGCTCGCCCGCCAGCCGGGCCTCGATCTTGGTGAGCCCGTCGGTCGACGGGCGGATGGCGCGGGCCCGCTCGGCCAGCATGTCTCGGACGTCCTCGTCGGTCATCGCACGATCTCCTTGCGCAGCTTCTCGAGCCCCCGGAAGACGGCGGTGCGCACGGTGGCCACCTTGCAGCGAAGGAGCGCGGCGATCTCCTCGTCGGGCAGGTCCTCGTAGAACCGCAGCACGATGGCGGCGCGCTGGCGGGGCGGCAGCGTCTGCAGCACGTCCCACATCTCGTCGGCGACGAGCGTCGACGCCTCCGGGGGTGCCGGCCGCCGCAGCCGCTCCAGCGTCTGGCGCCGACCCCACGACCGGCACGCGTTGACCACCGCGGCGCGGAGGTACGCGGACGGGTTCGTGGCGCGCTCCCAGCTGCGGTGCACCGACACGAAGGCGTCCTGCACGAGCTCCTCGGCGATCGCCTGGCTGCCGGTCATCAGGTAGGCGAGCCGGACCATGGGGTCGTATCGCTCGCGGTACAGCGCTACGAACGCCCGCTCGGGCTGCTCCTCGTGCATGGACACCGCCATCATCGACGGAGAGACGCTGGGGGATGGCGATACGTTCCGCTCGATGTCGCTCAGTCGCCGCCAGTTCCTCCTCGGGGGCGCCAGTGCGCTCGTCCTCGCCGCCTGCAGCGGCAACGACGACGACGCCGCGCCCGCCTCGACCTCGACGACGACCGAGCCCGTGCGGGTCCCCACCACCGAGCCGGCGGCGACGCCGCTGGCGGCGGCGCCGTTCCTGGCCGGCATCGCGTCCGGTGACCCCGACCCCGAGAGCGTGGTGCTGTGGACCCGCCTGCTCGGCGCGGAGGGCGAGCACCCGGTGGTGTGGGAGGTGGCGGAGGACGAGTCGTTCGCATCGCTGGTGGCTGCCGGCGTGGCCACGGCGACGCCGGAGGACGCGCACACCGTGCACGTCGTGGCCGACGGGCTCGCCGACGACACCTGGTACTGGTACCGGTTCACCGCGGGCGAGCACGTCAGCCCGGTGGGGCGCACCCGCACGACGCCGAAGGCCGGCGCCGATGCCGAACGTCTGCGGTTCGCGTTCGCGTCGTGCCAGGACTGGCAGGACGGCCACTACAGCGCCCACGAGCACCTGGCCGCCGAGGACGTCGACCTCGTCGTGTTCCTCGGTGACTACATCTACGAGGGCGGGCCGAGCACGAGCTCGCCGCGCAGCCACGACGGGCCCGAGGTCATCACGGTCGACGACTACCGCGGTCGCTACGCGCTCTACAAGAGCGACCCCAACCTGCAGGCGGCGCACGCCCGCGCCCCGTGGCTCACGATCTGGGACGACCACGAGGTCGACAACGACCACGCCGGGATGGCACAGGACGACGGCGCCCCTCCCGGCGTCGACTTCACCGCTCGTCGAACCGCCGCGTACCGCGGCTGGTGGGAGCACAACCCGACCCGGCTGCCCAAGCCGATGGGCAACGCTCTCGAGATCCATCGGTCGCTGGAGTGGGGCGCGCTGGCCACGTTCTTCGCCCTCGACGGACGTCAGCACCGGACCGACCAGCCGTGCGGCGGATCGCTCGCAGCCAGCTGCGTCGAGCGCGAGGACCCGGCGGGCACGATGCTGGGGGCGGAGCAGGAGGCGTGGATCGCCGACGCGCTGCCGGGATCGGCGACGACGTGGAACGTCGTGGCCAACCAGACGGTCATGGCGCCGTCGCCCATCGAGCTCGGACCGGCGACGCTGTTCAACATGGACCAGTGGGACGGCTATCCGGCCGCCCAGCGGCGCATGCTCGAGGTCCTGGCCGAGTCGACCAACCCGGTGGTGATCACGGGCGACATCCACGCCAGCGCGGTGGGCGACATCCGCCTCGACGGCGCCGTCGTGGCCACCGAGCTGGTGGGCACGTCCCTGTCGTCGGAGTTCCCGTCCGACCTGGCGCCGTTCTTCGAGACGGCGGCGGTGGGCGCCGGCGCCCTGATGGCGGATGCCACCCACCGCGGGTACGTCGTGTGCGAGCTCACCCCCACGACGTTCCGGGCCGACTACCGCATCGTCGAGAGCGTGCTCGTCCCGCAGTCGCCGGTGTCCACGTCGTCGTCCTGGGAGATCACCGCCGGCACCCCCGGCGTCACCAAGGCCTGAGGATCTCGACGCAACCAGACCGGCATTCGCGACGCACGCGGAATCTCGTCGTATGCAGCGGCGCACCACGCCGTTCAGTGCGACGAGATCTCGCGAGCGAGCCGGCCGTGCCGATCGTGTACGGCCTGCCTGGGCCGGAGCTCTTCGAGGAGGCCGATCGCGGCGCGGTCATCCTGGGCGGCTGCTGCGTGGTGGTCGACGCTCCGATGGCCAACGTGGGCTGCCTCACGTGCGGCACCGAGTGGCACGAGCCGAGGGCTGACGGCGAACCCCGCCGGGACCCCTGACGTATCGCCTCTAGCCTGACCGGGTGCCTGAGATCACCCGCGACGACGTCGCGCACGTCGCCAAGCTGGCGCGGCTGGCGGTGTCCGACGAGGAGCTCGACCTGTTCACCGAGCAGCTCGCCGCCGTCCTCGACCACGCCCGCGACGTGGAGGCGCTCGACGTCGGCGACGTGCCGCCGACCGCGCATCCGCTGCCGCTGAAGAACGTCCTGCGCCCCGACGAGCCCCGACCCAGCCTCGACCGTGCCGAGGTGCTGGCCGCGGCGCCGGCCGTCGAGGACGACCGCTTCGCCGTCCCGCCGGTGCTGGGGGAGGAGCCGTGACCGCGATCGAGATCGCCAAGGCGGTGCGCAGCGGCGACACCTCCGCCGTGGCCGTGCTCGAGGAGCACCTCGCCCGCATCGCCGAGCGCGAGCCCGAGCTGCACGCGTTCAACGAGGTCCTCCACGACGAAGCCCGTCGCCAGGCCGAGGCGGTGGACGCCGGTGACCGCACCGGCCCGCTGGCCGGCGTGCCGCTCGCGCTCAAGGACAACATGTGCACGCGGGGGATCCCGACGACGTGCTCGTCGAAGATCCTCGAGGGCTGGCGGCCGCCGTACGACGCCACCACCGTCACCCGCCTCCGCGAGGCCGGCGCCGTGCTGGTCGGCAAGACGAACCTCGACGAGTTCGCCATGGGCTCCTCGACGGAGAACTCGGCGTTCGGCCCGACCCGCAACCCCCATGACCCGACGAAGGTCCCGGGCGGCTCCAGCGGCGGCAGCGCGGCGGCGGTGGCCGCCGGGTTCGCATCGATCGCCATCGGCTCCGACACCGGTGGGTCCATCCGTCAGCCGGCGGCGCTCTGCGGCGTGGTCGGCGTGAAGCCGACGTACGGCGCGGTCTCGCGCTACGGCCTCATCGCGTTCGCCAGCAGCCTCGACCAGATCGGGCCGTTCACCGCCACGGTGGCCGACGCCGCGCTCGTGATGGAGGTCATCGCCGGGCACGACCCGATGGACTCGACGTCGATCGACCGTCCCGCCCCCGACCTGCTCAGCGTCCTCGACGAGGGCGTCGACGGGCTGCGGGTCGGCGTCGTGCGCGAGCTGCTGGCCGAGGGCATCGCGCCGGACGTCCGTCGCCGCACCGAGGCGGCCGCCGAGGCGCTGGCCCAGGCCGGGGCCAAGGTGGAGGAGGCGTCGGTGCCGGCCGCCGTCTACGGCCTGTCGGCGTACTACCTCATCGCGCCGGCGGAGGCGTCGAGCAACCTGGCTCGCTATGACGGCGTGCGCTACGGCCTGCGCGTCGACGCCGCCAACACGGCTGACATGAACATCGCGACGCGGACCGCCGGCTTCGGCGACGAGGTCAAGCGCCGGATCATGCTCGGCACCTACGCGCTCTCGGCCGGCTACTACGACGCGTACTACGGCAAGGCGCAGCAGGTCCGGACGCTGATCATCCGCGACTTCCAGGCCGCATACGAGCAGTTCGACGTGCTGCTGTCGCCGACGTCGCCGACCACCGCCTTCGAGCTGGGCGCCAAGACGGCCGACCCGCTCACGATGTACCTGAACGACGTGTGCACGATCCCGTCCAACCTGTCGGGCGACCCGGCCATGTCGGTGCCCTACGGCGTCGGTGACGACGGCCTGCCGGTCGGCGTCCAGGTGCTGGCGCCGGCGCTGGGTGAGCCCGTCATGTTCCGCGTCGCCGCCGCGCTGGAGAGGAGCCTTCGATGACTGACCAGATCGACAGCGCTTCGAGCGGGCGCCGAAGGCCGGAATCGAAGGGCGGGGCGGGGGACGACGGCACGGGGTCCGCCGGGCAATACGAGATGGTGATCGGGCTCGAGGTCCACTGCGAGCTGGCAACCAAGACGAAGATCTTCTGCGGGTGCCGCAACGAGTTCGGCTCGGAGCCGAACACGAACATCTGCCCGGTGTGCCTCGGCCTGCCCGGCTCGCTGCCGGTGCTCAACGAGGAGGTGGTCCACCTCGCCATGCGCCTCGGCATGGCGCTTGGGTGCACGGTCGAGCCGAGCGTGTTCCACCGGAAGAACTACTTCTATCCGGACATGCCGAAGGACTACCAGGTGTCGCAGTACGACCGGCCGATCAACGTCGACGGTCGCATCCACCTGGCCGACGGCTCGTCGGTCGGCATCGAGCGCGCCCACCTCGAGGAGGACACCGGCAAG
>DASUCO010000019.1:0-8402 GCA_036275955.1 Acidimicrobiales bacterium
CGGCCGTCCTCAACCGGTTGGGCGGCGTCGAGGCATGATCACGGGCAAGGAGCCCGCGCTCCTCCTCGTCGACGACGTCGAGGAGAACCTCCTTGCGGTCGAAGCCGTGCTCGAGCCCCTCGGTCACCGCACCCTGCGGGCGCACTCCGGTGAGGAGGCGCTGCGCCACCTGCTCACCGACGACATCGGCGTGATCGTGCTCGACGTGCAGATGCCCGGCCTCGACGGCTTCGAGACGGCGCGCCACATCAAGGACCGCGACCGCACGCGCGACATCCCGATCGTGTTCCTGACCGCGCTCGGCTCCGACCTCGAGCGGCGGCTGCAGGGCTACGACGCCGGCGCCGTCGACTACCTGGCCAAGCCGGTCGATCCCGACATCCTCCGCGCCAAGGTGCGGGTGTTCCTCGAGCTGCACCTCGCATCCCAGGAGCTGCGGGAGCAGGGCGAGCTGCTCGCGCTGCGCACGGCCGAGCTCGAGCGGTCGAACGCCGACCTCGAGCAGTTCTCCTACGTCGCCTCGCACGACCTGCAGGAGCCGCTGCGCGTCATCGCCGGCTACCTCGAGCTCCTCACCGATCACCTGGCCGACCAGCTCGACGACGAGGCGAGGTCCTGGATCGACAGCGCCAGCGCGTCGGCGGCGCGCATGTCGTCGATGATCAAGGACCTGCTCACCTTCGCTCGCGCCGGCACCGGCGGTGGCGAGCGTGAGGTGGTGGACCTCGACCAGGCAGTGGCACGCGCCATCGAGTCGGTCGGCGCCTCGGTGCGCGAGAGCGGCGGCGAGGTCCACACCGCGAGCGCACTCGGAAAGGTCTCCGCCGTCCGGCTCGACGTCGAGCGCGTGCTCCAGAACCTCCTGGGCAACGCGCTGAAGTACCGGGGTGACGACACGCCCGTCGTGACCGTCGAGGCCCGGCGCGACGGCCGCGAGATCGAGGTCGCGGTGTGCGACAACGGGCGGGGCGTCCCCGCCATCGATCTCGAGCGCGTCTTCGGTCGCTTCGAGCGAGTGGAGGGCGAGCCGTATCCGGGCACCGGCCTGGGGCTGGCGGTGTGCCGTCGACTGGTCGAGCGCGGCGGCGGACGCATCTGGATGACCCGCAACGCGCCCGCACCCGGCGTCACCGTCCACTTCACGCTGCCGGCCGCGTCCTGATGTCGCTCGACACCGCGGTCGACCAGGTCACGGTCCTCATCGTCGACGACAAGCCCGAGAACCTCATGGCCATCCGGGCCGTGCTCGACCCGCTCGGCTACCGGCTGCTCACTGCCGGCTCGGGGCAGGAGGCGCTGCGCCACCTGCTGACCGAGGACGTCGCGCTGATCCTGCTCGACGTCCGCATGCCGGGCATGAGCGGCATCGAGACCGCGACCCACATCAAGCAGCGCGAGCGGACCCAGAACATCCCGATCGTCTTCCTCACCGCGTTCGACGACGACAGCGCGCTCGTGTCCGAGGGCTTCTCGTCGGGCGCCATCGACTGGCTGACCAAGCCCGTCGATCCGACGCTCCTGCGCTCGAAGGTGCAGGTGCTCGTCGACCTGCACCAGCGGAGCGAGGAGCTACGAGCCGAGCGCGAGGAGCTGGCCCAGCGGCTCGACGAGCACTACGCGGCCGAGGCGCGCAACCTGCGCAAGCTGGCGGACGCCGCGCTGGCCATCAACTCGACGCAGACCCTCGACGAGATGTTGCGCATCATCAACGGCGCCGCGGCCGAGGTGACCGGTGCCCGATCGGCCGACACGGTCCTGGAGGAGAACGAAGGACCGCGGACGCGTGCCCTGGACGAGCTGGTGTGGCGGGCCGGGGCGACGCCGCTGCGCATGTCGGCCAAGCAGGTGGAGGCCGCGTTCGCCTCCTACGGCGCGCTGGACGTGGCCGCCGGGCACCCTGCGCTCGAGGGGTGGCTGGCGGTCCCGCTCGTCGGCCGCACCGGTCGCCGACTCGGGATCATCCAGGTGGCGGACAAGGAGGACGGCGACTTCACCGAGTCCGACGAGGTGATGCTGCTGCAGCTGGCGCAGCTGGCCGCGGTCGCCATCGAGAACGCCGAGCGGTTCGAGATCGAGCACCAGGTGGCACAGGACCTCCAGCGGGTGCTGCTGCCGGGCACGCTGCCGACCGTCCCCGGACTCGCCGCCGCCGCCCGCTACCGACCCGGTGGCCGGGGGACGATGGTCGGCGGCGACTGGTACGACGTGGTCCCGCTGCCCGGTGGCCGGGTGGCG
The DNA here is from genome assembly GCA_036275955.1 of Acidimicrobiales bacterium. Taxonomy (GTDB): domain Bacteria; phylum Actinomycetota; class Acidimicrobiia; order Acidimicrobiales; family CADCSY01; genus DATLFP01. Next base: position 2,236 of record DASUCO010000019.1, read on the forward strand.
CTGACCATCGGCGACGTGATGGGCCGCGGCGCCCGCGCTGCCGCGGTCATGGGCCAGGTCCGCACCGTCCTGCACGCGTACGCCCTGCAGGACCTCCCACCGGCGGTGGCGGTGCGCTCGGTGGACATGCTGCTGCAGGACGTGAGCGAGGGGTCGATGGCCACCGCCGTCTTCCTGGTGCTCGATCCCGCCACCGGGCGGACCGAGGCCGTGTCCGCCGGCCACCCACCGCCGCTCCTCGTCGGGCCGGACGGGCAGGTGTCCTTCCTCGACCTCCACCCGCACACGCCACTCGGTGTGGTGGCCGGTGGCATCTTCGCGGCCACCGTCACCACGCTCCTCGCCGGCTCGACGCTCCTCCTCTACACGGACGGGCTGATCGAGGACCGGGACACCGGCATCGAGCAGGGGCTGGCCAACCTGGCGAAGGCCATCGACGCCGGCGAGCCGTCGCTCGACCGCCTCTGCGAGGCCATCATCGAGGCGATGGTGCCCGAGGGACGGGACGACGACGTGGCCGTCCTCGCCGTCCGGCTCGTCGGCGACCGGCCGGTTTCGTGAACCCGGACCCGGGGAACAGGGCACCCGTGCATGGTCCCGACGAGATCGACAGCAAGGTCCTGCTCCAGCAGGGCGACGAGCTGTTGAAGTCGTCCCGCGCCCTGCTCGACGACCTCGAGACGGTCGTCCCGGCCGACGACGCCCCCGCCGTCGACATCGACCTCACCGAGTCCTAGGCGGCTCCGCTCGCCAGGGAGCGCTGGCTGCTGCGGACGAGGAGCCTCCCGCCGACGAGCAGCAGGATGGCGACGCCGACGAGCTGGTGAGTGAGCGCTCCCGTCCGCGGCAGCTCGCCGGCGGCACCCGCCGGCGCCGCCACGCCCCCGGCCGCGGCGAGAGAGGCCTGCTGCGCGGCGGCCGCGGCCGCGTTGGCCCGCACCGCGTTGGCCCACATGGCGGCCAGCCACGACTCGACGGCAGCCGCCTCGGCCGCCGCGGTCTGCTCGGCGCTCAGCACCTCAGCGGTCTCCCCGGCCACCGGCACCTCGATCGCCGGTGCCGCAGCCGGTGCCGCGGCGGGCAGCTCGGCGCACTCGCTCACCCAGAACACCTTGTGCTTCACGTCCGCGCCGCGGGCGCCGTCGACGTGCACGGTGAGCTTCACGTGCCAGCCCTGCAGCGGGTGAGGCTCGATGCCGGCCAGCGCGCTCGACAGGTCGACCGTGCGTGACGCGTTGAGCTCGTTGCCCGTCTCGCGCGACGTGACCTCGAAGGTCCACGTGTCGACCAGCAGCTCCCCGCCGCCGGTCGGCGCCTGACCCTCGAAGGTCAGCGTTGCGGTGCGAGTGCCGACGTCGTAGCCGAAGAAGTCGACGACGAACGTGCAGCCGGGGTGCGGGACGTTCTCGTTGCCGTCGTCCATGGCGACGTCATCGATCTTGATGTGGCCGTTGTTGCCGGCCGGTGCGTCGCCGTCGGCCGCGGCCGGCGAGGCGAGCACGAGTGCGCTGAGCAGCGTGGTACCGAGCGCCGCGAGGGCGCGCTTGAGCATCGTGTGGTGCATCGGAGGGGTCCCTTCGCCGTGGTGTGGTGTCGTGGTGCGGGTGGTGGCGAAGGTGTTCCCCGTCGATGGCGTCGTGTCACTGGCCCGATCGGGCCATTTTCCATGGGGCTATCGGCTGATGACGCCGTCCAGCCAGGCGATGACGTCGGCGGTGACCGCGTCGCGGTTGGTCTCGTTCAGCAGCTCGTGACGCGCGTCCGCGTAGTAGTGCGCGGTCACGTCGAGGCCGGCGTCGCGCAACCGCTTCTCCAGCTCGCGGGCGCTCGCACCCATGCCGGCGGCGGGATCCATCTCGCCGGTGATCATGAGCACCGGGAGCTGGGGGATCCTGGCGATGCCGTCTGGCTCCATGGCCGGTGCCGAGAGCCCGATGAGATCGTTGAAGAAGCCGGCGGTCAGCGGGTGGTTGTCGCCGCAGTACGGATCGGCGACGTACTTGTCGACCTCGGCCGCGTCGCGACTCAGCCACTCGAAGCCGGTCCGGTGCTCGAACGCCTCGTTGAACGCGCTGAGCATGCCGCCGAGCGGCGCGTCGCCCTGCCCGGCGTCCACCGCGGCCTGCAGCCCGGCCTTCATGGCCTCGACGTCGGGGTTGGGACCGGGGCAGCCGGAGAGCACGTAGCCGGCGAGGCCGCTGCCGTACGTCTGCACGTAGGCCTGGGCGATCATCGAGCCCATCGAGTGGCCGAACAGGATCACGGGCAGGTCGCCGTTCTCCCGGGCGGCGCGCTCGACGAGCTCGTGCAGGTCGTCGATCATCCTCGCTCCCCCGCCGGGACCCGCGAGGCCGACGCCGGTCGACGCCGATGTCCGGCCGTGGCCGCGGTGGTCGATGCCGTAGGCGGCGTAGCCGGCGTCGTTGAGGGCGCGGGCGAAGCGGTCGTAGCGGCCCGAGTGCTCGGACGCGCCGTGGGCGATCACGACGACCCCCTTGGCGCCGTCGCGCGGCCAGGACCGGTAGAAGACCTCGACGCCGTCAGGGTCGGTGAACGTGTGCTCTCCCATGACCCCGAACGTAGTGTCGCCGCCGTGCGCGAGGGCGAGGAGGAGATCGTCGAGCTGGTCGCTCGGTTCGTCGACGAGAAGGTGCGACCGGTGGCGAGCGAGCTCGAGCACGCCAACACGTATCCGGAGGACCTCATCGAGCAGATGAAGGCGCTCGGCGTCTTCGGCCTCGCCATCCCCGAGCCCTACGGCGCCTCCGGGGTGTCGACCGCCTGCTACGCGCTGTGCACCGAGGAGCTGGCGCGGGGCTGGATGAGCCTGGCCGGCGCGTTCGGCGGTCACTCGGTGGTGTCGAAGCTCCTGCTGCGCTTCGGGACCGACGAGCAGCGCGCCCGCTACCTGCCGGAGATGGCGACCGGGGCGGTGCGGGCAACGATGGCGCTCACCGAGCCCGACGGCGGGTCCGACCTGCAGGCCATGCGGACCGTCGCCAAGAAGGTCGACGGCGGCTACGTGATCAACGGGTCGAAGACGTGGATCACCAACGCCCGACGGTCGGCAGTCGTCGCCCTGCTGTGCAAGACCGACCCGTCGGCGGCGCCGGCGCACACCGGCATCAGCATCCTGCTGGTGGAGAAGGTGCCGGGCTTCACCGTCTCCCGCGACCTTCCGAAGCTCGGCTACAAGGGCGTCGAGAGCTGCGAGCTGCACTTCGACGACTGCTTCGTGCCCAACGACGCGCTGCTGGGCGGCGTCGAGGGCCAGGGGTTCGCGCAGATGATGGCGGGCCTCGAGGTCGGCCGCATCCAGGTCGCGGCGCGCGCCATCGGCGTCGCCCGTGCCGCGCTCGACGACTCGCTCGCGTACGCGCAGGAGCGCCACGCGTTCGGCCAGGCCATCTGGAAGCACCAGGCCGTCGGCCACCACCTGGCGAACATGGCGACGAAGATCGCCGCCGCCCGCCACCTGAACCTCGCCGCGGCCGAGCAGGTCGACGCCGGTGTGCGCGCCGACATGGAGGCAGGGATGGCCAAGCTGTTCGCGTCGGAGATGGCAGCCGAGGTCACGCTCGACGCGGTGCGCATCCACGGCGGCTACGGGTACTCGACCGAGTACGACGTCGAGCGCTACTTCCGCGACGCCCCGCTGATGATCGTGGGCGAGGGCACCAACGAGATCCAGCGCAACGTCATCGTCCGCCAGCTGGTGCAGCGCGGCCGCCTCTTCTGAACTGACAGTTTTGGCCTGCATCCGACGCGCCCTGGCGCGTTGGATGCAGGCCAAAAGCCGAGTTCTGGGTTGGGTGTCACACCCCATGGCTGGAATGTCCGCATGGACGAGATGTGGCCTCTGGTGGAGGCGCAGCACAGCGTGTTCGGTCGGTGGCAGGCACGCGAGCACGACATCGCGTGGCGAGAGCTCGATCGCCTGGTTCGGATGGACGTACTCGAGCCGGTGACGAGGCGCGTACTCCGGGTCCGCGGCGCCCAGCGCACGGCCGAGCAGGACCTGATGATCCGCGTCCTCGACGCCGGCGACGGAGGAGCCGCGACCAGGCGGTCAGCGGCGTGGACCTGGGGGGTGCCTGGCTTCGTGCCTGGCTACTTCGACGTCGCTCGCCATCGCAAGGACCGCGCTCGATCGAGTGCCGTCACCCGGTGGCCGCGGTTGCTACCCGAGCATCACCTGACGGTCGTGCGCGGGATCGTGGTCACCACGTTGGCGCGGACGATGTTCGACCTTGCCGGCATGCCGAAGTACGCATGGCGCATCGGCCCCATCATCGACTCGGTGTCGGGCAAGAGCCCGTCGCTGCTCGTCGCCATGCACCAGATGCTCCCTGAGCTGGCCAAGCAGGGACGGAACGGCATCGTCGCCGTCCGGGAGGCGCTCGCGTCGCGTCCACCGGACGCGGTGAAGCTGACCGGTCTGGAGCGGAAGTTCGAGCACATCCTTCTCAACGCCGGACTCGCGGTGCCTCGGCGCCAGATCGATCTGGGCGGGCACAGCTGGTTCGGCCGCGTCGACTACTACGACGACCCGATCAAGGTCATCTACGAGATCGACTCGGCGGCCCACCACACGACCGAGACCGACCGGCGCAACGACGCCTTGCGTGATCGCGCCGCCCTCGAGGCCGGCTTCAACGAGGTGGTGCGCATCCCCGAGGAGCACGTCTGGTACGAGTCCCACCTCGTCGTGTCCGCCGTCATGCAGGCGCGAACCCGCTGGCGCCTCGCCGCCTGACTCCCTTTTGGCCTGCATCCAACGCGGCGGATTCACGCGGTCGGCGCAACAAGGTCGGCGAGTGCTCGGGATGGTTTCATCCATCCGAGGGTCTGTCGAGGGCGGTTGTTGAGCTTGTAGGCGATGACGTCGAGGTCGGCTTCGGAGAACACGCTGAGGTCGGTGCCCTTGGGCATCCACTGGCGGAGCAGTCCGTTGGTGTTCTCGTTCAGGCCGCGCTGCCAGGGGCTGTGCGGGTCGCAGAAGTAGACGTCGATGCCGGTGTCGACTGTGAAGGAGGTGTGCTGGGCCATCTCGCTGCCTTGGTCCCAGGTGATCGACCGGAACAGGTGCTCGGGAAGCGTCTGGATCTTGGCGGTCATCGCGGTTCGGACGGTCTCGGCAGTGTGGTCGCCGTCGAGGTGCAGGAGCATCACGTAGCGGGTCGAGCGTTCGACGAGAGTCCCGACCGCCGACGCGCAGTCCTTGCCGATGATCAGATCGCCCTCCCAGTGGCCGGGAACGGCTCGGTCTTGGACCTCGGCGGGACGCTCGGAGATGTTGATCATGTCCGGGATCCGGCCTCGCCGTTCGAGGCGGGACCGGTTCCGGCGGACGGCTCGCCCGGTGCGGAGGCACGCGGCGAGCTCCTTGCGGAGCGCACCCCGGCCCTGCACGTAGAGCGACTGGTAGATCGTCTCGGGCGACACCCGCATGATCGGATCGTCCGGGAAGTCGATGCGCAACTGGGCGCTGATCTGCGTTGGCGACCACAGCTCGTCCTCGAGCCAGACCTCGACCTGGGCACGCAACCGAGGGCAACCGGCGAGCTTGGCGACCTTGGGTCGCCGAGCCAAGAGGTTCGCTCGACGATGCGCCCGCCACCCTCGATAGTCGCGGCGCCCGCCGTTGGCGTTGACCTCCCGCGAGATCGTGGACGGCGCCCGGCCCAGCCGGCGAGCGATCTCCCGCATCGAGACGCCCTCATCCAGCCCCGACCGGATCTCCTCTCGCTCGGCCGCGGACAGCCTCGCCGGTGACGGATCCCAGTCGAGCCGCCGCGCGACACCGCCCGCTCTCCGCACGATCCGCTGGACGAAGCTCACTGATCTCGCGACCTCACGAGCGACGTCCGCAGGGCGCATCCCGTCCGCGACCAACCCGATGATCCGCTTGCGTTCCTCCGCTGTCAGCTTCGGATAGCGCCCGCTGTTCGCGTTCCCCACGACAACCTCCCGATCGAGTCGAAGCGTCTCCGACCCGCCGAGCTGTTGCAGTGATCCTCAGAATCCGCCCGCGCCAGGGCGCGGTGGATGCAGGCCAGAACGGTCAGCGGAAGAGGTCGTCGGCCGGCTGGCGGATGATCTCGTCGGCGACAGAGGACTCGCGCAGCCAGTCGGGGTCGACGCCGCGCACGATGGCGACGGCGATG
>DASUCO010000020.1:0-9201 GCA_036275955.1 Acidimicrobiales bacterium
CCGGCGACCCGTATCCGGACGAGATCCGCGCCACCGCCGACGCGGTGGCGGCGATGACCGGCATCGACCGGTTCGACACCGGCTGGCAGAGCGCAGGCCGCACACCGGAGCCGTGGCTCGGCCCCGACGTGCTCGAGGTCATCGCCGCGGCGACGGCGCCGCTGCTCGTGTGCCCGTGCGGGTTCGTGTCCGACCACCTCGAGGTCGCGTACGACCTCGACATCGACGCGGCCAGGGCGGCCAGTGAGCGCGGCCTCGCGTTCGCCCGCACCCGCGTGCTCAACGACGACCGCAGGGTCCTCGCCGCGCTCGCCGAGCGGGTGCGAGCGTGCGCGTAGGCATCGTCGGCGGCGGCATCGCCGGGCTGGCCGCCGCCCACGAGGTGCTGCTGCAGGGCGGGACGCCGATCGTGTTCGAGTCCGACGAGCGGGTCGGCGGCAAGCTGCGCACGGAGTCGTTCGACGGCATCGACATCGACACCGGTCCCGACTCCTTCCTGGCCCGTCGCCCCGAGGCCGTGCAGCTGTGCCGCGAGCTCGGGCTCGACGGCGGGCTCGAGCCCCCGGCGGCGACGAGCGCGTTCGTGTTCGCCCGGGGCGCGCTGCGGCGACTGCCGGCCGGGCTCATCCTCGGCGTGCCCACCGACCCGCTGGCGCTCGCTCGCTCGGGGATCCTCTCGCCGTGGGGCGCGGCGCGCGCCGCAGCCGAGCCGTTCGTGCCCGGCGCCGCGCTGGGCGACGACGACGCGCTGGGAGCCGTGATCCGCCGCCGCTACGGCGACGAGGTCGCCAGCCGACTCGTCGACCCGCTGCTGGGCGGCATCAACGCGGGCGACGTCGACACGCTCAGCATCGACACCGTCGCGCCGCAGATCGCGGCCGCCGCCCGCGCCGACCGCAGCCTCACTCGCGCGCTCAAGCGGGCGCCCGCGCCCCCACCCGATGGCCACAGACCGGCAGGACAGGCGACCTCGAACGACCCCGTGTTCCTCACCGTCCCCGGCGGTCTGGCCCAGCTGGTCGACGCGCTGGTGGCATCCATCGTCGAGCGCGGCGGCGAGATCCGCACCGGTGATGCCGTCTCGGGCATCTCCGCCACCTCGATCACGTCACGATCGGGCACCACGGACGTCCAAGGGGTCGTGCTGGCGGCACCGGCCTACGTCACCGCTCCCCTCGTCGAACCCCTGGCGCCCGGCGCCGCCGGCATCCTCTCGACCATCCCCTACGCGTCGGTGGCGATGACCCTCCTCGCCTACGACGACGCCCGGGACCTCGACGCCTCCGGCTTCCTCGTGCCCAAGACCGAGGGGCTGCTCATGACCGCAGCGTCGTGGGCGTCCAGCAAGTGGGCCCACCTGGCTCGGCCCGGCCGCATCCTGCTGCGGGTGTCCGCCGGCCGGCACGGCGACGAGCGAGCCATGGGCATGGACGACGACGACCTCGTGGCCCACATGCGAGCCGACCTGGCCACCACCATGGACATGCGGGGTGAGCCGGCCGCCGCCCGAGTCATCCGCTGGCCGCGCTCGTTCCCCCAGTACCCGCCGGGCCACGCGGCCCGCATCGCCGCGGCGGTGGCGGCGCTCCCGGCTGGGGTCGCCCTGGCCGGGGCGGCGCTGGGCGGCGTCGGCATCCCCGCCTGCATCGGCTCGGGGCGCGCCGCGGCGCGCACGGTCCTGGCGAGATCGGGGTAGACCGGTCGGGATGCGGCGGTTCCTCCTTCTCGCGGTGGTCATCGTGCTGCTCGCCAACCTGGCTGCGGTCACGACGAAGGCCGTCGACGAGCCGGTCGTGCCCGTCACCGTCGCTGCCCTCCCCGCCGAGGACCTGCCCCCGGTCGTCCCCGACCGGCTCACGACCACGACGACCGTCGCCACCACGGTGCCGACGTCGAGACCGGTCGATCCGCCGACGAACGCGTACGCCGACGAGCCCCACGTGGTCATCGGCACCATCGAGATCCCCAAGCTGGGGCTGAGCGTCCCGCTGAACCAGGGCATCTCCCTGAAGTCGATCGACCGCGGCCCCAGCCACTGGCCCGGCACCGCGCTCCCGGGCAACGTCGGCAACGTCGTCGTCGCCGGGCACCGGGTGACGCACTCGAAGCCGTTCCGCCACATCGACTCGCTCGCCGTGGGTGACGAGATCATCTACGTCGTCGACGGCGTGCGCAGCGTCTACGCGGTCACCGGCAACGAGGTGGTCACGCCCGACGCCACCTGGATCGTCAACCAGACGCAGGAGGCGACGACGACGCTGTTCGCGTGCCACCCCCCGGGGTCGGCTCGCTACCGCTTCGTGGTGTACGGGAAGCTGGTCTCCTCGACGCCCGTCTGAGGCCCATGATGCAGCGGTGACCAGGGTGGGCATCGCCGTCTCGGCCGTCGTGGCGATCGTCATCCTCGCCGTCGGACTCGTGCGCTACCTCGACGACGACGAGGCGGTGGCCGAGCCGTTCGAAGCGTCGCGAGTGGTCGATGACGCCATCGTGCGCGTCGTGGCGACCCCGGGTGCGGCCGGGCCCACCGACCTGCACCTCTACGTCGAGGACCCGGCGGCCGGGCTCGAGGAGCCGACGGACGCACGCGCCGAGCTCACGCTCGAGGGCGACGTGGTGGACGTCGAGCTCATCGACAGCGGCGTCGCCCATTGGCTCGCCGAGGACATCGACCTGCGCGCCGGAGCGTGGACGCTCGAGGTGAGCGTCACCCGCGCCGACGGCACCGACATCGAGACCACGTTCGCGATCCCCATCGGAGGCACGTCATGACCCACCTGCTGCTCGTCCAGGTCGTCGCCGCAGACTCGGCGCACGGCGTGGAGCCGGGAGCGTTCCTGCTCCTGTTCCTGGCGGGCATGGCGCTCATGGCGATGGTCGCAGCGCTGATCTTCGGCACCAAGCGCGTCCCCTAGGTTCCGCTGATGGACTGGCGCCGGCTGGGAGGTGCGGTCGGCGCCGGGCTCCTGCTGACCGCGGCGCTGCCGCCGTTCGGGTGGTGGCCGCTGGCGTTCGCCGGCGCCGCGCTCGCGGTGCACGTGCTGGACGAGCAGGTCGGTCGCAGGCGGGCGCTGCTGGCGTACGCGGTCGGCGTCGGGTTCCTCGTGCCCGGCCTGTGGTGGATGTCGGAGTTCACCGCGCCGGGCTACGTGCTGGCGGTGCTGTTCGAGAGCCTGCTGTTCGCCATCGGTCCGTTCGTGGCGCGACCGCGATGGAGCCTGGTGGCCGGGGTCGTCGTGTCCGAGGCCATCCGCGCCTCGTGGCCCTTCGGCGGGGTGCCGGTGCCGACCGTGGCCCACACCCAGGTCGGCGGGCCCCTGCTGCAGGCCGCGCGGATCGGCGGCGAGCTGCTCCTGGCTGCCGCGGTGGTCGTCGGTGGCGTCGCCATCGTCGAGGCCTGGCGGCGACGGTGGGTTCCGGCCGCCGCGTGGGCCGCTGCCGTGCTGGTCGTGGCCGGCGCCGGGTTCGCCGCGCCCCGGGGAGAGCGCACCGGCGCCCTCGACGTCGCCGCCGTGCAGGGCGGCGGCGAGCGGGGCACGCGAGCCATCAGCAGCGACGAGGCCGAGGTGTTCCAGCGCCACCTGGACGCCTCCGAGGACGTCGAGGACGGACTCGACCTCGTGCTCTGGCCCGAGAACGTGGTGCACGTCGACGATCCGGTGCAGGAGACGCCCGAGGGCGATGCGCTGTCGGCACTCGCCGCCGAGCTGGACGCCACCCTGGTGGCGGGCGTCGTCATCGGCGGCGAGGCGGAGCAGGACGCCGACGTGTTCATCAACCTGGCCGAGGCGTGGGGACCCGACGGCGAGCCGCTCGGCCGCTACGAGAAGAACGCGCGCGTCCCGTTCGGCGAGTTCATCCCGTTCCGATCGATCGTGGAGTCGCTGGCCGACGTCAGCGCCGTGCCGCGCGACGCGCGCGTCGGCCATGAGCCCGGTTTCCTGCACACGCCGGCCGGGGATCTCGGCATCGTGATCTCGTGGGAGGTGTTCTTCGCCGACCGTGCCCGCGATGCCATCTCGACCGGCGGTGAGGTGCTGCTGGTGCCGACCAACGCGGCCTCGTTCTCGACCGCGCAGATGCCGGCGCTGGAGCTGGGCGCGGCGCGGCTGCGCGCGGTGGAGACCGGGCGCGACGTCGTGCAGGCGGCGCCCACCGGGTTCAGCGCGTTCGTGGAGCACGACGGCGACGTCGTGGAGCACTCCGACCTCGGGCGACGACAGGTGCTGCACCACACGGTCGACGTGCGCGAGGGGAAGACCCTCTACACCCGCCTCGGTGATGGCCCGTTCGTGCTGTGGGCGGGGTTCGCGCTGACGCGCTCGGTCCTGCGCCGGAGACGAGCGGCGTGAGCGGCGACCACGGGCACGACCATGGCCACGAGCACGAGCACGACCATCCGAGCGGGCTGGGGGGCGTGCTCAGGTCGGTGTTCGCACCGCACAGCCACGACCACTCGGACTCGATCGACGACGCGCTCACGGCCAGCAACGAGGGCATCCGGGCGCTGAAGATCTCGTTGGTGGTGCTGGGCATCACCGCTGCACTGCAGGTCGTGATCGTTGTGATCAGCGGCTCGGTCGCGCTCCTGGCGGACACGATCCACAACTTCGGCGACGCGCTGACCGCGGTGCCGCTCGGCATCGCGTTCGTGCTCGGGCGGCGGGCGCCGACCAAGCGCTACACGTACGGCTTCGGGCGGGCCGAGGATCTCGCCGGCGTGTTCGTGGTGCTGATGATCGCGGCGTCGGCCGTCATCGCCGGCTACGAAGCGATCGACCGTCTGTTGGACCCGCGCGACGTCCACCACGTGCCCTGGGTGGTGGCGGCCGGGATCATCGGGTTCGCCGGCAACGAGCTGGTGGCGATGTACCGCATCCGTGTCGGCCGCCGCATCGGCTCCGCCGCACTGGTCGCCGACGGGCTGCACGCCCGCACCGACGGTCTCACGTCGCTGGCCGTCGTGTTCGGTGCCATCGGTGCCGGGCTCGGGTGGCAGCTGGCCGACCCCATCGTCGGCCTGGTGATCACCGTCGCCATCCTGGCCATCGTCCGCAGCGCGGCGCGGGACATCTACCGGCGCCTGATGGACGCCGTTGACCCCGAGCTGGTCGACGAGGTGGCGCACGTGCTGGAACACGTGGAGGGCGTCGAGGCCGTCGAGGTCGTGCGCATCCGCTGGATCGGGCACGAGCTGCGAGCCGAGATCGACCTCGTCGCCGACGCATCGATGTCACTGGTCGATGCCCATGCCGTCGCTGAGCGCGCCCACCACGAGCTGCTGCACGAGGTGCCCCGCCTGAGCGCGGCGACCATCCACGTCAACCCCTCAGGGGACGGCCACCACGACGAGACCGCCCACCACGGACGCTGACGACGGTTCTGGTGATGTCAGCGCGTCACTTCCGACCCGCTGACATCACCAAGACCCAGGCTGGCGATGTTCAGACCTCGAGGAGGAGCGTCACCGGGCCATCGTTGACCAGCTCGACCTGCATGTCGGTGCGGAAGCGACCGGTGGCGACCGTCGCACCGAGGTCGCGCAGGGCGGCGACCACCGCGTCCACCAGCGGCTCGGCGTGCTCGGGCCGCGCCGCGTCGATCCATGACGGCCGGCGGCCCTTGCTGGTGTCGCCGTACAGGGTGAACTGAGAGACGATCAGCACCTCGCCGCCGACGTCGGCCACCGAGCGGTTCATCACCCCGGCGTCGTCCGCGAACACGCGCAGGTGCCACACCTTCTCGGCCAGCTTGCGCGCCTCGGCCTCGCCGTCGTCGTGGGTCACGCCGACGAGCACGCACAGCCCGGGTCCGATGGCACCGACCACCGCACCGTCGACCTGCACGGAGGCCCGCGCCACCCTTTGCACCAACCCCCGCACGCCTTGGACCGTAGGCTCCCAGCGTGCGTGTGGCGCAGCTGTGGCGCTACCCGGTGAAGTCGATGCAGGGCGAGCAGGTCGACTCGCTGGACCTCGACGGCGAGCGGGTGCCCGGGGATCGACGTTGGGGCGTTCGCGACGTGGCCACCGGCGCCGTGCTCACCGGTCGCGCCACCGGTCCCCTGCTGCACCTCCGCGCCCGGCTCGACGGCGACGGCGTGTGCATCACCTTCCCGGACGGCCGCCAGCTGCGCGACGGCGACGACGCCGTGGGCGACGCGCTCTCCGAGTACCTCGGACAGCCCGTGCAGCTGGCGCGCGCCGAGGCCGGCGAGCAGCAGGACTTCTCGACGCCCAAGGAGCGCTGGCAGTCGCGCCCCGGCACCTTCAACGACGGCCACCACGTCCACGTCCTGAGCACGGCCAGCCTGCGCGCCGCCCACGCCCTGCACCCCGACGGCGCGTGGGAGGCCCGCCGCTTCCGCCCCAACGTGGTGCTCGACGTCGACGGCGCCGCGTTCCCCGAGGACGACTGGACGAGGATCTGCATCGGCGCCGTCGAGCTCGAGGTCTACAAGCGGACCACCCGCTGCCCGCTGACCACCCGGTCCCAGCCCGGCCTCGACGACGACCTGACCGTCCTCAAGACCCTGACGCGGAACCGGGAGGCCAAGCTCGGCGTCTATGCACGTGTGAGCGTGCCGGGGCGCATCCACGCGGGCGCGGACGTCACCGTCGCATGACCGTCGTCATCAGCGCCGGTCCCGCCACCGTCACCATCCACCCGGATCGCGGCGGGCGCATCGGCTCGTTCGTGGTCGACGGCCTCGAGCTGCTCGTCACCGCCGGCGACCGACCCATGGACTGGGGCTGCTACGTGATGGCGCCCTACGCCGGCCGCGTGCGCAACGGCCGCTTCAGCTTCAAGGGCGAGGAGCACCAGCTGCCCCGCAACATGGGGCAGCACGCCATCCACGGCACGGTGTTCGATCGGGCGTGGACGGTGGACGAGGCCGATGACGACCGGGCCGTGTTGTCGTGCGACCTCGGGCCGGACTGGCCCTTCGCCGGTCGCGTGGTCCACGACGTGGCGCTGGTGGACGACGCCCTCGAGCTGCGGATCGAGGTGGCGGCCGACGACGAGCCGTTCCCGGCCGCGTGCGGGTGGCACCCGTGGTGGCGCCGGCGCCTGGCCCGTGGCTCGGCGGTGCGCGTCGACGTCGACGCCGAGTCCATGTGGGTGCGGGGCCCCGACGGGGTGCCGACGGGCGACCTGGTGTCGCCGCCGCCCCCGGGCCCGTGGGACGACTGCCTCACCGATCTGAAGGGCGCCCCCGTGCTGCGGTGGGACGGCGCCATCGAGCTCACGGTGGACACCACCTGCGACGACCTCGTGGTCTTCGACGAGCCGACCCACGCCGTGTGCGTCGAGCCCCAGACCGGACCGCCCGACGCCCTGCGCCTGACCCCGGTCCTGGTCGAGCCGGGGTGGCCGCTCATCGCCGAGGTGGCCTTTCGCTGGCAGGTGCTCTGACCAGCGGTTTCGTGCGCTCTTGACCGCTTGGTCAACGAAACTGCGAGACTCTGCCCCCTATGTCCGGTCACGAGGAGCCACTGCGCATCGCCTACCTCGTGTACCGGGGCAAGCCGCACGTCGGCGGTCAGGGCGTCTACACCCGCCACCTGACCAAGGCGCTGGTCGAGCTGGGCCACCACGTCGAGGTGTTCAGCGGACCGCCGTACCCGGTCCTCGACGAGCGGGTCCCGCTACATCGGCTCGAGAGCCTCGACCTCTACCGGGAGCCCGACCCCTTTCGCGTCCCCAAGCTCCGCGAGTTCAAGGACTCCATCGACGTCCGTGAGTTCGCGCTCATGTGCACGGCCGCGTTCCCCGAGCCCTACACGTTCAGCCTGCGCGCGGCGCGGGCGCTGAAGGACCGGGTCGGCGACTTCGATCTGGTGCACGACAACCAGTGCCTGGGCTCCGGCCTGCTGCAGATCATGGAGATGGGCCTGCCCGTGCTCGGCACCATCCACCACCCGATCACCCAGGACCGCCGCATCGAGCTGGAGAATGCGCCGAACTGGAGGCGCCGGCTCACGCTGCGGCGCTGGTACGCGTTCACGAAGATGCAGTCGCGCGTGGCGCAGAAGCTCGAGCGCATCATCACCGTGTCGCAGTCGAGCCACGGCGACATCGTCAAGGACCACGGGGTGGACCCGTCCAAGCTGCACGTCGTGAACGTCGGCGTCGACCCGCTCCAGTTCCGGCCGCTGCCGGACGTGGCGCGCGTGCCCGGTCGGCTGATGTGCACATCGTCGTCGGACGTGCCCATGAAGGGCGTCATCCACCTCATGGAGGCGGTCGCCAAGATCCGCACGGAGCGCCCGGACGTCCACGTCACCGTCATCGGCAAGCCCAACCCGGACGGGCCGGTGATGCAGACGATCCGGCGGCTCGACCTCGAGCCCATCGTCGAGTTCGTGTACGGCGTGACCGACGAGCGCATCGTCGAGCTGTACGCCGAGGCCGAGCTGGCCGTCGTGCCGTCGCTGTACGAGGGCTTCTCGCTGCCGGCGGTCGAGGCCATGGCGGCGGGCGTGCCGCTGGTCGCCACCACCGGCGGCGCCGTGGGCGAGGTCGTCGGTCGGGACGGCACCACCGCGGCGCTGGTGCCGCCGGGCGATCCCGGCGCGCTGGCGACGATGATCCTCGAGCTCATGGCCGACCCGGCGCGGCGCGCCGCCATCGGCGAGGCAGGACGGAAGCGAGTGGTCGACCTCTACTCGTGGCAGGCAACAGCCACCAGGACCGTGGAGCAGTACCGCGCCCTGCTGGCCGAGACGAAGGTCAAGCCCCGCGATGCTCACGTGTAGGTACGAGTGGCTCGGGCTCCGCCCGGGCGACCGTGTGCTCGACCTCGGCTGCGGCGCCGGGCGGCACGCGTTCGAGGCAGCCAAGCGCGGCGCCCAGGTCGTGGCGTGCGACCTCGACCTGGCCGAGCTGAAGGACGTGCGCGCCCTGTTCGGTGCCATGCGCGAGTCCGACGAGATCCCGGCCGGCGGCGGCGGTGTCGCCGTCAACGGCAACGCGCTGTCCCTGCCGTTCCCCGATGCGACATTCGACCGGATCATCGCCTCCGAGGTGATGGAGCACATCCCTGACGACGCCGGCGCCGCCGCCGAGCTGGCCCGGGTGCTGAAGCCGGGCGGCACCATCGCCGTGACCGTGCCGTCGGAGTGGCCCGAGCGCATCTGCTGGGCGTTGACCGACGAGTACCACGCGCCCCACGTCCCCGGCGGCCACGTGCGCATCTAC
>DASUCO010000021.1:0-9340 GCA_036275955.1 Acidimicrobiales bacterium
TCGCTCACGCTGCTCGTGTACTTCGTGGTCGGTGGCAGCCAGTCGCTGCTCGGGCCCGTCCTCGCCGGCATCGCGTTCGGGATCATTCCCCAGCTCGTGCAGAGCGAGGTCGGCACCAAGGCCAACGCGGTGCCCGGCATCATCGCCGGCGCCGCCGTCGTGGTGCTGCTCGCCACTCGGCCCGGCGGGCTCGCGTCGCTGATCGAGCGAGTGCCGGTGGCGCCAGCGGGCGCTGCTGCTCCGAGCCCACCCGCGGTCTATGCCGCCGTTCGTCGCCGGCTGGCCGCGGCGACCCCGCCCCCGGCCGGCACCGTCACGGCGTGGGCCAGGTCCCGTCCCCGTCCCGCTCTCCGGAGGTAAGCCCCGTGCCCGACGATCTCACCGACCACCCGCTGCGCGTGACCACCTCGCCCCGCCGCGGCCTCGACCTGACGGTCGCGATCCCGATCGCGGTGATCGCGGTCGGGGCCGTCCTGCTGTTCGCCGGCTACTGGGGGGCGTCCGACACCGCCAACCCCGGCGACCAGATCCCCCACCTGGCGTCGGGCACCGTCCCCGGCCTGGCCCTCGTGATCGGGGGCGCCGTCCTCCTCCTCCGGCGCGAACACGAGCGCGACCGGGAGGAGCTGCGGGCGCTGACGGCACGGTTCGACGCCCTGCTCGACTGGCTCGGCTCTGCCGAGGCGCCGGCTGACGACACCGCCGTCGCCGGCAACGGCGCGGCGCCGCTGTCCGAGCGCGCCCGGGACCGGTGATGCCGCTGCTCTCGGTGCGCGACGTGACCGTCCGCTTCGGTGGGCTGTCGGCCACCCGCGACGTCGATCTCGAGCTCGACGCCGGCATCGTCGGCGCGCTGATCGGGCCGAACGGCGCCGGCAAGACGACCATGTTCAACGTCATCACCGGGGCGCAGGCGGTGAGCGCGGGCCACGTCCACTTCGCCGGCACCGACATCACCACGGCGACGCCCGTCCGCCGAGCCCGCATGGGGATGGCGCGCACGTTCCAGAACCTCTCGCTCGTCGCGACGCTCTCCGCCCTCGACAACGTCGGCGTCGGCGTGGGCCGGTTCCGGCGGACCGGGCTCCCCGGCGCGCTGCTCCGGCTCCCCTCGACCCGGCGCACCGACCAGGCCGTGCACGAGATCGCCCTCGGGGCCCTGGAGTTCGTGGGGCTCGGTGCGGCGGCCGGGCGACCGGCGGGCGAGCTGTCCTACGGCGACCGGCGCCGCCTCGAGCTGGCGCGCGCCCTGGCGCTGCGCCCTCGGCTGCTCCTGCTGGACGAGCCCACCGCGGGCATGGGACCGGCGGAGACCGACGAGCTGGCCGCCACGATCCGCCGGGCCGCGGCCGAGCTGGGCGTCGCCGTGCTCGTCGTCGAGCATGACATGAGCTTCGTGCGCGCGCTGGCGACGCGCACGACCGTGCTGGAGTTCGGAAGCGTGATCGCCACCGGCGCCACCGACGAGGTGCTCGCCGACCCCCGAGTCGCGGCCGCCTATCTCGGCAGCGCGGCGTGATGCTCGCGGTCCGCGACCTCGCGGTCGCCTTCGGCGAGATCCCCGCGGTCCGAGGCGTCGACCTGGATGTCACCGAGGGCGAGGTGGTCGCGGTGCTCGGCCGCAACGGCGCCGGCAAGACGACGACCCTCCGGGCACTCGCCGGCAGCCTTCCGGCCCATGCCGGCTCCATCACCTTCCAAGGGGAGGACGTCACGCGCGTCCCCGCCGAGCGCCGGGTGCGCCGGGGCATCGTGCTCGTGCCCGAGGGTCGCCGGCTGTTCCCGGGTCTGTCGGTGCGCGCCAACCTGGCGATGGGCGCCTACCACCGGCGCCTCAACCCGACTGCCCTGGCCGACGAGATCGAGCGGGCCACCCAGCACCTGCCGATCGTGCGCGAACGTCTCGAGCAGCGCGCCGGCAGCCTGTCGGGGGGCGAGCAGCAGCTCACGGCCATCGCCCGGGCCCTCATGGCGCGGCCCCGCCTGCTCATGGCCGACGAGCCATCGCTCGGGCTGGCCCCGATCATGGTCGAGCAGGTGTACGCGCTGTTCGCGGAGCTGCGCGCCGGTGGCCTCACGCTCCTCGTCGTCGAGCAGTACGTGCACGTGGCCCTCCGCCTCGCCGACCGAGCCGTGGTGGTCGACAAGGGCCGCGTCGTCTTGGCGGGCTGTGCGGCCGAGCTGGCCGGCTCGCCCGATCTCCTCGACGCCTATCTGTCCGGTTCCCAGGAGGTTCCCGCATGACCCGACGGCTCACCGTGCTGCTGTTCGTCCTCGCCATGGTCGCCGCCGCGTGCGGCGGCCGCGCCGACGATGACGACGACGCGCCCACCGGCGACGACCCCACCGCCACCACCGAGGCCACCGCGGCCGAGTCGGATCCCGGCGTCACCGACACCGAGATCCTGCTCGGCGCGACCGTGACGCTGTCGGGTCCGACCGGGTTCCTCGGCGAGGAGGTGGTCGGTGCGATCACCGCCTACTTCGAGAAGACGAACGCCGCGGGGGGCATCAACGGCCGGAAGCTGCGCCTGATCACCTACGACGACGGCGGCGACGCCAGCCAGCTGCTCGCCAACATCCGCAAGCTCGTCGAGCAGGACAAGGTGCTCGCGCTCATCACCGGGCTCGCCGACAACGCCCTCGACTACGTCGACTCGAAGGAGATCCCCACGCTCACCTTCGGGGTCTCACCCACGTCCTTCGCGTCGAAGTACCCAACGGTGTTCCCCATCGTCGGAAACGCCCTCCTCTGGACCCAGGAGATCATCGCCGGGCTGCAGGAGAACAACGTCTTCGAGGACGGCATGAAGGTCGGCATGATCTACGACAACGGCTTCCTCGACATGAGCCCGTACCTCGACGCGCTCGAACAATCGTGGGAGAACGCCGGCGCCGAGGTCGTGTCGATCGATCCCTTCACGCTGGAGACCGGGTCGTGCGAGAGCCTCGTGCTGAAGTACCGCGACCTCGGCGTCGAGTGGTGGGACTTCCAGTCGGCGGCATGGTTCCTCTGCGTCCAGGCCGCCGGCGACCAGGGCTTCAAGCCCCGCGTCGGCTGGGGCGGCTGGCCCGCCAGCGTGCCCACCATCGCCACCATCGCCGGGCCCGCCATCGACGGGGTCTGGGGCGGCTCCAACGGCGACCAGCCCGACGGCGCTCCCCGCGGCCCGGCCGATGACTTCACCCGCGAGTTCCTCGACGCACTCGAGGCCTACGCACCCGACCTCGTCAGCCCCGCCCATCTCGACTCCCCGGCGACGCTCGGCTACTGGGCCGGCGCCAAGCTGCTGGTCGACGCCATCTCGGCGCAAGGCGACGTCATCACCCAGGATGGCATCACCGAGTGGATCCAGTCGGTGGAGGACTACGAGATCGGCGTCACCCCGAACATCGTGTCGATGGCCCCGGACTGCAAGACAGGCTCGGAGTCGGTGTGGATCGGCCAGTGGGTTTGGGACGACGCCACCAAGACGGCGTCGCGCACCCCCGCCGGCGGCTACTTCACCAGCCCGCAGAAGGAGGAGTTCGGCGGGCAGTGCTTCCTGACCAAGCTGTCCGACGAGATCCTCGCCGGCTGAGGCTCAGAGGCTCGACCCGCGGACGTCGAACCAGCGTGATCGGAGGTGGTCACCGACGAAGTTGACGGCGAGCACGGTGAGAAACATGACCGCCGATGGCACGGCGGCGACGTGGGGCGCGGCCTGGAGGTGGCGCTTGCCGTCGGCGATCATGCCGCCCCAGGTCGGTGTCGGCTGCTCGACGGAGAGCCCGAGGAACGACAGGCTGCCCTCGAGCACGATCACGACGCCGAGGCTCAGCAGTGCGAACGCGAGCAGCGGCAGCAGGATGTTCGGCACGATCTCTCGGAGCAGGATCCGGCGGCGATGCGCACCCAGTGCGGTCGCGGCGAGCACGAACTCGCGCTCGGCGACGCTGAGCGTGCTGGCTCGGGCGACGCGCGTGTAGCGCGGCACCGAGAGAAGCCCGATCGTGACCGTGATCACCAGCAGGCTCTGGCCGACGAACGCGAGCAGCGCGAGCAGCAGCACGAGCGCGGGGAAGGCCAGCGCGACGTCGGTGAGCGCCATGGCCACCCGCTCGAACCAGCCGCGGACGAAGCCGACGATGACGCCGAGCGCGCCCCCGACGACGACGCCGATCGTGACAGCGGCAACGCTGACGACCAGAGATACGCGGGCGCCGTGGATGAGTCGGGCGAGGATGTCGCGGCCGAGTCCATCGGTCCCGAGCACGTGGCCCGGCGACCCCGGCCGGAGGAGCTTCTGGCTCACGTTCGACTTGAGCTCGTCGGGCAGGGGAAGCCATGGCGCCGCGACCGCGCCCACGACGACCACTGCGAGCCACGCGATCGCGAGCCAGAACACCATCTGCCGTCGGCCGGTCCGGCTCCGCCGTTCCGGCGCGGCGTCCGACGTTGGGTTCGGCGCGGCCCCGCCCTCGAGGACAGCGATGGGTTCGACCGCGCTCATCAGATCCGTCCGCTCGTCCGGATGCGCGGATCCAGCACCGCGTACATCACGTCGACCAGGAAGTTCACCACGACGTAGGACGTCGCGATGAACAGCACGATGCCCTGCACCATCACGAGGTCGCGCTGATAGATGGAGTCGACGAGCAGGCGTCCGACGCCCGGGAGCGCGAAGATCGACTCCACGATGAGTGCGCCGCCGAGCAGCGCGCCGACGTTCAAGCCAACGATGGTGACGAGCGTCAACGAGGACGGCCGCAGCGCATGGCGGAACAGGATCCGCCACGTCGCCAGGCCCTTGGACTTGGCGAAAAGCACGAAGTCCTGCTGCAGCGTGGCGATCAGCTCGGTTCGCAGGATCCGGGTGTAGGCGGCGATCTCGGCCACCGCCAGCGACATCGACGGCATCGCCGCGCTCCGGAGGTTCTCGAAGGGGTCGTCGGTCAGCCGGTTCCATCCGGTCGCCGGCAGCCACCCGAGGTGCACGGCGAACACGTAGATCAGCAGCAGCGAGAGCATGAAGCTGGGCAGCGAGAGGAGCCCGAAGGTGATCGTCGTCGCCGACTTGTCGGCGACGCCGCCTGATCGATGGGCCGTGTAGGTCGCGAGTGGGATGGCCACGATGAGGCCCATGACGATGGCCAGCAGTCCGACCTCCAACGTGACCGGCAGCCGTTCGGTGATCGCGTCGAGTACTTCTTGATGCGTGCGCAGTGATCGGCCCAGATCACCGGTGGCCGCGTCGCCCAGCCAGTCGAGGTACCGCGTGGGCAGCGGGTCGTCGAGCCCGAGCTCGGCACGCGCTGCGGCGATCTGCTCCGCCGTCGGGTTCTCCCCGACCACCTGCAGCGCGGGATCACCCGGCAGCAGGCTCGTGAGCATGAACGTGAGAAAGCTGACGGCGAGCACCGTCGCGAGGAGCTGCGGGATCCGCTTCACCAACATCAGAGCCACGACGGACCGCCTCGCCGCTCGCGGAGCCCGATCGAGACACGACGCCGGGCCTGTTTCATGGACCGCTACTCTGCCGCAAACCAGAGGCTCGAGGGGGACACATGATCAGACCAGCCCGCACCGTCCGCACACGACCGGTAGGACGCGGGTGGCGCGGTCTCGCGGCCCTGCTCGTCGCGCTGGCGCTCGTCGCCGTCGCGTGCGGCGGTGACGACGACGATGACGCAGGCGGGACCGATTCCTCGCCGGATGGGACGACCGAGACGACTGCGGCCGCGGGTGAGCCAAAGCCGGGTGGCGAGCTCGTCGTCGGCCTCGAGTCCGAGAGCGCTGGGTGGCTGCCGGGCAAGGACTCGCAGTCCCAGGCCGGCCTCCAGGTGATGTACGCGGTCTTCGACCCCCTGATGGCCTACGACGAGAACGGCGAGGTCGGCCCGTACCTCGCCGAGTCGCTGGAGCCGAACGCCGAGTTCAGCGAGTACACACTCACGCTCCGGCCCGGCGTCACGTTCCATGACGGCACCCCGCTCGACGCCGCCGCCATCCAGGACAACTTCGACAACTACCTGAAGCCGCCCACCGCGCGCACCGCGGCGGCGCTGGCGGCTGTCACCTTCGAACCGACCGGCGAGCTCACCGGGGTCTACAGGCTCGATCCGCCCAGCGCAGCCTTTCCCGACCTGCTCACCAACATCATCGGCATGCCGTTCTCGCCGACCGCCGCGGCTGAGATGGGCGACGACGCGTCGTCGCACCCGGTGGGCACCGGGCCGTTCACGTTCGTCTCGTGGCAGCGCGATAGCGAGCTGGTCGTCGAGAAGAACGCCGACTACTGGCAAGAGGGCAAGCCGTACCTCGATCGCATCACGTTCCGGCCCATCCCCGACGAGGAGGCTCGACTCGCGTCGCTGCAGTCCGGCGAGGTCGACGTGATGCACACCGTACGTCAGGCCCAGGCGCTCACCGAGGCTGGCGACGACGTCCAGACCCTCGTCGACATCGGCGGCCAGTCAGCGATGACCTACTACAACACGACCACCCCGCCCACCGACGACCTCCGGGTGCGCCAGGCGCTCGTGCACGCCGTCGACCAGGACGAGCTCATCAGCGTGCAGGGCCTCGAGGGCATCACCCAGCCGACGTACCAGCCAGTGGCGCCCGACTCACCGTGGGCCACCGACGATGCCGAGGCGGCGTATCCCAAGCAGGACGTCGAGCGGGCGACCGAGCTCCTCCAGGACTACATGGACGACCCCGACCGCTCCGACGGCAAGGCGGCGGGCGAGCCGGTGACGATCTCACTGGTCGTCACGGCCGGCGTCGCCAGCCTGAACGACCTCGGCCAGCTGTACCAGGAGTCGTGGGAGGCAGTCGGCTTCGACGCGTCGATCGACTTCGTCGACCAGGCCACGCTCGTGAACCGCGCCGTTGGCAGCCCGCCCGACTTCGCCGGCGACTACGTCGCCACGCTCTTCCGGCTCGGCATCGACAGCGACCCCGACAACCTGTACACGACGTTCTACGACGAGAAGGCTGGCGGCAACATCGCCAACTGGAGCCCGCCCGAGGCCAAGAAGCTGTGGGACATCGGGCACACCTCCACTGACGAGGCCGAGCGCAAGGAGGCGTACGCCAAGATCTGGACCCTCATGGCCGAGCAGGTGCCGCTCAGCTACCACGGCGCCCTCGCCACGGCCATCGGGGCCAAGCCGGACGTCATGGGCATCCCCGACTGGACCCTGCCCGACGGCACCCGCGGTGAGGGTCACCCGACCTCGATCATCCACTACGTCGAGGTGTGGCTGGACCGCTGACGGTCCGCGATGTCGAAGGCCGACTGCGCCACCCCTGGCACGCAGTCGGCCTTCGCGCGTCGCTCAGGCGGTGCGACGGAGCAGGAGGCGAGCGATGGCGGCCGCTCCGGCCGCCAGCGACCCGACCCCGGCGACAGCGGCCGGCCCTCCGGTGCGCGGGAGCGTGCCCGAGGAGCCGAGCGCGGCCGAGCCCGACTCGTAGGCCGTGGTGCTCGTGGTCGACGTGCTGTCCGACCCGCTCTCGTCACCAGGATCAGCCGCCGCCTGCGGGCAGCCGGCGGACGAGCCGACCGTGCCGACGGTGTCGGCCACGTCAGCCGGCAGGTCCTGGCCGGCCGTGCCCTCCACGGTGTCCTGGACCGGTCCGACGGTGTCGCCCACGGTGTCGAGCGCACCACACGCCTCGGGCGGAGCGGGCGGCACCTGGGCAGCAGCCGGTCCGGCCCAGAGGAGGAGGGCGACGCCTCCGACGGCTGCCGCGGCGAGGCGGGGGATGGTCTGGCGGTCACGCATGGACGGTCTCCTTGGTTGTTGTTGTTCCTCTACTCGGGATCGGGTGGCGGGCGGCGCGCACGAGCGCGTAGGCGGCCGCGGCGAGGGCGATGAGGGTGAGGGCGACGGCGATCGTCAACGGGCTGAGGCGGGCGCCGGCAGACCGGGAGGTTGCGCTCGCCGGGTTCGGCGCCATGGTCGGTCGCTCGCTGGGCGCGACCGCCGGGTACGCGAGCGCGCCGGGCGGCGCGTCGACCTCCGGCGGCGCCGCGATCACCCGCGGCGGTTCGGCCACCGGCGCGGGCGACGGCGCGCCGACGCTCGGCACCGTCCGCGCGGCTGAAGCTGGGAGGGTCTGCACCTCCGATGCGCGCGCCGCTGCGATGTCGAGCCGGCCCGGACCCCCGCCGGACGCTGGCGCGGCAGCCGTCTCGACGAGGCGCTGCGCCGCAGTCGGCGCGTCCAGGCCGTCGCTGCGCAGCACGGCGGCCGCCGCCGCGACGTGGGCCGCAGCGACCCACGTCCCTGACATCGCGACGTAGCCGCCGTCGGCGTCGGTGCCGAGCACGGCCACCGCCGGGTCGCCGGCGCCGGTGCCGCCGGGCGCGGCGAGGCTCCATCGCGAGCGGGTCGGCGCGGTGCCGGCTGGTCGCCCGGCGCGATCGAGTGCACTGACAGCGAGCGCGTCACCGTCGAGCACGTGGCCGGCCGCACCGGCGCCGCCCACGACGAGCATGCCCGCGTCGAGCGCACGGGTCGCGGCGTCGCCACCGTACCCGTCCGGGCCAGCGACGGCATCGGGGAGGACGACGAGCGCAACCTCGGCGCCGAGCTCGGCGGCGCGGTGCAGTGCTGCCTCGACATCCTCGGCGCGGGCGACCCCCGCCTCGCTCACCCGAACGTCGAGCAGCCTGGACGCTGGCGCGATGCCGACGATGCCGATCCCGTTGCGCCGTGCCCCGACGATGCCGGCCGCGACCGTGGCCGCCCCAGACGCCTCCACCTGCGAGACACCGCTCCGGCACCGGCTCGGTCGGGCATCGGTGCGTACGCACATGACGTGCGTGATGGACGGCAGATCGGGATGGTCCGCGACACCGTCGCCGATCACCGCAACGGTCGCGCCTTGGCCGTCAGCGTCGAGCGGCGCGGCGCCCGCCGCCTCGATCGCCCACTGCTGCGCGGCGAGGGGGTCATCGCCGCGCGCGGTGGCCGAGGAGGTCGATGTCAGCACGGTGAACGTCACCACCGCGAGCACCGACGCACCGCGCCGCTCGAACCTCACACTGCGAACGACGCAGCGACGGCGAAGCTATTCGACGATCATCCGTTTCGGTCCGCGAAGGTCCGCTCGCCGTCCCAATGGTGCTCCCAACCGTCCATCGACGCGCGAACGGCGTGGATGCCGATGTTGCGGCCCTGGTCGTAGGCGACGAGATCGCTCCGCCAGGTCGGGTCCCGCCGCCACGCCGATGCGATGTCGGGCCCGGCTGCGTCGAGCGCAACCGCGAGCTCGACACCGGCGAAGGTGAGCATGGCTCGGTAGGAGCGACCGCCCGTCTGCTCACGGAACCGGGCCGCGCCCGGG
>DASUCO010000022.1:0-6306 GCA_036275955.1 Acidimicrobiales bacterium
AGCAGATCACCGTGGAGACGTCGAAGCAGGACGACGGCGTGCACATCACCGCCCGCAACGACTCACCGCGGCGGACCCGGAGCTGGGTGAAGCTCACGGTCACCGTGCCCCCCGGCAGCCCGACGCGGCTGCGCACGCGTGGCGGCTCGGTCAAGGTCGAGGGCACCGGCGCCGAGGTCAGCGCCCACACCGCGGGCGGCTCGATCAAGACGGTGGGGACCAGCGGCGCCGTCGAGCTGGAGACGGCGGGCGGCAGCATCCGGGTCGACGACCACGGCGGCCCGGTGCGGGCCGCCACGATGGGCGGCTCCATCCGCCTGGCCGGGCACCTCCTGGGGGTCGACAGCACCACCATCGGCGGCTCGATCCGCGTCGACGGCGCGTACGGCCCGGTGGCCGCGTCCACGAAGGGCGGGTCGATCCACGTGGTCGGACGGCTGACGGGTTCGAGCTCGCTCGACACCGCCGGCGGCGCCATCAAGGTCGAGCTGGCCGCGGACACCAACATCCAGGTGCAGGTGCACGGCGACTCGATCTCGAGCAACGTCGAGGGCGACAAGCGCCACGGCGGCGCCGACTACACGATCGGCACCGGGGACGAGGGCAAGCTCGTGGCGCGGGCGATCGCGGGGTCGGTGAGCATCCGCCGCGCGTAAGGTCCCCGCTCATATGAGCGAGCGCCAGCGAGCGAATCATCAGGACAGTGCGAATGCTCACAGCTGCACCCGAGGAACGAGGGGGCAGCAGTGAGCATCCTCGGCAATCGCGTCCTGCGTCGTGAAGATCCGAAGTTCCTGACGGCCGGCGCCACCTACTGCGACGACCTGCGTGACGAGCGCCTGAACGGCGCGGCATACGTCACCTTCGTGCGCTCCACGGTGGCCCACGCCAAGCTCCTCTCGATTGACACCAGCGAGGCGAAGGCGGCGCCCGGCGTGATCGCCGTGCTGACCGCCGCTGACGTCGACCTGCCCGAGGCGCCGCCCAACCCGCCGATGATGAACCCGGCGATGAGCCGTCCGTTCCTGGCCAAGGACACGGTGCGCTTCGTGGGCGAGCCGGTGGCGATCGTCGTGACAGAGGAGCGCTACCAGGGCGAGGACGCGGCCGAGCTGGTGATGGTCGACTACGACCCGCTGCCGGCGGTGATCGACCTCGAGGACGCGGCCAGCGACTCCACGATCCTGTTCGAGGCGGCCGGCACCAACACCGCGTTCATGGTGCCGAGCGCCAACGACCCGACGTTCTTCGACGGGTGCGACGTCGTCGTCGGCCCCATCAAGATCAAGAACCAGCGACTGGCCGGCTGCCCGCTCGAGGTCCGCAGCGCGTGCGCGGCGTGGGACGGCGACCGCATCACGTTCTGGCTGGCGTCGCAGGCCGCCCAGCAGAACCGCGACACGACAGCCGCCGCGCTCGGCATGGAGCCGAGCAAGATCCACGTGATCACGCCCGACGTGGGCGGCGGCTTCGGACCCAAGATCGGCGGCTACGCGGAGGAGATCCTGACCGCGTGGCTGGCCAAGCACCTGAACCGCCCCGTGCGGTGGCTGGAGACGCGCACCGAGAACATGCTCGCCATGGGCCACGGCCGGGCCCAGGACCAGACGGTGACCATCGGCGGCAGCCGCGACGGCCGGGTCATGGCGTACAAGCTCGACGTGCTCGGTGACGCCGGCGCCTACCCGTCGCTGGGCGGGATCCTGCCGTTCCTCACGTCGATGATGAGCTCGGGCGTCTACGCGCTGCCGAAGATCGAGTTCGGGGCCAAGACGCTCACGACGAACACGATGGCCACCGTCGCCTACCGCGGCGCCGGCCGGCCCGAGGCCACCGCCGCCATCGAGCGGGCCATGGACATGTTCGCGGCTGAGATCGGCATGGACCCGGTCGACGTGCGCCGCATGAACCTCATCCCGAAGTTCATGGAGCCGCACACCACCGCGTCGGGCACTGCGTACGACTGCGGTGACTACGAGCGCTGCCTCGACCTCGCCCTCGACGCCGCCGACTACAAGGCGTTGCGGGCCGAGCAGCAGAAGCGCCGCGACAGCGGCGACGTGAAGCAGCTCGGCATCGGCGTGTCGGTCTACGTCGAGGTCACCGGTGGTCCCACCGCCGGCAGCGAGGACGCCAAGGTCGAGGTGCACCCCGACGGCAGCGCCACCGTCTACACCGGCACCTCCCCGCACGGGCAGGGCCACCTCACGGCGTGGTCGATGATCGCCAGCGAGCAGCTCGGCATCCCGATGGAGAAGATCAACCTCGTCTACGGCGACACCGACCTGGTGCCGGTTGGCGTCGGCACGTTCGGCTCCCGTTCGCTGCAGCTCGGTGGCTCCGCGGTGAACCAGGCGGCGGCCGAGGTCGTCGACAAGGCCAAGCAGATGGCGGCAGACCTCCTCGAGGCCAACGTCGACGACGTCGTGCTCGACAAGATCGACGGCAAGTTCCACGTCGCCGGCACGCCCGCCGTCGCCAAGACGTGGGGCGACGTGGCCGAGGCGGCGCAGACCGACGGCGGCCTGTTCGTGTACACGACGTTCCAGGCGTCGAGCGCCACGTTCCCGTTCGGCGCGCACGTCGCCGTCGTCGAGGTCGACACCGAGACCGGCAAGGTCGAGCTGCAGCGCGTCATCACCTGCGACGACGCCGGCACCATCCTGAACCCGCTGCTGGTCGAGGGCCAGCGCCACGGCGGCATCGCCCAGGGCGCAGCGCAGGCGCTGTGCGAGGAGATGCTCTACGACGCCGACGGCAACCCGGTGACCGCGACGTTCGCCGACTACACGGTGATCTCGGCCGCCGAGCTGCCCAGCTTCGAGCTCGTGTCGATGGAGACGGCCACGCCGGTGAACCCGCTCGGCGCCAAGGGCATCGGCGAGTCGGGCACGATCGGCTCGACGCCGGCGGTGCAGTCGGCCGTGGTCGACGCGCTCTCACATCTCGGCATCCGTCACGTCGACATGCCAGCGACGCCCCAGCGGGTCTGGGCTGCCATCCAAGACGCTCGTTGACCGCGCCGATCGAGGCGGAGGGCCTCGTCCGGCGCTTCGGTGATCTCGTCGCGGTCGACCACGTCGACCTGACGGTCCAGGAGGGCGAGATCTTCGGCTTCCTCGGCCCCAACGGGGCGGGGAAGTCGACGACGACGCGCATGCTCACCACGCTGCTCAAGCCGACCGAGGGGCGAGCCCGGGTGGCCGGCTTCGACGTCGTCAAGGACGCGGCCAAGGTGCGCCGCGTCATCGGTGTGGCGCTGCAGGACGCGGCGATCGACCCGCTGATGACCGGCAACGAGCTGCTGAAGCTGCAGTCGGTGCTGCACGGCATCCCGCGGGCGCAGGCCAAGCAGCGCTGTGGCGAGCTGCTCGAGCGCGTCGGGCTCACCGCGGCGGGCGATCGTCGCGTCGGCACCTACTCGGGCGGGATGCGGCGACGGCTCGACCTGGCGCTGTCCCTGGTGCACGAGCCGTCGGTGCTCTTCCTCGACGAGCCGACGACGGGTCTCGACCCGAACTCGCGCGTGGCGCTGTGGGAGGAGGTGCGCTCGCTCAACCAGGAGCACGGCACCACCGTGCTGCTCACGACGCAGTACCTGGAGGAGGCCGACCTCCTCGCCGGGCGCATCGCGATCATCGACGACGGGCGCATCGTGCGCGAGGGCACGCCGGCCGAGCTGAAGGCCAAGGTCGGCTCGCCCACGCTGCGGCTCGAGGTCGGGCTCGACCAGCAGGAGGCGGCGGAGACGGTGCTGGCCAAGCACGGCGACCTGCGACCGTCGCGTGCCGGTGTCGTCGCCATCGGCATCGCGGGCGGTGCCGGGTCGATCCCGCGCGTCGTGCGTGCGCTCGACGACGCCGGGATCGAGCTGGTCGGCTTCGACCTGCACCAGCCGTCGCTCGACGACGTCTTCGCCGACGCCACCGGCCACCGCCTCGAGGGCTCCGACGCCCCGCAGGACGAGATCGCATGAGATCTCGTCGCAACCAGCGGCGCGGCGCGCCCTTTGGTACGACGAGAACCCGATGAGCACGGTCGCCCATGCGCGGGCGCTGAGCTACCGGGCCATCCTCGGGGTGATCCGGCAGCCGCAGGTGTGGATCCCGTCGATGTTCTTCCCGCTGTTCTTCGCGGCGCTGAACACCGCCGCGCTCGGACGGTCGACGTCGCTGCCCGGCTTCCCGGCGGCCGACTCGTTCCTCGACTTCATGCTGCCGGCCACGCTGGTGCAGGGCGTGCTGTTCGGCGGCGTGAGCGCGTCGTCGGAGGTGGCGCAGGACATCGAGAGCGGCTTCTTCGAACGACTGATCGCGGCGCCGACGGCGCGCGTGTCGATCCTGCTCGGTCGGCTGGCCGGCGCCGCGTTCCTGGGCTCGCTGCAGGCCGTGCTGTTCCTCGTGATCTTCACGATCTTCGGCGTCGAGGTGAAGGCCGGTGTCGCCGGGATGCTGTGGCTGGTCCTCGTCGGCGCGCTGATGGCCTTGTCGATCGGCTCCGTCGGCGCCGCCATGGCCCTGCGCACCGGCTCGGTCGAGGCCGTGCAGGGCGCGTTCCCGCTCGTGTTCATCACGCTCTTCCTGAGCTCGGCGTTCTTCCCCACCGAGCTCATGCACGGCTGGTTCAAGACCGTGGCGGAGGCGAACCCGTTCTCGTTCATGATCAACGGGCTGCGTGATCTGGTCCTCGTCGGCTGGTCGACCGAGGACGCCCTCGTCTCGGCCGGCGTGCCGATCGGGATCATCGCCCTGGGCGTCCTGCTCTCACTGCGCCAGCTGGCCCGACGCGTGGCGGTGGCTGCTTGACCGCGAATCCTTGGCTGGTGATCCAGGCGCTCGTGGTGCGCAGCGTCGTCGCGGTGACGCGCATCCCGAGCGCGTTCATCCCGTCGGTGATCTTCCCCGTCTTCCAGATCGTCGCCTTCGGTGGCGCGTTCTCGGCCATCACCATGCTCCCCGGCTTCCCGACCGACCAGGTCCTCAACTGGTTCGGGCCCATGGCCGTCCTGCAGGGCTCGGCGTTCCTCGGTTCTACGGTCGGTCTGGCCACCACCCGCGACATCGAGACCGGCTTCTACGACCGGCTGCTGCTGGCGCCGGCGCCGCGGTGGTCGCTGCTCGTCGGCCCCGTCGCCGGCGCGGTGATCCGGACGCTGCTCCCCATCTACGTCGTGCTCACGGCAGCCGCCCTGGGCGGCGCCCGCCTGGTGGGCAGCGCGCTGGGCGCGGTCACGCTGCTCGTCGCCGCCGTCGGCCTCACCGCCCTCTTCGGCTTCTGGACGCTCGGCCTCGCCTTCCGGTTCAAGAGCCAGCGCGCCGCCCCGCTGATGCAGATCGGCGTGTTCATCTCGATCTTCCTCGCCACCGCCCAGGTGCCGCTGGCCGCCATGACCGGCTGGCTCCACGCGGTGGCGAGGGTCAACCCGATGTCCAACGTGCTGCGGTTGGCCAGGGTCGGGTTCCTCGGTGAGGTCACCTGGGAGGACTGCTGGGGCGGACTGCTCGCCCTCGCAGTCGGTACGGTGCTGACCGCACTGTTCGCAGCTCGTCAGTTCCGCCAGATGGTTCCGTAGGGGGAGAGGTACGTGCAGGTCAACATCAACGTCAACGGGCAGCCGAAGTCGGCCGACGTCGAGCCGCGGCTGCTGCTCGTCCACTTCTTGCGCGACACGCTCGGGCTCACCGGGACGAACGTCGGCTGCGACACGTCGTCGTGCGGTGCGTGCACCGTGCACGTGAACGGCGAGGCCGTGAAGTCGTGCACGATGCTGGCCGTCCAGGCCGACGGCGAGGAGGTGCTCACGATCGAGGGGCTGGCGCCGTCGGAGGACCAGCTGCATCCGATGCAGGAGGCGTTCCGGGAGAACCACGGCCTCCAGTGCGGCTTCTGCACCCCCGGGATGGTGATGGCGGCCACGTCGCTGCTGAAGGAGATCCCCAACCCCACCGAGCAGCAGGTGCGGGAGGGCATCGAGGGCAACCTCTGCCGCTGCACCGGCTACCACAACATCGTGCAGGCCATCCTCGCTGCCGCCGGGAGCGCCACGTGATCCCCGTCGGGTTCGACTACGAGCGCGTCGACACCGCCGACGCCGCGCTGGCGCTGCTGGCGCAGCACGGCGACGACGCCAAGCTGCTGGCCGGCGGTCACTCGCTGCTGCCGCTGATGAAGCTGCGCTTCGCCACGCCGTCGGTGCTGATCGACGTGGGCCGCGTCAAGGAGCTGTCCTACATCCGCGAGGCCGGCGATCAGATCGCCATCGGCGCCCTGACGCGCCACCACGACGTGCAGCACAGCGACCTGCTC
>DASUCO010000023.1:0-3614 GCA_036275955.1 Acidimicrobiales bacterium
GCTCCAGGTGTGGGCGAGCAGCGACGGCGCCGAGAACAGCTCCCAGTAGCCGTGGTCGGCCACGATCGAGTGCCAGTTGGCGACGTAGCCGAGCGTCGCCAGCGCGTCGCCCCGCAACGCGCTCATCGCGACCGCGGGCGGGTCGGTGGCGGCGTAGGCGGCGATGGCCAGGAGCACCAGGAACAGCGCCGGCAGCAGCCGCCGCGCCCGGCGCGCCCAGAACCGGATGAGGTCGATGCCGCCGGTGGCGTCCCGCTCCACCAGCAGCAGCGAGGTGATGAGGAACCCGGACAGCACGAAGAAGAGGTCGACGCCCAGGTACCCGCCGCGGAGGTGGCCCAGGTGGAAGGCGAGCACGCCGACGACGGCCACGCCCCGCAACCCGTCCAGCGCGGGGACGTGTTGCAGCCGCGCCTCGCTCACGACCCAGACGGTACGGCCGTCGCGCAAGAACCGGGGAGCAAGCCGGGGATCGCCCGAAGGGCTCCGAACCGGCGCCGCGTGCTCCCGCAGACCGCAGGCCCGCCGGAGCGGTGAGCCGTCCCGCGAGCGCCAGCGAGCCCCACGGCTTCGGAGCGAAGGCTAGAGATAGGGCAGGGGGTCGGCGGGGACGCCGTTGACGCGGACCTCGAAGTGGAGGTGCGGTCCGGTGGCGTAGCCGGTGGAGCCGGCGGCGCCGATCACCTGGCCCCGCGAGACGACGTCGCCGGCCTCGACGCGGATGGCGCTCTGGTGCGCGTACAGGGTGGCGAGGCCGCCGCCGTGGTCGATGATCGTGCAGTTGCCGTAGCCGCCGCGCCAGCCGGCGAACACGACCTCGCCGGCCCGGGAGGCCGCGAGCGGCGTGCCGCTGCTGGCCCGGAAGTCGAGCCCGGTGTGGAGCCGTCGGTCGTTGAAGATCGGGTGCACGCGGTAGCCGTAGGTGGACGTCACGACCGGGTTGGCCAGCGGCGAGCTGAGGCTCCCCCGACCGCTGATGACGACCCCGCCGCTGCCGCGCCGGCGCAGCAGCAGCGTGATCTCCTCCGACGCCCGCTGCTGCTCGCGGATGCGGCGTTCGTAGCCAGCGCGCGTGCCACGCAGGGACTGCAGCAGCGACTGCTCGCGGCCGGCTTCGGCGTTGGCGACTGCTGCCGCCTCCGCCTGCTCCGCCCGCGCCGCACGCAGCGCGTCGGTCTGCGCCTGCACCTCCTGTCGCTGCGCGGCGGCGGCCGCGCGCGATGCCTCGGCGGCGTCCTCGAGCGCCGCGGTGTCCTCCTGGAGCGCGGTGAACTTCGCCACGATCGCCGCCTGACGCTCGGCCAGCACGTCGACGAACGCGGCGGCGTCGTGCAGCTCGCTGATGTCGTCGGCCCGCAGGATCACGTCGAGCTTCTCGGCCCCCGAGCCGTAGCGGATGAACGACGCCACCGCCTGCTCCCTGAGCGTGTCACGCGCCGCCTCGAGGTTCTGGCGGACGCCGTCGAGCCGACGCCGGGCGTCGAGCTCCTCGGCGATGGCCCGGTCGAGCTTCGCCTGCGACGCCTCGACCTCGGCCAGGGCCGCCGCCATCTTCACGTCGAGCTCGCGGAGCTTTGCCTCCTCGTCGGCCTTGCGCCGCTGGGTGACGCGCAGGTCGGCGAGCACGGCGGCCTCCTCGGCGGCCACCTCGTCGAGGTTCTCCCGCAGGCGCTCGATCTCGGCCTGGATCTCCCGCTGCCGCTCGGCCTCGGAGGCGGCGAAGGCACCCGTCCCCTGGGTGAGGGCGGCCACGACGACGAGCGCGGCGAGGACCGGCGCCAACCATCGAGCCACAATTCTCACACCAGCAACAGTAACCACAGGCGCAACATCCGACCAGGGACGACGGGGACCCCAGGAGAATCGGACAAAGAGCCCCCTCGACTTGAGGTCGAGGTCGGCCCTGCCGCCGGGGCCGCAGCGTCGGGGCTAGACGTCGAGGAAGCGGGTGACGGCGACGCCGGCGCCCACGGCGCCGATGGCGGCGCCGATGCCCAGCATGAGGACGCCGGTGGCGCTGACCTGGTTGGCCAGGATCGTGAACCCCTGGAACAGGTCGAAGCTCGAGATGCGGTCCTCGGCCACGTTGCGCAGCACGTAGACGATCCCGAAGGCGGCGGCCGCGCCCATGAGGCCCTGCACGAGGCCCTCGAGCATGAACGGCACCCGGATGAACCAGTTGGTGGCGCCCACGAGCTTCATGACCTCGATCTCGCGCCGGCGGGCGAAGATCGCCATGCGGATGGTGTTGAAGATCAGCAGCGACGCCGCGAACAGCAGGACGCCGGCGACGATGAACATCCCGATCTGCAGGCCACGGGACAGGCGCAGCACGGTGTCGACGGTGTCGGCCGCGAACTCGACCTGCTTGACGCCGGCCACCTCCTCGAACCGGGCCCCGAGGACGCGGATCACCTCCACGTCGTCGACCGTCGGCTTGACGCGGTACGACGCCGGCAGGTCCTCGGCCTTGACGTTCTGCAGGTACTCGGGCTGGTCGCTGAAGTAGAGCTTGAACAGCTCGTACTGCTCGGCCTGCGACACGAACTTCACGCCGTCGGGCGCGACGTCGTGGCTCTCGAGCAGCTGGCGCTCGATGCTCGCCTGCTGCTCGGGCGTGACGTCGAGGTTGAGGAAGATCTCGAACTCGACGCCGTTCTTCCAGCGCTGGGTCGCGTTGTCGACGCCGTACCGCAGCAGCAGCGCCACGCCCACCATGGAGAGCGACACCGCCACCGTCAGCATCGACGCCGTGGTCAGCAGCAGGTTGCGGCGCAGGTTGCTCGCCGTCTCCCGCGTCGCGTAGTCCAGCTTGATCGGCATCAGATGCGCCTCATGCGTAGACGCCTCGCACCTGGTCGCGCACGATCGTGCCGCGGTCGAGCTCGATGACACGGCGACGCATGGTGTCGACGATGGAGCGGTCGTGCGTCGCCATGCACACGGTGGTGCCGGTGCGGTTGATGCGGTCGAGCAGCCGCATGATGCCGACGGAGGTGGCCGGGTCGAGGTTGCCGGTGGGCTCGTCGGCCAGGAGGATCAGCGGCCGGTTCACGAACGCACGAGCGATCGACACGCGCTGCTGCTCACCGCCGGACAGCTCGTGGGGCAGGTTCTCCATCTTCTTGGCCAGACCGACCAGCTCGAGGATGGCCGGCACCTGCGACGTGATCACGTGCTTCGGTCGGCCGATCACCTCGAGCGCGAACGCCACGTTCTCGTAGACCGTCTTGTTCGGCAGCAGCATGAAGTCCTGGAAGATGAACCCGATGTTCCGGCGCAGGTACGGGATCTTCCACTTGCTCAGCTCGCCGATGTCCTTGCCCGCCACCCAGATGCGCCCGGCGTCGGGGGTCTCCTCCCGGTTCAGGAGGCGCAGGAACGTCGACTTCCCGGAGCCCGACGGGCCCACCAGGAACACGAACTCGCCCTTGGCGATGTCCGCCGAGGCCTCACGCAGGGCGACGACGTCACCCTTGTAGACCTTCGAGACGTTCTCGAGCTTGATCATGGGGTTTGGGTTTCCTCAATTCGCCCGAACGGAGCGAGCGCCAGCGAGCGAGTGAGTGGCGATGAGGTCACGGCCCTGCAAGGCTACCGGCCTCCCCGGTGGG
>DASUCO010000024.1:0-15609 GCA_036275955.1 Acidimicrobiales bacterium
GCCGCGGTGAACGTGCTCGCCCGCCAGGTCGGCGCCGAGGTGACGGTGGTCGACGTCGGGGTCGCATCGCCTGTCCCCGGCGCGCTCGACCGCAACGTGCGCCGCGGCACGGCCGACCTGTCGCTCGGCCCGGCCATGACGCTCGACGAGGCGCGCGCCGCGTTCGAGATTGGGCGCTC
The DNA here is from genome assembly GCA_036275955.1 of Acidimicrobiales bacterium. Lineage (GTDB taxonomy): Bacteria > Actinomycetota > Acidimicrobiia > Acidimicrobiales > CADCSY01 > DATLFP01. The sequence continues at coordinate 180 of DASUCO010000024.1, forward strand.
GATCGCCGACGAGTCGGATGCCGGCCTGCTCGTCACCGGCGACATGGGCATCGGCAACACGACGCCCTCGGCCGCGCTCATCGCCGCCCTCACCGGGCGGCCGGCGGCCGAGGTGACCGGCCGGGGCACGGGCATCGACGACGCCACGCTCGACCTGAAGACCCGCATCGTGCACGACGCCGTCGCCCGGCGGAGGACCGATGATCCGATGCACGTGCTGGCCGAGATCGGCGGGCTCGAGATCGCGGCGATCGCCGGGTTCGTCACCGGCGCCCGCGTGCCCGTGGTCGTGGACGGCGTGATCGCACTCGCCGGCCTGCTCGTCGCCGCGTCGATCGACCCCTCGGTGCTCGACCGCGTCATCGCCGGACACCGGTCGACCGAGCCGGGTGCCACCGCCGTGCTCGACCATCTGGACCTCGACCCGCTGCTCGACCTCGGCATGCGCCTCGGCGAGGGCACCGGCGCCCTCCTCGCCGTCCCCATCATCCAGGCCGCCGCCCGCCTGCTGACCGAGATGGCCACGTTGGACGAGGTTCTCGGTACCTGAACCGACCAGATCCGGTCGGTTGGGGTACCGAGAACGAGGGGTCAGAGGGGGCGGAGCTCTTCGGCGATGCGGCCGAGCATGCCGTTGACGAAGCGGCCGGAGTCGTCGGTCGAGTAGCGCTTGGCCAGCTCGACGGCCTCGGAGATGATCGCCGCCGTCGGCACGTCGGGCCGGTGGGCCAGCTCGAAGATGGCCATGCGCAGCAGCGTGCGGTCGATCACCGGCATGCGCTCCAGGGTCCAGCCCTTGGCGAACCGCCGGATGAGCTCATCGACCTGAGGCTGGTGCTCGCCGACGCCGTGCACGATGTCGACGGCGAAGTCGTCCGGCGGGATCTGCTGGTCGGCGATGACGTCGTCCGGCGTGGTCCCCTTGGCGTCGGCCTCGTACAGCAGACCCATGGCGCGCTCGCGCGCCTCGCGCCGAGTCCCGACGCCGTCAGTCACGGTTCATGTCACGCGCGTCAGGTACTCGCCCGAGCGGGTGTCGACCTTGATGGTGTCGCCCTGGTTCACGAACAGCGGGACCTGCACCGTCTTGCCCGTCTCGACGGTCGCCGGCTTGCGCCCGGCCGACGAGCGGTCGCCCTGCACGCCGGGGTCGGTCTGGGTGACGACCAGGTCGACCGACGCCGGCAGCTCCACCCCGATGACCTCCTGCTTGTAGATCATCATCAGGATGTTGGCGCCGGTCAGCAGGTAGCCGGTGGCGTCGCCCAGGGCGGCGTCGCTCACGTGCATCTGGTCGTACGTCGAGTTGTCCATGAAGACGTGGTCGTTGCCCTCGGGATACAGGTACTGCATCTCCCGCTTGTCGACGATGGCCTGCTCGACCTTCTCACCGGCGCGGAACGTGCGCTCGAGCACGGCCCCGGTGCGGGCGTTGCGCAGCTTGGTGCGCACGAACGCGCCGCCCTTGCCCGGCTTCACGTGCTGGAACTCGATGACGGTCCACAGCCCGTCGTCGAGGTCGAGCGTGATGCCGTTCTTCAGATCGTTCGTGCTGAAAGCCATCAGAGCCCTCCTTCGTCGGGCCTGATGTCAGAAGCCGCGGCTACATGATTCGCTCGCTTCGCGTCGCTCATATCTACAGAACCAGTTCCTTGGGCGCGGTGGTCAGGGGGCGGCAGCCGTCTTCGGTCACGACGACGGTGTCCTCGATCCGGACCCCGCCGTGCTCCGGGAGATACACGCCGGGCTCGACGGTGACGACGTGGCCGGGCTCCAGGGTAGTGCCCGTGGCCGTGGTGGCCACTCTCGGGTCCTCGTGGATGTCGAGACCGACGCCGTGCCCGGTGCCGTGCAGGAACGCGTCGGCCCACCCGGCCTCGGCGATGACGTCACGGCACACGCGGTCGACGTCGGCGCCGGTCACGCCAGGCCGCACGGCGGCGACGCCCGCCGCCTGCGACGCCCGCACCACCTCGTCCATCCGGCGCTGGGTGGCCGACGGCTCGCCGATGGCGACCGTCCGCGTCATGTCCGAGTGATAGCCCTCGAGCAGCGCACCGAAGTCGAGCACGACGAGGTCGCCCTCCCGGATGCGCCGGTCGGTCGGTCGAGCGTGGGGCTTGGCCCCGTTGGGTCCGCTGCCGACGATGGTCTCGAACGACACGTCGCTGGCGCCCAGGCGGCGCATGGTGAAGTCGAGCTCGAGCCCGAAGTCGCGCTCGCTCGGCTCCTCCTTCAGCCGCGGCAGCACCGATGCCAGCGCGTCGTCGGCGATGCGGCACGCCGCCTCGATGCGGGCCACCTCGCCCTCGTCCTTGCGCGCCCGCAGCGACTCGACCAGGTTCTCGGTGGCGACGATGGCCGCCCCGTCGAACACCTTCGTGTTGTAGCGACGCTTGGCCGACCACGTGACGTGGGTCGACTCGAGCCCAACGCGCTCGATGCCGCGCGCAGCGGCGGCCAGGCGCGCGTCCTGCTCGGTGGCGGTGATCTCGAACCGGGCCTCGACGCCGTTGGCGGCCAGCTGCTCGCGGGACTGGTCGCCGTAGCGACCGTCGGTCACGAACACGACGGCGTCGGGCAGGACGAGCAGCAGTGCGGCGGAGCCGGTGAAGCCCGTCAGGTACCGGATGTTCGTGAGGTGGGTGACGAGCAGCGCGTCGCAGCGCGCCTCGTCCAGCTGCTCGCGCAGCCGGGGCAGCCGCGCCGCGACGTCCATGGCCGGAAGACCGCTCACGCCAGGCACCGCTTCACCGCCTCGACGGCGAGGTCGTAGCCGTCACCGCCGAAGCCCATGATCGTCCCCTTCGCCACCGGCGCCACCACCGACGTGTGCCGCCACGCCTCGCGGGCGTTGGGGTTCGACAGGTGCACCTCGATCACCACGCCCTCGTACGTCGCCAGCGCGTCGTGCAGCGACCAGCCGTAGTGGGTGAGCGCGCCGGCGTTGATGATGATGGCGTCGACGCGCCGCCGAGCACCCTGCACCGCCTCGACCAGCTCGTGCTCGGCGTTGGACTGCAGGTCCTCCAGGTCGAAGCCGGCCTCGTCGCACAGCTTTCGCACGCGGTCCACGTGGTCGGCCAGCATCGTCGTGCCGTAGATCTCCGGCTCGCGGTCGCCCAGCAGGTTGAGGTTGGGTCCGTGCAGCAGCAGGACAACCGGTCGGCTCATGCGCGCACTGCCTCCATCGCCTCGTCCACCAGCGCGGGCTCGACGCCGCGCACCGGCTCGACGCCGTTCGGTCCGTCGAGCATCCACGTCACCCCGTGCACCGCCTTCTTGTCGCGCCCGATGTACGTGCGCACCTGGTCGAGATCGATCTCGTTCGGGATGTGCATGGGCAGGTCGTACGCCGCCACCGTGTGCCGGTGCTCGTCCACCCGGCGGCGGTCGATCCGGCCGAGCCGCCACGCCAGCTCGGCGGCGAAGACCAGGCCGATGGCGATCGCCTCGCCGTGCCGCAGCTCGTAGCGACTGGCCGCCTCGATCGCATGGCCCAGCGTGTGCCCGTAGTTGAGGATCATGCGCCGATCGCCCTCGCGCTCGTCCGACGCGACGACGTCGGCCTTCACCCGCACGCACGCCGCCACCCTCGACTCGAGGTCGAGGTCGAGGAGGTCGGGCGCACCGAGGAACCGGTACTTCGCCATCTCCCCCAGCCCGTTGCGGTACTCGCGAGGCGGCAGCGTCTCCAGCGTCTCGGTGTCGCACAGCACCGCCGACGGCTGCCAGTACGCCCCCACGAGGTTCTTCCCCTCGGGCAGGTTGACGCCGGTCTTGCCGCCGATGGCGGCATCGACCTGGCCCAGCAGCGTGGTCGACACGTGCACCACCGGGACGCCGCGGTGGTACGTCGCCGCCGCGAAGCCGGCGAGGTCGGTCACCAGTCCCCCGCCGACGGCGACCACCACGTCGCCACGCGTGAGGCCCCAGGTGGCGAAGTCGCGGCACAGGTCCTCGACCGTTCCGAGGTCCTTCGCGTCCTCCCCCTCACCGATGGTGAACACCTTCGACTCGACGCCGGGATCAACGGTCCACGGGATCGCCGCCTGCGTCACCACCGCGGCGCGCTGCACGCCGGCGGGCAGCACCTCGAGCAGCCGGTGGCGCGCACCGTGGCCCACGAGCACGTCGTAGGAGCGGTCGCCCAGCGGCACGTGCACGGTGATCATGACGACACCAGTCGCTCGACCTCGGCCAGCACCTCGTCCGGCGAGCGACCCGTGGTGTCGACGACGTGATCGGCCACGTCCTCGTACAGCTCGCGGCGCGTGGCGTCGAGGTCGTGCAGCACCTGCGCCGGGTCCTCGGCCAGCAGCGGGCGATGGACACCGTTGCGCACGCGCTCGGCCAGCACCTCGGGATCCGCTCGCAGCCAGATGACGCGACCGGCGGCGCGCATGCGGGCGCGGTTCTCCTCGCTGAGGACCGTCCCACCGGCGGCAGCGATGATCGACGGCGACGACGTGTCGAGCGCGTCGGCCAGCGCCTCGGTCTCGAGCGCGCGGAACGCGGGCTCGCCGTCGGCCTCGAAGATCTCGCGCACGGTGCGGCCCGTTCGCGCCTCGACCTGCTGGTCGCTGTCGAGGAACGGGCGCCCCAGCTTGCGGGCCAGGCGACGGCCCAACGTCGTCTTGCCCGCGCCCATCATCCCGACGAGCACGACGTGCTCAGAGCGATGCGAGGAAGGCGTCACGGTTGCGCACCAGCTCGTCGAGGGAGTCGCCGCCGAACTTGCGCGCCGCCTCGTTGGCCAGCACCAGGGCGACCATCGTCTCCGCCACCACGCCCATCGCCGGGACGGCGGTGACGTCGGTGCGCTCCTTGAACGACACCGTCTCCTCCTTGGTCTCGACGTCGACGGTGGCGAGCACGGGACGGTTCAGCGTGGCGAGCGGCTTCATGGCGACCCGAGCGACGACGAGCTCACCGGTCGACATGCCGCCCTCGACGCCGCCGGCCAGCGTCGAGCCGCGGACGTAGGACGACGTCGCGGCATCCCAGTGGATGGGGTCGTGGGCCTCGCTGCCACGGCGACCGGCGACCTCGAACCCGTCGCCCACCTCGACGCCCTTCACCGCCTGGATGCTCATGAGCGCTCCGGCCAGGAGCGAGTCGAGCTTGCGGTCCCAGTGGACGTGGCTGCCGAGGCCGACGGGGACGCCGTAGGCCAGCACCTCGACGATGCCGCCCAGCGAGTCGCCCTCCTTGGCCGTCGCCTTGATCTCCTCGATCATCGCCGCCTCGGCGCCGGCGTCGAAGCACCGGACCTCTGACGCGTCGACGCGCGCCAGGTCGGCCGGCGTCGGGCGCTCCTCGGCCTTGGATCGCACCGAGCCCATCTGGATGACGTGGCTGAGGATGGCCACGTCGAGGTGCGAGAGCAGTGCCTTGGCCAGCGTGCCGGCGGCGACGCGGGCCGCCGTCTCCCGGGCCGACGCCCGCTCGAGCACGTCGCGGGCGTCGTCGAAGCCGTACTTCTGCATGCCGGCCAGGTCGGCGTGGCCCGGGCGTGGCTGGGTGAGCGGGTCCTTCGTCTTGCCCGGCGCGGTCGACATCTCCTCGTGCCACTTGTCGGACCGCTCCCACTCGGAGTTGCCGACGAGGATCGCCACCGGCGAGCCGAGCGTGCGGCCATGTCGCACGCCGCCGACGATCGTCACCTCGTCCTGCTCGAACTTCATGCGGGGGCCGCGGCCGAAGCCGAGCCGGCGCCGGGCCAGCTCGCCCTGGATCTCCTCGACCGTGATCGGGAGGCCGGCAGGCAGGCCCTCGACTGTCACCACCAGGGCGCGCCCGTGCGACTCGCCGGCGGTGAGGTACCTGATCACGCCGGAATCGTACCGGTGGGCTCGTCAGTGCCTGGTGTGGTTCAGCAGGTGGTGGTGCCCACCGGGCACTCACGCCAGTTGAGGACGACGTACTTCTCGTCGAAGGTCTCGTCGATCGAGGCGATGTCCCAGTGGAAGTCGAAGTGGGCGCCGGTGCCGCCGTGCAGCTGCGCGACGACGGCGCCGAAGATGACCGGCTGGTGTGAGCCGTTGCAGTCGATCACGAGACCGGGTGCGTAGAGGAGGGCCCAGATCTCGGCCCCGCAGATGCTGCCGTTGTAGGCGCCGCCGCCCTCGGTCTCCGCCTGGAAGATCTGCAGCTTGGGCGTGGGCTGACCCTTGTTGATCTCGGCATCGTCGGCCGCGCTGAACGCCCCGTCGACCCAGATGCGCACGCGGCCGCTGCCGTTGCCGCCGGTGCCGACGGTGACCACACCCTCGAGGTTGAGGCTGGAGCACAGGTAGTCGCCGGGCGTGAGCGTCTGGTTGACGACGATCCCGCCGAACGGGCACGGCAGGATCCCGGCCGGCTTCACCGGGAGGATCGTCGGCATCTGGTTCGAGATGGCGCGGACCTCGGGCGCGGTGCCGCATCGACCGGCGCCGCACGCCTGGTCGGCCGCCTCCTGCGTGGCCCGGCCGTACATGTCGAACCCGTCCCACCGGTCCTTGAAGTCGTCGACCGTCTCCGCCGCGCCGACGAACTCGGCATTGGTGCCGAGCCGGCCCGGGATGGGATCGATGTTGCAGCCCTCGGGGTCGAGCGTGGGGTCCGGGCACACGGCCGAGTCGTACGCCAGCGGCGTCAGCTGGTTGCCGGTGAGGCTGAAGTCCTGGATGGTGAAGAAGCCGTGGTTGAAGAGGCGCTCGGTGGCGATGGTGGCCACCGCCATCCGCTGCCGGCCCGAGCCGTCGGTGCCCGTCGAGCGGACGTTCCAGGTGTGGTCCTTGCCGGGGACGGCGCGCACGGCCTCGACCACGAACGTCGAGTCGCCCACCGTCACCGTGTCGCGGAACCCGTCGGTGATGGCCACGATGCTCGGGCCGCTGAAGTCGCCCCGGTCGATGCGGTACAGCGCCAGGTCGATGCCGGCGTTGGCGTGCTGGAACGCGTTGATCCGGTTCTGATCGGCGCGCGCCGTGGAGAGGCCGCCGTTCACCGCGTTGCCGACGGCGATGAGGGCGAAGGCGCCGACGGTGGTCGCCAGGACCGCCATGAGGACGCTGCCGCGCTCGTCGCGGAGCGAACGATGGAGTCGCCGCTGCAGTGCACTCAGCATCCGTCCACCTCGTTGAAGTTGCGGAGCGTGCCCGACGTCGTCAGCTGCATCGTCGTCGGCGTCTCGCCGGCGGCCGACACGACGACGAGGTAGATGTCGACGTGGCGGACGCAGTCGCGGAACTGCGACGACGGCGGCGTGCTGGCGCCCGACGTCGGCAGCTCGACGCCGTGCTTGTCGTAGTAGCGGAAGACCGGCTGGCTGGCGCTGTTCACCACCGCGCCGCGGCGCTTGGCGATCGGGAGGCTGGGTGTGTCGCTCGGACCGACGAGGATCTTGGTCGTCGTCCCCTGGACCCGCTCGAGCTGGTTGCCCACCAGCTGGTACGTCACCGACCGCAGGTGCTCGTTGCTGCAGTCGTCGACGCCGACCGTCGAGCAGTACACGGAGAACGTCAGCTTGTTGGCGTACGTCGAGATCGGCAGGGCCGGGTCGATGGCGTCGATGGGGTTGGCCGCCCGCAGGTCACGCTCGATGACCTCGAGGGCCGTGCGCATGTCCTGCAGCGACGCCGACTTGTCCTGCACCAGCGAGCTCGCTCGCACCGTGGTCGAGAGGCTGACCATGATCATGGCGCCGACGAGCCCGGTGAGCATGGCGACCACGGCCAGCTCGGCGATGGTCATGCCGCGCTCGTCGCGCAGCGTCGAGCGCAGGCGACCGGTCATCCGTGCACGTCGAAGGTGATCGGGAACGTGGCCCCGCCCGAGGCGGTGAAGCTGCCGCTCTGGTCGTTCGCCCGGTTGAAGCGCACGCTGGAGCCGAGGCTGGTGGCGCCGGTCCAGGTGCGCACGCCGCTCGCCTCCGAGTAGTTGAGGGTGACGGTGAGCGTGCCGGCGGACAGCGGCAGCACGGCGCTGACGTTCGTGCACGCCGAGTTCGTGGTGGCCGTGAACATGAAGCCGTTGGAGGTCGGCTTGTTGCTCGAGTCGACCAGGATGTCGTTGGTCGTGGTGTTGGACGACGGGTTCTTGAACGACGCACTGGTGATGGTGCAGTTCAACGGCGTCGTGGTGATGTCGATCGTGGCGTCGTCCCACAGCCCGGCGTCGTCGGTCACGCGCAGGGTCACGGTGAACGTGCCGACCGAGCTGAAGACGTGGGTGGCGCTCACGCCGGCGCCGTCGGGCATGCCATCCCCGTAGAACCACGTGTAGGTGAGCGACGAGCTCTCGGGGTCGCTCGAGCCGCTGGCGTCGAAGTTGACCGACAGCGGCGCCACGCCGACCGTCGGCGTGGCCGTGAACGACGCGGTCGGCGGCTGGTTCAAGCCGACGAGCGCGTTGACGGTGACGTTCACCGAGACGGAGCTGGTGAGGCCGCCGGGGTCGGTCACGGTGTGGACCGCGTCGTAGGTGCCGGGCACGGTGTACGCGTGCGTCGGGTCGGCGGCAGTCGACGTGGCCCCGTCGCCGAACTGCCACGCGTGCGTGAGCAGGTCGCCATCGGGATCACTGGAGGTCGAACCGGTGAACGAGATCGACTGGAACGCTTGGACGACCAGGGGAGCCGCACTCGCCTGCGCGATCGGCGCCTGGTTCGAGCCGTCGACCTGACCCAGTCCACCCGGGTAGCGGATGGACTCGAGCGACACCGACCGGTCGCCTCGACCGCTCTCGTCCCACTCGAGGGTGATCTGGATCCGCTTGAGCTGGGTCACGCTGTCCGGGCCACCGGCGTCGGACCAGGTGATCCACCGTCGGATCGTGTAGGGCGTGATGACGCCGGACACCGGGCTCGTCGTGACGACGCTGACCGCGGCCGGCGGTGCCGGGAGACTCGGGTCGGCGGCCTGCAGGGCGGGCACGTCGAGGAGGACGGCCGAGTGGCCGTCGTGGAGGTCGCTCGGATAGGCCGTCGCTCGGTCGGGGTCGGTCGTGCTGACGCCCAGCGACTCCCAGTGGAGCGCCCGCAGGTTCTCGACCTCGGCGTTGGCCAGCTCGACGAACACCGAGCGCTGGCGCGCCGCCGACAGCGCCGCCATGCCGCCGGCCAGCGAGTGCGCCAGCGTCACGAACGACGTCGAGATGATCGTCATGGCGATGACGATCTCGAGGAGGGTGAAGCCGCCCTCGTCACCCTCCAGGCGCGTGCGGCTGATGCGGGCCATCGGCCTGATCATCGACATGACCAGCCGCGGCCTTGACTACTTCAGGGTCTCCTCGCCCTCGCACAGGCCGAAGCGGTCGTCGCCGAAGAGCAGCTGGGCGCAGCGGGTGCCGATGTCGAGGTCGAGCACCCGGTAGGAGGTGGCGAACTCGTCGCCCTCGCCGACCTGGTGGGTGACGTCGTTGACCCGGATGCTGGCCACCACCTGGCCGCCCTGGTCGGTGAAGACCTCGAGGAGCGACACCCGGTCGGGCTGGCGGGGCGGCGGCGGGGGCGGTCCGGCCTGGGTGGTCGAGGTCGTCTCCCCGCCGGTGCCGGTCCCGGTGCCGTCGTCGGGTGGGAAGGTGGGCATCGGCCCTTCGCTCGGGAACTCGAAGCTGCCGCCGTCGGGGATCGAGGTGGTCGTGGTGGCGTCGACCGAGGTGCCGACGTCGCCGACCGCGGGCGTCACGTCGATGAGCGGCTCGAACGGGTTCTTGTCCGAGAACAGCTCGAACGTCTCCGCCGGCGCGTCCTCGGGCAGCGCCGTGGTGGTCGTCACCCCCTGGGCGACGGGCGGGAAGTCGAAGTCGTCGTCGCCGCCGCCGGAGCCGAAGAGCAGGCCGGGGAGCACGACGAGCGCCAGGACGAGCGCGGCGGCGACGCCGGCCAGCACCAGGATCCGGCGGCTGCGGGCGGCGGGGGCGTCGCCGACGACGATGGGCTCAGCCACCGGAGCCTCCGACGGAGCTGACGGGCTGGACGACCGTCGTCGTGGTCGTCTCCCCCGGCGCGGGCGGGACGGTGGTGGGCGGCGGGAGCTGCGGCGCGCTGGTGGCGAACATGCGACCGGTGACCGACACCGAGAGCTCCTGTCCCTCCCCCGGGGTCGCGTTGGGCTGGAGGTTGAGCGCGTCGATCACGACGATTCGCGGCAGGTCGTCGAGGCGCTCCAGGTAGTCGAGCACCGAGAAGTACGGGCCGGTGACGGTGATGGAGAGCGTGATCACCGGGGGCAGACCGCCCACGCCGGGTGCGGGGACCCCGGGCGAGATGGAGAGGAAGTCGACGCCGGCCTCGGTGGCGGCCTGGTTGGCGTCGAGGATGAACTGCGCCAGCTCGGGGTCGTCGGGGACGGCGCGCCGAAGCGCGGCGAGCTCGGCCATGCGCGCCGGCGCTCCCTCCTGGGCTGCCTCCAGCCGCTGGATGCGCAGCTCGAGCTCCTGGTTCCGCGTCTCGGCCGCGTCCGTGCGGGCCTGCGCGTCGGTCAGACGCCCTCCCTGGGGACCCCAGAGGAACACGAACCAGAGGCCGAGGAGCGCCAGCGACGCCCCGATGGCGATGATGAAGCCGCGCCGGTTCACGACGCCCCCAGGTAGCGCGCCAAGCGGTCGGACTGGGCGGCCGGCGTCAGCTTCGCGTTGGACGAGAACGTGACGACCTCGCGTCCGCTGGCGGCCTCCGACTTGTTCGACGAATCCACCCACAGCCCGGCCAGGGAGTCGAGGTTGCTGATCCGCAGGATCCAGCGAGCCGTCGACGTCTGGTCGAAGCCCATGCCCTGGACGCTCACGGTGCCCGGCGTGAGCGCGTCGCCCCGCGAGCCGTTGAAGCTGGTGAGCCACACGTCGTTGGGCAGGACGGCCGCGATCTCCTGGACGAGGCGGGACCACGCCACGTCGCCCTCGAGCACGGCCGAGACGGTTGTGCGTTGCGTGGCGATGTCGGCCTCGAGCGCCTCCACGTCGCGCAGCTCGGCCACTTCGGCCTCGAGCTCGAGCGTCCGCGCCTCGGCCAACTCGGCGTCCCGCTGGGCGTCGCTGACCTGCTGCCCGCGCAGCGCGTAGAGACCGATGAGGACGGCGGCGAAGGCGAGGACGCCGGCGCCGGTGAGGAGCACCTGGCGACGCTCGCGGCGCAGGACGGCGATCTCCGTCGGGACCAGGCTGATGCGACGGTCGCCGCTGGCCAGCGACTCGCCGCTGAGGGCGAGGCCGACGGCGATGGACCCGACGGCGGCGGCCGCCGCCCGGGCCTCGTCGCCGAGCCCGGCATCGGAGGGGTCGACGCGCGCGAACGCGGTGCCGACGGTGAGGGGGGCGCCGATGAGTCGCGCCAGCCGCTCGTGGACCTCGGGAAGGCGGGCCGTGCCGCCGACGACGATGACGCGACGCAGCTCACCATCGGCGCTCTGGCTCTGCCAGAACTCGAGGCTGGTCCGGATCTCCTCCAGCACCGGCGCCAGCGCAACGCTCCGCACCTCCCGCGCGTGCTGGGACTGGGCGCCGTCATCACCGGCGACGTCCCGCTTGAGGGCCTCGGCGGTCTCGAAGTCGACGTCGAGGTCGGTCGAGATCGCCTCGGTCAGCTCGATGCCGCCCGTCGAGAGGCTGCGGATGAACTGGGGGACGCCGTGCTCGTGGACGATGACGTTGGTGACGCCACCACCGATGTCGACGATCGCCTCAGCGGTGGCGCCGTTGCCGCGGTCGTCCAGCTCGGCGAAGTCCGGCTCGTGCAGCGCCCGGATGAGCGAGAACGCGATGAGGTCGATGCGGGCCACCGACAACCCGGCGCCCTCGAGCGCGGCGAGCAGCGATCGCAGCATGTCCCGATGGGCGGCGACGACGAGCACCCGCAGCCGCTCGACGCCCTCGCCGTCGATCGTGCGCTCGAGCACCTGGTGATCGATGACGGCGTCCTCGATCGGGATCGGGATGAGCTCCTGCACCTGGAACGGGAGGCTCGAGCGCAGGTCATCGTCGCTCATCGCCGGCAGGTCGGTCGTGCGGGCGACGACGCGCTGGCCGGCCACGCCGGTCACCACACGCTTGCCCGAGAACCCCGCCTCCTTCCAGAGGCGCCGCAGCGCGGCGCTGACGGCGGCGGCGTCCACCACCTCACCGGCGACGACGACGCCCGGTGGCAGCGCCACCTGGCCGAAGCGCACGAGCGACGGCGTGCCCCGTCCGAAGCGCACCTCGGCGGCGCGCACCGCGGAGGTGCCGACGTCGAGCCCGATCACCGAGCGAGCCATGCGCGTCCCTACGTCGGGAGGCCGCGAGCCAGGTAGGTCTCGACCTCGTCCTCACGCAGCCGGTAGGAGCGCCCGACGCGCGCGGCGCGCAGCTCCCCGGCCTTGATCAGGCGGTACACGGTCATGGTCGAGACCCGCATCAGCTCGGCAACCTCTTGGACGGTCAAGAACCGTTCTGTCGGCATCTCTGACCACCTACCTGTAGCAACGCGTGGCTCGGAACTGAGTCACAGTAGGCAACAGAAACCTCAGTGGTCAACAGGAACAACAGGAACAACAGCCAGGACTAGTTCGCTCCCGTGTACCAGTCGAGGAGCTGGCGGCCCCACCACACCGCGGTGAGCGTTCCCAGCGCGAGGAACGGACCGAACGCGAAGTGGTCCCGTGCGCTGCGCCCGCCGACGGCGAGGAGGGCGACGCCGGCCACGCTGCCGAGGAGGAAGCCGAGGAACATGCCGAGCGCCACGTGGCCGAGGCTCAGCCACCCCAGGCACAGGCCCAGCAGCAGGGCCAGCTTGATGTCGCCACCTCCCATGGCCCCACCTCGGGGCCAGAGCAGCGCCAGCAGCAGCAGGAAGCCGGCCGCCAGCACAGCCCCGATCACGGCGCGAGCGAAGGGCTCCCACTCACCCTCGATCGCGGCCGCGCCGGCGAGCAGCACCGCCGCCATGGCCAGCGACGGGAAGACGAGCCGGTTGGGGAGCAGCATGTGCTCGAGGTCGATGAGCGAACCGGCCAGGCACGCGGCGGCGAGGACGAGGAACGCCGGCAGCGCCCAGTCCTCGGGGAACCGCAGCGCCATGGCCACGAAGAGCACCGCGGTGCCGAGCTCGACGGCCGGGTAGCGCGGCGAGATCGACATGCCGCAGTGGCGGCACCGACCGCGCAGCAGCAGCCACGAGACGATCGGGATGTTGTCGCGCGGTGAGATCTGGTTGCCGCAGCCCGGACACCGCGACGGCGGCGACACCACCGACTCCTTGCGCGGCACGCGGTGGATCACCACGTTGAGGAACGAGCCCACCGCGAGCCCGACCACGGCGCACAGCGTCACCACCATCGCAGTCGGCGTCACGCGACGACGGTAGTGGCGAGACGCGCCGCAGCCGGGCCCGAGGGCCCGGCTGCGAACGTCGAGTGGGTTGTTGTGACTACCAGCCCGTCGAGACGAAGCTGGCAGCGTCGAGCACGCCGTCGTCACATGCCGCGGCGCTGACGGTGCTCGAGCAGTACGTGACGTCGCCGTCACGGTTGGCCGAGATGCCGAAGTACGTGTTCGACGCGCTCTTGCGCACGAAGGTGACGACGTCGCCGCCCGTGTGCGTGGTGATCAGGACCTGCTTGCCGTCCTCGATGTCGGCGGCCGTGTTCGTGAAGACGATGGCCGGCTCCAGCTCGGGCATGTCGCCCGGGCCCAGCTCGACCTCCGCATCGTTGAGGAAGTAGCCGTCGTGATCGGTGGCCACCGTCTTGGCCGCCGTGATCGAGTTGCGCAGGTCGGACTGGGCGCTGCGGTCACGTGCACGGTCCTGGGCGCCCAGGAAGGTCGGGATCGCGATGGCGATCAGGATGGCGATGATGAGCACGACGACCATCAGCTCGATGAGCGTGAATCCCCGGTCGTCGCGTGCTGCGATGGGTCGATCCATGGTTGTCCCTGGCATCCCCGGAACGAACGCAAGACGGTCGGGCCCGAAGGCCCGACCGTCGAAGCTGCGTTCAGTCGGGTCGACCGGTGGCTACCAGGCGCTCGCCGGGGTGCCGGACAGCGTGTCGCACAGGGTGTAGGTGTTGAGCTCGGCGGCAGTGTCTGCCTTGCACTTGACGACCTCACCGCTGGAGTTGGTGCCCATGCCGAACCACGTGTTCGAGGCGCTCTGCTTGTAGAAGAGAGCGGTCTGCGGCGTGGCAGTGGTGTCGACGACGACGCCGATGTCCGTCTTGGTGCCGGCGGCGGCGAAGTCAAGCGCACCCTCAGCCGTGGTCAGGTTCGCAACGGTCACGTTCGTGAAGAGGCCAGCATCGTCGGTGGCGATCGTCTTCGCGGCGGTGACGGCGTTGCGGAGGTCGGACTGGGCGCCGCGGTCGCGGGCACGGTCCTGGGCGCCGAGGAAGGTCGGGATCGCGATGGCGATCAGGATGGCGATGATGAGCACGACGACCATGAGCTCGATGAGCGTGAAGCCCTCTTCGTCCTTGGTCAGGCGACGCCGAAGCGTGGACATTGGTTGGTTCCTCCGATTGGGTGATGAATGGATGCGAGCTCATCCGCTCAGTGGGGTTGAGCCCGTCTGCATCACGCAGGGAGCCTCCCGGTAGCCCGGCTGACCGTCTGGATTCGCATCCAACGAGGTCCCGTGGCGTTGCGTCCCCGCCTCTCGACGGGTTTGCCTTTCTCAAGAGCACCAACTCGCAGACGGTTCTACGGCCCGTCTGACCAGCACCTTGAGCGCGATTCCTACGCTCCGTGGGAAATAGCCCGATCGAGCCAGGCGCGCCCCACCTCGCAGGTGGTGCGTCCATGGCACGCCCGGCACCAACGCCCCGGAACGGGCTCGGCCGGGGCCGTGAACCGGGCCGCCATGGCGGCGTCGAGGGCCACCGCGGCGGCGGTCAGACCGTCGTCGAGGACGTCGTCCGTGACGGGCACCGTGCGCCGGTCCCCGCTGGCGAGATCGATCCTCGTCACCTGCCGCGGCACGCTCCCCCTGGCGAGGGTGGCGACGAACGCCAGCCACGACAGCTCTCGCCGGAGGGCGGCGTCGTCGCCGGTCGCGGTGGCGAGGAGCAGCAGCGCGCCGGCGTCACGCATCACGCCGTCGGCGGTCGCCTCCAGGCGGACGGCGCGTCCGGGGAGCTGCCACGTGTAGATCGCCGGCGGGTTGTCGAACTTCGTGTTGGGCGGCGGCCACGTGCGCATGGCAGCGCGGGCCGACACGGCCCAGGTCGTGGCGTCGCGCACGACGGCGGCGACGCCACCAGGGCCGAGCGTCGCCAGCCACTGGCTGAGCCCGTCGCGTCCGTGCTCGGCGCCGTCGACGACGATCTCACGCGCCAGCGCGCTCGGGTCGAGCGTGGCGCCCTTGCGCATGCGCTCGAGCACGCCGCGCCCGATGCGCTTGCGGGCGAACGCGGCGCGCCAGCCGTCGAAGTCGCCGTCGAACGCCAGGCTGGCCGCGCAGTCGGCCGAC
>DASUCO010000025.1:0-7740 GCA_036275955.1 Acidimicrobiales bacterium
CACGCACAAGCCCACCGGCCTCGTGGTCGCCATGCAGGACGAGAAGAGCCAGATCCAGAACCGGGCCAAGGCGCTGCTCGTGCTGCGCTCGCGGCTGCTCAAGCAGGAGCAGGACCGCGTGCGCGACGAGATGTCGCAGGCGAAGAAGGGCCAGGTCGGTGGCGGCGGTCGCGGCGAGAAGATCCGGACGTACAACTACAAGGAGAACCGAGTCACCGATCACCGCATCGGCTACACCGCGTACAACCTCGACAAGGTGCTGGCCGGCGAGCTCGACGGCGTGGTCGAGGCACTGCTCCAGGACGAGCGCACCTCGCAGCTGGCTGGGGAGGAGTGAGCAACACCACCACGTGGCGCACCGTGCTCAACGAGGCGGTGGCCAAGGTCGGTGACGTCGACGGGCGACGGCTGGTCGAGCAGGCCTCCGGCTACGACGGTGCCGAGGTCGTGCTCCACCTCGACGAGATCCCGACGCAGCGGTCGCTCGCGTACTTCGACGTGATGCTCGCCCGCCGCATCGCCGGCGAGCCCCTGCAGTACGTCCTCGGTCGCTGGGGGTTCCGCTCACTCGACCTGATGGTCGATCCGCGCGTGCTCATCCCGCGACCCGAGACCGAGGAGGTGGCCGGTGCCGCCATCGCCGAGGCCCGCCGCCTCGGCGCGTCGACGGTGGTCGACCTGGGCACCGGCGCCGGTGGCATCGCGCTGTCGATGGCGGTCGAGCTGCCCGGCGTCGAGGTGTGGGCCACCGACGTCTCCGCCGACGCCATCGAGGTGGCTCGCGCCAACCTGGCCGGCATCGGCCGCGCCGCGACGCGCGTGCAGCTGCGCGTCGGCAGCTGGTACGAAGCGCTGCCCGACGACCTGCGCGGCCGGATCGACGTGATCGCCGCCAACCCGCCCTACGTGCCCGACACCGCGCAGCTGCCGCCGGACGTGGCCGATTGGGAGCCCGACGTCGCGCTCTACGCCACCAACAAGGGGACCGACCACGCGGCGGTGGTGATCGACGGCGCCCCGTCGTGGCTCGCCCGGCCCGGCGCGCTCGTCATGGAGCACGCGGCGTGGATGGGGGAGGAGATGGTCGAGCGGGCGCTCGCCGCCGGCTTCGACGAGGCCGCGTTCCACCACGACATGACCGAGCGCGAGCGCTACATCGTGGCCCGCATCGGCTAGCGACCCGTGAACTGCGCCGGTCGTCGCTCCAGGAAGGACGCGACGCCCTCGGCGTGGTCCTCGGACTTGAAGCAGGCGGAGAGCGCCTCGACGTGGCCGGTCATGTGCTCGCCCACGGATCGCTCCAGGCCCTTGTACGCCAGCTCCTTGATGCGGCGGATGGCGAACGGCGACCCGGCCAGGTACGACTCGGCGACGGCTCGCGCCCGCTCGAGCAGCGCGTCAGGCTCGACGACCTCGCGCACGAAGCCGAGGGCCAGCGCCTCGTCGGCCTCGATGATGCGGCCGCTGTAGAGGAGGTCGAGGGCGGCGGGCACGCCGATCAGGCGTGGCAGCAGCCACGTCCCGGCCCCGGTGTCGGGCACCAGGCCGCGGTGCACGAAGACCCAGCCGAACCGAGCACGTGTGGACGCGATGCGCACGTCGCACTGGCTGGTGAACTCGACGCCCATGCCGATGGCGGGGCCGTCGACGGCGGCGATGACGGGCTTCGGGCACTGGACGATGGGCCACCACACATCCGTCTGCTCCGCCGTTCCCCGCGTGCCGCGCTCCTTGCCCGGGATGGTCTGCAGGTCGGACAGGTCGGTGCCGGCGCAGAACGTGCCGGGCGCGCCGGTGATGAGCACGACGCGGGCGGCGTCGTCGCGCCCGGCCTCGTGCACGAGCGCGATGAAGTCGCCGAGCATGGCGTAGGTCATTGCCCCCTTCTTCTCCGGGCGGTCGATCGTGATCGTGGCGATGCCGCCGTCGACCTCGTAGCGGAAGAAGTCAGGCATGGGGGCGACAGTACGTTGCACGCCGTGCTCGATGAGGCGGTGGAGGCGCTCCTGCGCGGCGAGGTGATCGTGGTGCCGACGGACACCGTGTACGGCGTGGCCGTGGCGGCGTCGGTCCCCGGTGCGACGGCGCGCCTGTTCGAGGTCAAGGCCCGCCCGACGGACGTTGCGCTCCCGGTGCTGGTGACCGATGAGGCCCAGGCGCGCGAGATCGTCGAGGTCTCGCCGGTGGCCGCTGACCTGATGGCTGCGCATTGGCCGGGTGGGCTCACCATCGTGCTGCCGCGTCGCGCCGGCTTCGACGTCGACCTGGGCGGCACCGACCGGTCGACGGTCGGTGTCCGCGTGCCCGATCACGACGTCCCGCGCGAGCTGGCCAGGCGCGTCGGCCCGCTCGTCACGACCAGCGCCAACCTCCACGGGCGTCCGACGCCGGCGACGGCGGCGCAGGTGCAGGCCGAGCTCGGCGTCGAGGTGATCGTGGACGGTGGCGCGTGCGCGGGTGCGCCGTCGACGGTGGTGCGCGTCGTCGGCGACGTCGTCGAGGTGCTGCGGCAGGGGAGCATCCACCTCTGACGCGCGCCGCTTCCCTACCGTCGGGGGCATGGGGGAGAGCCGCACCCCGGCTGATCGGTTCCTGGACCTCGTGGACCGGCGCATCGCGCCGGCGCTGGCGCCGTTCGGGTTCGAACGCCGGCGCGCCGTGCTCGCCCGCGACGCCGGCGACGTGCGCTGGCTCGTCGAGCTCGAGCTCGCCCCGTGGACGAACCCGGAGAAGATCTGCTTCACGCTCGCGTGGGGCGTGGCCGTGCCCGGCCTGGAGGACGTGCTCGGTGACACGAGCGGTGCGGCGACGCGCGTCGCCGGCTGTCCGATCCACGCCCGCGTCGGTGAGGGCGTGACGGGACTCGAGGCGACGTGGTTCACGGTCGGCCCCGTCCGTGCCGTGCCTGGCCTGGCCAAGGTGGTCGACGCCCGCACCGCACAGTCGGCTGTGCACCTGCTGCAGACCGACCTGCTGCCGGCGCTGCAGCGCTTCGACTCGGTCCCGGCCGTGCAGGCGCACCTGGTCGAGACGCTGGTGCGCGGCCGCGGCGCGCCGGGCGAGGGCGAGCTCCGGCGCCTGCGGTGGATCGCCGGCCTCAGCCTGCTCCTCGACGAGCGCGAGAACGCGTCGCGCTGGCTCGACTACCTCGAGGCGCGCTCGGCATCGACGATCGCGCCGGACGTGGTGGCCGAGCGGCTGGCGGGGTTGCGCGAGCGCTGCGCCTCCTGACCCCGGACCGCCGCAAGGCCGTCGCGGTCGCCGTCGCCGTCAGCGTCTTCGGGCTCTCCTTCGGCGTCGTCGCCGCCGAGAACGGGCTGTCGGTGCTCAAGGCGTCGGCGCTGTCGCTGCTCGTCTTCGCCGGCGGCTCCCAGTTCGCGGCGGTTGGGTTGGCCGGTGCCGGCAACCAGGTGGCCGCCGTCATCACCGGCCTGCTGCTGAACAGCCGCCTCGCCGCGTTCGGCGTGCTCGCCGCGCCGCTGGTGAGCGGGCCGCTGTGGCGGCGGCTGCTCGGCTCGCAGCTCGTGGTCGACGAGCCCGTGGCGCTGGCGCTCGAGCACGAGGATCGCGAGCGCTCGCGAGCCACGTTCTGGTTCGCCGGCTCGCTCCTGTTCGTCTGCTGGAACGTGGTCACGATCGTCGGTGCGGCGGTCGGCGACGTGCTCGGCAACCCCGCCAGCATCGGACTCGACGCCGCGTTCCCGGCGGTGTTCGTCGCGCTGCTGGCGCCCCGGCTGCGCGACCCCGGCAGCCGACGGGCGGCGATCGGCGGCGCCGTCGTCGCGCTGGCCCTCACGCCCCTGCTACCGGCCGGCGTGCCGGTCCTGCTCGCCGCGTTCGCCGTGCTCCTCGCCGGTCGGCAGCGATGAGCTGGGCCGCCATCCTGACGCTGGCTGCGGGCACGTATGCGCTGAAGGCGAGCGGACCGCTGCTGCTCGGGGACCGCCGCCTGCCGCCCCTCCTCAGCCGCCTGGCCGAGCTGCTCCCGGCCGCGCTGCTGGCGGCGCTGATCGCGGTCAACGTGGCTGCCGGCGACCGGCGCCTCGTGGTGGACGCTCGCCTGGCCGGCTTCCTGGCCGCCGCCGTCGCCGTGTGGTGCAAGGCGTCGTTCCTGGTCGTGGTGGTCGCCGCCTGCGCGGCCACGGCGCTCGCACGTGCGCTGACCTAGGAGCGGGCAGGATGGCCCTCCGTGGCGAACGACGACGAGCCGGTTCCGGCTGATCCCTCGGCGGGCGCGGGTGACGAGCGCTCCTCGCTGCGCACCGGCATGGGCTTCGCCGCGTCCTCGTTCGTCGCCAACATCGTCGTGCAGCTGTTCAGCTCCGTGCTCACGGCGCGGCTGTACGGCGTCGACACCATCGGCGAGTACGCGCTCGTCACCGCGCCGTGGCTGACGCTGATCCAGTTCTCGACGCTCAGCGAGCAGATCGCGCTCGTCCGGGAGCTGTCCGTGCTCCCGGCTCGCGACGTCCGCGTCGGTCGCCTGTTCTTCCCGGTGCTCGGCCTGTCGATGTCGCTCACCGCGGCGGTGGCGGTGATCGTGGCGGTCCTCAGCGCCGCGGCGCTGCGCGGCCCGGTCGGCGAGCCGGCGCTGGTGGCACCGGCGATGGTCGTCCTCCTCGGCTACGTCCTGCTCGAGAACGTCTCGTGGAACATCGACTCGGTGTTCTCCGCCTTCCGTGCCGGTCGCGATCTGTTCTTCGCCCGGCTGACCCAGGTGGTGGCCTTCCTCTTCATCGCCGTTGGCCTGCGGGCGGTGTCGGACTCGGTCTGGTGCCTGGCCCTCGCCACCGTGCTGTCGTTCGCCTGCTCGCTGACGATGCGTCTCGTCCGGGTGCGTCGCTACCTGGCGCGGGTCCCGCCGGCCGAGATCCGTCAAGGCGTGCGCGAGCTGCCGCGACTGCTGCGGTTCTCGCTGCAGCTGGTTCCCGGTTCGATCGCCAACGGGCTCTCCTCGCAGGCAGCGACGTGGCTGCTGGGATCGATGACCGACGTGCGGACCGTCGGCGCCTACTCGCGCGCGGCCGGCGTCGCCATCCGCATCCAGGACGCCGGCTTCCGCATGTCGGAGATGGTCTTCCCGTCCATGGTCGAGCGGCACCACCACGACGACGCCACCGGCATGCGCGACGACCTCGGCCTGTCGCTGCGCGGGGCGGCGCTGCCGCTGTTCCTGCTCGCCTCGGTGGGCGGCGGCGTCGCCGGCGGCGCACTCGCCGTGTTCGGTGAGGGGTTCGCCCGTGCCGACGACGCGTTCGCGCTGCTCCTCGTCGCCTACTCGCTGACGGTGATCTCGCTGATGATGGGCACCGTCTTCCTGGCCCAGGGCAAGCCGACGGTGTCGACGACGCTCGTGATCGTGCGGTCGGTGGTGATCGTCGGGCTCATGGTCCCGGGCATCGACGCGTACGGCATGAACGGCGCTGCTGGCGCGTTCTGTGCCGGCTACGTCGTCGACGTCGCCATCCGTGGCGCGCTCGTGCGCCGGTGGGTGTTCGTCGACGGGTTCGGTGCCGTCCTGCGGACTGCGCTCGCGGTCGTCGTCGCCGGCATCCCGGCGTTCGCCGTGGCGCGAGCCATCGACACGAGCCTCGAGCAGCCCCTCGGGCTGTTGGTCGGTGGGGTGGCCGGGGCCGTCGTCTACGTGGTCGTCGCCCTGGCTGCCGGCGGGATCAGCCGAGAAGAGCGTCGACGTTCGGTTGCGGCAGCCAGCCGTCGGGCGGGTCGCTAGAGCAACGTCTCTCGCGGCTCCTGGAGCTGCAGCGCCCACTCGATGGCCGTCAGCAGCTGCCACAGCGGCCACTTGCGGTCCACGCCGCCGACGTGCTCGTCGACCATGCGTCGGAGCGGCTCGTAGGCCACGATGCCGGCCCGCTCGACGCGCTCGCGCGAGGTGGCGTCGCGCACGAAGTCCAGGAGTGGCCCCCGCAGCCACTGGGCCAGCGGCACCTCCTGGTAGAGCTTCGGCGCGTACGCCCGTTCGTGGGGGAGCCGCCGTGCCGTGTAGCGGCGCAGCGGCGCCTTGTCGTGATCCCACGGCCGGCGACGGTCGACGGCGAGCGCCAGCGCAGGGTCGTAGAACGGCGCGCGGATGGGGTAGCCGTACGCTCGGCCCCAACGGGTGTTCCACTCGGCGTCGTAGAGGCCGACGGTCTGGGAGACGAACGTCGGCCGGTGCTCGGCCGCCTCACCGGCGTAGTCGTGGGCCAGCTTTCCGAGCGCGTCGGCGTAGCGGAGCGTGGCCCGGTCGGCGGCGGCACCGACGAGCTCGCGGCGGAGGGCGAGCGTGGCGTACTCGTTCTTGATGCCGTGGTTGGCGAGCAGCGCCGTCCAGTAGAGCGCCTCCGCGCCCGGCAGCGACTCGAACCGGTGTGCCGCGCGCTGCAGGGCGAGCCGCCGTCGGGCGGGCACGCGCCACAGCTGCGAGGCAATGGCGCCGCTGCGCCCGTACCCTTGCCAGCCGCCGGGATCGGCGCCAGTGAGCATTACCTCGATGCCCGCAGCGCGCACCTCGTCCTGTTTGAACGAGTGCACCCCGAAGCCGATGGGTGAGCCGTAGGTGCGGACCATGTCGGAGAAGCGATCGCGCAGCTCCTCGGGTGCGACGGAGATCGTCGTGTGCGGTGCGCCGAGGATCCTCGCCGTCTCCGCCGCGAACTCGTCCTCGTTGTGCTCACCCTCGTAGCCGAGATAGCGAAAGGTGAACGTCTGCACGGGTAGGTCCAGCTCTCGGCGCAGGACCGTCACGATCGCGGCAGAGTCGATGCCGGCCGAGAGGAACGCACCGAGCCGCCCGCCGGCACGCGCTCGCACCGCGTCCACCAGCGCGGCGCCGATGACGTCCGCCTGGGCCTCGGCGTCGCCGGGCGTCGGCGGGTTCGCCGTGTGGTGGAACCAGGTGTCGCGCACCGGCGCGCGCCCTGGTGTGATCGTCATCATGCGCCCAGCGGGGATCGCCTCGGCATCACGCAGGTAGCTGATGGGCGCCGGCACCCAGCCCAGTGCGGCGAGCAGCGCGATCGCGTCAGGGTCGGGTACGGGGGCAACACCCGCGTTCACCAGGTCGGCGGTGTCGATGGACCAGAGCGTGGAGGTGCCGGCGCGACCGACGGCGACCGGCACGGCGCCGATGTGATCCCCCCGGACGACGGCATGTCCGCCACGGGCGTCCCACCAGGTGATCGCACCCTCGAAGGGCTGCTCCGCGATCGTCCCCGACCGCAGTGCCGTGAGCAGGCGGGCCGCCATGACGTCGGGTTGCGCCACCGGGAACGCCTCGCCGTCGAGCACCACGAACGACCCATCGTCGTGGTGGGCCACGCCGATGCATGGGACCGACGAGTCGTCGTAGGCGACAGCGACCGTGGCAGCGGACACCGTGGCGAGCCCGCGCGCCGCCGCCCGCCCGCAGAAGCGCTCGACGACCGACGGGTCGCGGTCGGCGATGCCGACGCAGCGGATCACCGGCGATCGAGCAGGGTGGTACGCGGCTGCCGGAGCTGGTGGGCCCACTCCACGGCGGAGATGAGCTGCCAGAGGGGCCACTTCCGGTCAGCACCCGTGTGGTGCTCCTCGATCATGCGCTGCACCGGGGCGTAGGAGAGGACACCAGTGGCCTCTACCCGCTCACGCGACAGTGAGTCGCCGACGAAGTCCCGGAGTGGTCCGCGAAGCCACTGCGCCAGCGGCATCTCCTGGTGGATCTTCGGCGCGTACGCCCGCTCGGCCGGCACGTGCCGG
>DASUCO010000026.1:0-14713 GCA_036275955.1 Acidimicrobiales bacterium
CTCGAGGCCGAGCACGTGTGACGCGTACGCGTTGATCACGCCGCCGTGGCACACGATGGCGACCTTGCCGCCGGGGTTGGCCTCGACGATGCGCTCGATGGCGACGGTCACCACCTCGCGGAACGTGAACGGGTCGACCTCCTCCATCTGCTCACCCCGCATCAGCGCCTCGTAGCGCGGGGCCTTCGCCGCCTTGAGCTCCTCGAGCGGGATGTAGAAGTGCTGGCCGCGATCGAACTCGGCCACCTCGTCGTCGACCACCGGCTCGAGCCCGGTCGCCTCGCCCAGCGGCGCCGCCGTCTGGCGCGCTCGCCGCATGGGGCTCGTGTATACGGCCGTCAGCTGCTCGTCACGCAGCCACGCCGCCATGCGCCGCGCCTGCTCGTGTCCCAGCTCGCTCAGCTCCGGGTCGGCCGGTCCGTCGCCGTCGTCGATGCGGACAGGCAGGCCGTGGCGGATGATGAGCAGCTCCACGCCCGGCATGATGCCCCAGATGCTGTGGGTGGCCGAGTCCGGCGAGGACGACCCTGGTCTCCTCGTGGTCCTCGTGCACGGGTCGATGGACCGCAGCGGCTCGTGGGTGCGCGTGGCGCGCGAGCTGCGCGATCGCCACACCGTCCGCTACGACCGCCGCGGCTACGGCCGCTCGCTCGACGTCGGTCCTGGTCAGATGGAGGACCACATCGCCGACCTGTTCGACGTCATCGCGGAGCGAGCGTGCGTCGTCGCCGGGCACTCCTACGGTGCCGCCGTCGCGCTCGCCGCTGCCGAGCGGCGGCCCGACCTCGTGCGAGGCGTGGTCTCGTTCGAGGGGCCGATGCCGTGGCGCGACTTCTGGCCAACGACGTCGGGCGGCTCGAACGCCATGGCCGAGGTGCGGGCCGGCGCCGCCGTCGGTGACGCGGCCGAGCGGTTCCTGCGCCGGCACATCGGCGACGCCAAGTGGGAGTCGCTTCCGCAGAAGACGCGAGATGAACGACGAGCCGAGGGGGCCGCGCTGCTGACCGAGCTGGCGTCAGCCCGCGAAGGCGGCTCGCCCTACGACCCGGCGCGCATCACCGTGCCCGTGATCAGCGCCCGGGGGACGGCGTCGGAGGACTACCTGATGCACGGCGCCGACGTCCTGGCGACGGAGATCCCGGGCGCGGAGCTGGCGGTGATCGAGGGCGCCCGGCACGGCGCCCACCAGAGTCACCCGAAGGAGATGGCCGACCTCATCCGCCGGGTACTCGATCGCAGCCCGGCACCGTGATGTCGAAGCTGGCGAAGGTGCAGACGCACTCGCGCCCGAGGCTGTCCCGCACCTGCTTCTGGCAGTCGTCCAGCGAGCTGCGCTGGCTGTAGAGGTACACGCCGGCGCCCACGAGCACCGCGACCATCACCAGCTTCAGGATCAGCTTCTGGATGAAGCGCATGACGAGGAAGGCGACGACGGCCAGGACGACGATGACGGCCACGGCCGCCTGCTTGACCTGGTCGGGTTCGATGGCGGCGAGCAGACGCACGATCGCGACCGTACGCCTCGCACCCCTACCGTGGGAGGGATGTCTGACTCCCCCGTGAACCTCAGCCGGGGCCTCCCCGAGACGGTCCTGCCGCCGGAGCCGCGCGAGATCGTTGACGCGCTCGAGGCCGCCGGTGCCGACCGTGAGGCGGTGGCCGCGGTCGCCGCCCGCCACCCCCGGTCGCTGCTTGCGTGGGCAGCGCTGGGCGACCTCGGTCGCGACGACATCGAGCGCTACGCGTGCTTCCGCGTCGGCTACCACCGGGGGCTCGACGCGCTGCGAGCCAACGGCTGGCGCGGCTCGGGCTACGTGCGGTGGCGGGAGGAGACCAACCGGGGCTTCCTGCGCGCGCTGCAGGGACTGCAGCGCCAGGCGGCGGCGATCGGCGAGTCCGACGAGGCGGAGCGCTGCGCGCTGTTCCTCACCCAGCTCGACCCGACGCTGTGACCCGCGTCGCGCTGATCGGGGTGTTCGGCGCTGCGGGCGCGCTGACGCGGCTCGGCATCAGCAACGCCATCGACACCCGCACGTTCCCGTGGGCGACCCTGCTCATCAACGTCACCGGCTCGTTCGCGCTCGGTCTGCTGCTGACGTGGGGCGCCACGCGCCTGTCCCATGACGTCGGCTCGGCGCTCGCCATCGGCTTCCTGGGCGCGTACACGACGTACTCGACCTTCGCCGTCGACGTCACGATCCTCGGTGACGACGGCCGCGTGACCGCCGCCGGTCTCTATCTGGCGGCCACGGTGGTGCTCGGCATCGCCGCGGCTGCCGTGGGCGTCGCGCTGGGCCGCACGCTCGTCGACGCATGAGGCGTCGAGCCGCCCTCGCCCTCGTTGCCGCGCTGCTGGTCGGCGCGTGCGGCAGCGAGGACGATCCCGCGCTCTCGGGCGTGACGACCACGACCGCTGCCGGCACCGCGCCCGGTGACGACGGGGGCACGACGGTGCCGGCCACGACCCCGGGCGGCGCGCCGCTGCCGACGACGGCCACCGGCGAGACCGTCACCACAGTCGCGCCGGCCACGCCGGCGTCACCGGACGTGAGCGGCCCCCCGGGCTCGGCCGCCGCCTTCTACCTCCGCGCCGCGCCGGCGACGTCGATCGTGCTCGAGGTGAGTGCCGAGGCCGGGGCCGAGCCGGCCGGCGGGACCGTCGACCACGTGCGCGCCACGCTGGCCGAGGTGAGCGGCAAGCCGGTGAGCGTCGCCGGCGGCGGCGCGCTCCCCAGTCGCGAGGCGTGGACCGCCGACGAGCTCCGCGCCGCGGCCGACGCTGCGTCCTCGGCGTCGCAAGGCGAGCTGGCCGTGCTGCGGCTCCTGTTCGTGCACGGCCGCTACGCCGATGCCGAGAACGTGCTGGGCGTCGCCGTGCGCGCCGACGTGGCCGCCATCTTCTCCGACGCCGTCGAGGACTCGGCGTCGCCGCTCATCGGACCCGGGGCGATCGAGGCGGCGGTCACGACCCACGAGGTCGGCCACCTGCTCGGGTTGGTCGACCTGCACCTGAAGACCGGCCGCGCCGACCCCGACCACCCCGGGCACTCGCCGAACCAGCGCAGCGTCATGTACTGGGCGGTGGAGTCGACGCTGGTCACCGACCTGCTCACCGGCGGCCCGCCCCGCGACTTCGACGACGCCGACCGCGCCGACCTGGCTGCCATCCGCAACGGGGCATGACCACCTTCACCGGCGCGGTGCTGGCCGGCGGTGCCAGCACCCGCATGGGCGTCGACAAGGCGGCGCTGTTCGCCGATCGGGTCGTCGCCGCGCTGGAGGCGGCCGGCGCGGCCGAGGTGCTGGTGATCAGCGAGGACGACGATCCCGGCCACGGCCCGCTCGGTGGCATCGCCACCGCGCTGCGGCTGGCGCAGCACGACGTGGTCGTCGTGCTCGCGTGCGACCTGCCCGACGTGCAGCCGGCCGGGATCCGGGCCGTCGTCGACGCGGTGACCGACGACGTCGACGCCGCGCTCCCGCCGGGCGAGCCCCTGCACGCGGCCTGGCGGCGATCGGCCCGCCCGGTGGTGCTGGCCGCCATCGAGCGCGGCGACCTGGCCGTGCGCGCTGCGCTCGACCACCTGCGCACGGCGGAGGTCGCCGTCGACCCCCGTTGGCTCCGGAACGTGAACAGGCCGTCGGATCTCGTCCAGACTGGCCCGATGGCGGAACCCGAGGTCCCCGAGATCGACATCGACGAGCTGGCCCGGCGTCACGCCGCGGGCGCCTACGTGCTCGACGTCCGCAACCCCGACGAGTACGTCGACGGGCACGTGCCGGGCGCCGTGCTCCTCCCGCTCCCGGAGCTCGGCGAGCGGTGGGAGGAGGTGCCGGAGGGCGAGGTGCTCGTCATCTGCAGGAGCGGCGCCCGCAGCGCCACCGCGGTCAAGGCGCTCAACGGCGCCGGCCGCACCACCATCAACGTCGCCGGCGGCACCATGGCGTGGATCGACGCCGGGCACCCGGTCGTGACGGGCTCGGCGCCCACCTAGTGGCTGACCACCGACTGATCACCGACGCCGGGGCCTTCGACGAGGTCATCGAGGAGCTCGTCGACCAGCCCGAGTACGCCATCGACACCGAGTTCCACCGCGAGCGCACGTACTTCCCGAAGGTCGCGCTCGTGCAGATCGGCTGGAACGGCGGCAAGGACGTGGCGCTGGTCGACCCGCTCGCCGTCGACCTGGCGCCCCTGGCCCGGGTGCTCGACGGACCCGGGACGGTGCTGATGCACGCCGGCAACCAGGACCTCGAGGTGCTGCAGCGGGCATGCGGCACCGTCCCCTCCAAGCTGTTCGACACCCAGCTGGCCGCCGGCTTCGTCGGGTTCTCGACACCGTCGCTGTCGCTCCTGGCCGAGCGCGTCGTCGGCGTGCACCTGCCGAAGGCGAGCCGGCTCACGGACTGGCTGCAGCGGCCGCTCGGCGAGGCACAGCAGACGTACGCGGCAGCGGACGTGCTCCACCTGGCCGAGATCGCCCGCGAGCTGCGGGCGGTGCTGCTGGAGAGCGATCGGCTGGCGTGGGCCGAGGAGGAGTGCGAGGACCTGCGCACCCGCAACTGGGGCCCGCCCGACCCGGAGGCGGCGTGGCTGCGCATGAAGGAGGCGCGCCAGCTGAAGGGCAAGAGCCGCTCGGTGGCCCGCACGGTGGCGGCGTGGCGCGAGCGGCGAGCGGCAGAGCTGGACATCCCGTCCCGCCACGTTCTGCCCGACCTGGCGCTGGTCGGCATCGCGATGAACCCGCCGACGTCGCCCACCGACCTGAAGAAGCTGCGCGGCGTCGACGAGCGCCACACCCGGGGCAGGACGGCCGACGACATCCTCGCTGCCGTGAAGCAGGGTCTGGAGACGCCGGATCGCACGGCGCCAGCCACGCGTCGAGACGACATCGACCG
Organism: Acidimicrobiales bacterium; assembly: GCA_036275955.1. Classification (GTDB taxonomy): domain Bacteria; phylum Actinomycetota; class Acidimicrobiia; order Acidimicrobiales; family CADCSY01; genus DATLFP01. Next base: position 4,900 of record DASUCO010000026.1, read on the forward strand.
CGACCAGCGTCCGGCGGTGGCGCTGGCCTCGGCGTGGCTGAGCCAGCTGGCGCGCGACCTGAAGATCGACACCACGCTGCTGGCGACGCGGTCGGACCTCTCGTCGTTCCTGGCCGACGACCCGGACTCGCGGCTGGCCAACGGCTGGCGCCACGCCCTGCTGGGCGATCCGATCCGCCGACTGGTCGCCGGCGACTTCGCCCTCGCCTTCGACGGCCGGGGCGGGCTCACGCTGGAGGAGCGCAGCGGCCGGCCCGTCACGGTCGACCTGCCGATCCCGACCGCCGACTGGGCTACCGGCGGAGGATGACCGCCTCGTCGGGGCGCAGCGTCCCGGCGAACCCCTGGTGCGTCCCGACCTCGGCGGTCCACCCAGCAGCGTCGACCTCGTGCTCCTCGGCCGTGAAGCTGACGTAGACGCGGCGCACGTCGTCGCCCCAGCGGCGTTCCCACGCCAGCACGCCGTCGGGGGCGTCGAGGAGCGTCAGGTCGCCCACCTGCAGGGCCGGACTGGCACGTCGGGCGGCGAGCAGGTCCCGGTAGAGGTGCAGGATCGACGTCGGGTCCTCGCGTTGGGCCTCCAGCGATCGTGCCGTTGCGTCGGGCGGGAACGGCAGCCAGGGGTCCGGCCCCCAGCCGTGGTCGTCAGCCCGGGTCCAGGGGATCGGCGCCCGGCAGCCGTCACGACCGCCCGGGTCGACGACCCGCTCGGGCGGGATGAGCCCGTCACGCAGGCCCAGCTCCTCGCCGGCGTAGAGGAACGGCGTGCCCCGCAGCGTGAGCAGCAGCACCGCCGCGGCCCGGGCGCGGCCCTCGGTGCCGTAGCGATCGGCGTGGCGCACGGTGTCGTGGTTGGACAGCACCCACGTGGGCCATCCCACCTCAGGGGTCACCAGGGTCTCGGCCTCGCTGACCCGCTGCCGCCAGCGGTCCGCCCGCCATCGAGTGAAGAGCGGGGCGAAGTTGAAGGAGAGGTGCAGCTCGTCGTTGTCGCCGTAGAAGCGGGCCATCTCGGCCGGGTCGAGCAAGAACACCTCGCCGACCATCATGCGGTCACCCTCGTAGCCGTCGAGGAGCAGGCGGATCTGGCGCAGGATGTCGTGCACCTTGTCGCCGGTCCCGACCCGGGACTGGAGCATGGTCGGGAGCTCGTCGCCCACGTGCTTGCCGATCATGTGCACGACGTCGGCCCGGAACCCGTCGACCCCGCGGTCGAGCCAGAAGCGCAGCACGTCGTGCATGGCTGCCTCGACCTCGGGGTTGCACCAGTCGAGGTCGGGCTGCTCGGGGAGGAACAGGTGGAGGTACCACTGGCCGGTCGCCTCGTCGAAGGTCCACGCCGTCCCACGGTGGTCGACGGTGCCCGTCTCGTCCGGCAGCCGGCGCAGCTCACCGCTGGCCGGGTCCCGCTCCCAGCGGGCCGGCTCGACGAAGTTGGCGGCCCAGTCGTTGGGCGGCCCGCCGTCGGGTCGGCCGTCGCGCCACACGTACCAGTCCCGCTTGGGGCTGTCCCGGGACGAGCGGGACTCGACGAACCAGGGGTGCTGGTCCGACGTGTGGTTGGGCACCCAGTCGAGGACCACTCGGATGCCTCGCTCGTGGGCGTCGGCCACGAGCCGGTCGAGGTCATCCAGGGTCCCGAAGACGGGGTCGACGTCGGTGTAGTCGCTCACGTCGTAGCCGAAGTCGGCCATGGGGGACCGGAAGATGGGGGACAGCCAGATGGCGTCGACGCCGAGCCACTGCAGGTGATCCAGGCGCCGTCGCACGCCCTCCAGGTCGCCCACGCCGTCCCCGTCGGCGTCGGCGAAGGACCGGGGGTAGATCTGGTACACGACGCCTGATTGCCACCAAGGAGGGCTCACTGGCGGCGAATCGTACGGTCGCGCGGCGGTTACACTCGCCGGGTCATTGCTCGCCGCTGCCGGGGGAACGCCCGTGGTGAAAAAAGGTCGCCATCGGCGCTACGAGGAAGCCCGCGCCGTCAAGCGCACCACCAGCGAGCTGCAGCTGGGCGACGTCGGCTACGTCGTTCCCGAGCCGTGCCCGGAGTGCGGCGCCGAGCCCGGCCTGGAGCACGCGTCGTGGTGCATGCACGATGCCCTCGAGGCTGAGGACGACGAAGAGGGCTAGGCCCTCCTCGGGTCGAAACCCTCCGACCTGACACCGTCACGAACTTCGCACTCGGTACGTTCTCGACCTGTGCCCCTTCGGGTCGTGGTCTTCCTCGCGGTGCTGTGCGCCAGCGTCGGCGCCAGCGGGCTCAAGGCCGCCCACGACCGGCTCGACACCGCGGCGACGTCGACCACGACGGTCCCGGTCGAGGCGGAGGCAGCGGCTGCTCCCGTCGTCACCGCGCTGCCGGCCACCACCACGACCGTGCCGCCGCCACCGCCCACCACGGTGCCCCCGCCGCCGCCCACGACGGTCCCGCCGCCGCCTCCGGCGCGGAGCCTGTCGATGTACAACGGGCTCGGGACCTGGATCGACGTCTACGACTGGAGCGTCACGTTCGGCAAGGACGGCGCGCTGGTGGATGTCGCCGCCGTCGACCTCATGGCGCAGGCCGGCGTCCAGACCCTGTACGTGCAGACGTCGAAGTGGGACTCGCCGACCGACGTCCTCGAGCCCGAGCGACTGCTGCCGCTGATCGAGCGAGCCCGCCAGAACGGGATGCGCGTCGTGGCGTGGTACCTACCGACGTTCGAGGACCCGCAGCGAGACATGGCGCGCCTGATGGCGGCGTCACGCCTGCCGGTCGACGCGCTGTCGGTCGACATCGAGTCGCTCAAGCTCAAGGACGTGCCCGAGCGCAACCGCCGTCTCCTCGAGATCAGCACCAACCTCCGGCGCGAGCTGCCGAACGTCACGCTGGGCGCCATCCCGTACCCGCCCGTCGTCACCGACGTCATCAACCCGCGGCTGTGGCCGAACTTCCCCTGGGCCGAGCTGGCGCCGCTGTACGACATCTGGCTGCCGATGAGCTACCAGAGCGACCGCAAGGCGGAGTCGGGCTACCGCGACGCCTACCGGTACACCTCCGAGAACATCGATCGCATGCGCGCCCACCTCGGGTTCGACGCGCCGGTGCACGCCATCGGCGGCATCGCCGACAAGACGGGCCCGGCCGACGTCGACGGCCTGCATCGCGCCTCGATCGAGCGCGGTGCGATCGGCGGCTCGCTCTACGACTGGCGCACGACCTCGCCCGACCTCTGGCAGCACCTCCAGGTCTTCCGCGCTTAGCGCGTGGCGCCGACCCTCGAGGCCTTCTTCCTGCCGTTGATCGACACGCGCACGGCGGGGTGGGGCAGCACGGGCCCGTTGCCGAGCCGCTCGGCGACGGCGTCCAGCAGCATCTCGTAGATGTGCAGCCCGCACAGGCCGATGATCTCGTCGCGCCCGGACACGAGGACGGTGTGGTCACCGATGAACGCGTCCGGGGACTCGGTGCACCACCACGAGAACTCCTCACCGCCGTCGCCCCAGTCGCGACGCTTCCACTCCCGCAGCGTCGACCAGACGTGGCCGGTGTCGTCGGTGGTGTCGACGCGGCGCAGCGGCAGCTGCCAGCACACGTCGGGCTTGAGCTCCATGAAGTGCCGGCCCTGGTCGATCGCGCCGCGGTGCAGCGCGCAGCCGGGTCCGCCGGGGAAGCCGGGACGGTTGAGGAAGATGCAGGCGTCCTGCTGCTGGCGCGTGATCCACGTGCCGTCCTTCTGCAGCTTCATGATCCCCTTGCGGTGGCCGGCGTCGTGGAACTGCCACTGCTCGCGAGTGAGCGTCTCGGACGCGGCCTGCACGCGGGCCCGGTCATCGTCGTCGACGAAGTGGGCGCCGTAGCTGCAGCAGCCCTGGACGAGCTCGGGTGCGTCCTCGGTGAGCACGCCCTTGCAGCCGGCGCCGAAGATGCACGTCCACTTGGACAGGAGGAACGTGAGGTCGAAGACCCACGTCCGCTCCTCTTCCGGATCCTCGAACGACAGCCACTCGTGTCGATCTTCGGGCCGCATCATCGTCGCCTTCACCTTCGCCATGAAGGGGTGCAGCGTACGCGTCGTACGCTCGAGATCGTGGCAGGGGAGTTCGACGACATCCGCGGACGCCTGGAGGTGATCGCCGAGGAGCTCGCCGATCTCGCCATCGTCCGGCTGCGCGAGTCCATCGACGCCGGCGGCACCGAGCTGCCGGTCGACGAGAAGCGCCTGACGCGCGCCCGGCGCGCGGTCGAGAAGGCGATCGGGATCCTCAAGGAGCCCGACGACACGACTGATTAGGCCGGTTCCGGGCCCTCGTCGAGGCGCTCGTCGACGCGGGCCTGGTGACCAGTGGTCGGTGGCTTGGCCCCCGGTGCCGGCGCGCTGTCGAGCCGGTTGAGCTCGTCGATGAGGTCGCGGAGACGGCCGAACCCGTGGCGGTCGAACCGCAGCGCGACGCGCGGCAGGTCGAGGTGATCCTTGCTCGTGACCTCGGGTGGGAACGGTCGCGCCGCGTCGATGCTTCCCTCGATCACGTCGGCGAACTCGGTGCTGAGGCGGGCGAGCTCGTCGCGGGTGGGAGCGGCCTGCAGCCGGATCACCAGGCGATCACCGACGTAGCGCATCGAGTGGTAGTTCCGGTAGAAGCCCTCGATCTCGTCGGTCGCCTCGGCCACGCTGTCGGTGATCCGGTACAGCGAGTCGTCGTGGGCGGAGATGAGGCCGGCCGCCGCCACCTCGGACTCGATCCAGTGCTCGAGCCCGCGCCAGTACCCGCCGCCCGGGGTGTCGAGCAGCACGATCGGCGCCGGCTCCGCCTTGCCCGTCTGCACGAGCGTGAAGAGCTCGAACGTCTCGTCCAGCGTGCCGAACCCGCCGGGCATCGCCACGAAGGCCGCCGACTCCTTGATGAGCATCAGCTTGCGCGTGAAGAAGTAGCGCATCTCGACGAGCTTGTCGTCGCCCGCGATCAGCTCGTTGGCGCCGGCTTCGAACGGGAGGCGGATGAGCACGCCGATGGAGTTCTCGACACCGGCTCCCTCCATGCCGGCGGCCATGATCCCGGGCCCGGCGCCGGTGACGACCATCCAGCCGTGGTCGGCCAGCGCCCGGGCGAGCTCGCGCGTCTGCGTGTAGAGCGGGTCGTCCTTGTGGGTGCGGGCGCTGCCGAAGATCGTCACCTTCGGCGTCTCCGAGTACGGCGCGAACATCGAGAACGCAGCGCGCATCTCCTGCAGTGCGGCGTTGACGATCTTCAGGTCGAGGCGATCGGGCGGCTCCTTGGCCAGCAGAACCGACGACACCATGATCTCGAAGAGGAGGTCGCGGTGCTTGGTGGCGCCCACCTCGTCCAGGAGCTCGCGCAGGCGGCGGTCGGTGGCGTCGTCCCCGGTCGTGGGTCGGCTCGCGCGGTTGGGCACGCCCCTATGGTGGCCCGGATGCAGAGGCACTGCGCGCGGTGCGGCCTCCCGGGGGAGGGCCCGGAGGACGGGATGCCCGAGGGCTGGTCGCTCGACGTCGGCGATCGCGGCGTCCAGTACCTCTGTGGCACGTGCACGCGTGCCAACGTGCGGTCCATCGAAGCCAAGCTGGCGCAGGAGTGGTGGGAGTGATCGACATCGAGGGGTTCGCCGACGACGCGCGCGACGCCGTCGCCCGCGCCGAGGTGGTCGCCCGGGAGCTGGGGCTGGCCCAGGTCGGGACCGAGCACCTGCTGCTCGGGGTCATGGCCGGTGACAGTCCGGCGGCCAAGGCGCTGTCGAGCGCCGGCGCCACCCGGGCGGCGGCGCGCCACAAGGTGGTCGAGACCGCCGGTGGCGGTGGCGGCCGGTCGCCCGACGGCCCGCTGGAGGCCTCGGCGCGAGCCGGTCGCGCCATCGGGCGCGCCCACCGCTTCTCGCACCACGACAAGGCCGAGGCCGTCGGCGCGCAGCACCTGCTGCTCGGCATCCTCGACGTCGAGGGGACGGCCGGCCAGGTCCTGCGCGGCATCGGCGTGGACGTCGGCGCGCTGCGAGCGGCGCTGTTGCAGACCGCCCCCGGTGCGGCGTCGACGCCGGCCGAGCCGATCGAGCCAGGCGAGGCGGCGGCGACGATCTGTCCGTCGTGCCGGGCCGCTGTGGACGCGCTGACGTTCCGACTGGTGCCGGCGACCGATGCCGAGGGCCGCACGGGCGAGGCCGTGGTGTTCTCGTGCACCGCGTGCGGCGTCGTGCTCGGTGCGTCGCGGGCAGGGGAACGCCGCGGGGTCGCCGAAGCCTGAGGCGCGGCGAGCCGAAGGGGGGAAGCTCGCGCTGGCGCTCGCGTCGCTGGTGCTCAGGCCCAGCGGCGCGAGGCGTTCAGCTGGCCGCCGCCACGCGGCCGTAGAGGGTCGTGCGCTGCTCCAGCGTGCGACCGACCGGCTCGACCATCTCCCGGAACTCGGCCTCGGTCATGCCCTGGCCGTGTGACGCGCCGGCAGCGCGGGAGATGTTCTCGTCCATCAGCGTGCCGCCGATGTCGTTGCAGCCAGCCTGCAGTGCCTGCCGGACCCCCTCGACGCCCATCTTCACCCACGACACCTGGATGTTGTCGAGGTGGCCGCGGTACGCGATGCGGGCGACGGCGTGCATGAGCAGCGCCTCACGGAAGGTCGGGCCGCCGCGCGCCTTCTTCTGCAGGTAGATCGGCGCCGCCATGTGCACGAACGGGAGGGGCACGAACTCGGTGAAGCCGCCGGTCTCCTTCTGCAGGTCCCGCGTGCGGATCATGTGCCGCGCCCAGTGCACGGGCTGCTCGATCGAGCCGAACATGATCGTGATGTTCGAGCGCAGGCCGACCGAGTGGGCCGTGCGGTGGGCGTCGAGCCACTCCTCGGTGTTGACCTTGTCGCTGCACAGGGTGGCCCTGATCTCGTCGTCGAGGATCTCGGCCGCCGTGCCGGGAAGCGTGCGCAGACCGACGTCCATCAGCCGCTTGAGGTAGGCGGCGAGCGGCTCGCCCAGGCGCTTGGCGCCCTCGGTGACCTCGAGCGCGGTGAACCCGTGCACGTGGATGTCGGGTGCCGCCTCCTTCACCGCGCGGCACACGTCGATGTAGTAGTCGCCGTCGAAGTCGGGGTGGATCCCGCCCTGCAGGCACACCTCGGTCGCGCCCAGGTCCCACGCCTCGGCCACGCGGCCGGCGATGTCCTCCAGCGTGAGCAGGTAGGGCTTGCCCCGCAGGTTGAGCGAGAGCGGGCCCTTGGAGAACGCGCAGAACCTGCACTTGAACGTGCACACGTTCGTGTAGTTGATGTTGCGGTTGGCGACGAAGGTGACGACGTCGCCGACCGCGTCGCGACGGAGCTGATCAGCCACCTCGGCCACCGCCGCCACCTCGCGTCCGCGCGCCGAGAACAGCGTCACGATCTCGTCGAGGCCGACCTCCTGGCCGAGCGCCACGCCATCGAGCACCTCCTGCACCGCGCCGCGTGCGAACGGCGAGCCGGGGAGCAGGACGGGCGGGTGCACCTCGTCGCCCGGCGACCAGACGTGGTCACGACCGAGCGACTCGGCGTCGGAACGGTCGAGCACCGGGAAGCGCAGCGCGGGATCGAGCCAGCGCTCGGCGTCGAGCGCGTGCGCCGGGTAGATCGTGAGGCGCGGCGCCAGCGCGAAGCCGCGCGCCTCGGTGACCTCCTGCAGCCGGATGATGGCAGGCCACGGGCGCTCGGGGTTCACGTGGTCGGGCGTCACCGGCGAGACGCCGCCCCAGTCGTCGATGCCGGCATCGAGCAGGACACCGAAGTCGTCGCTGAGGTTGGGCGGCGCCTGGAGGTGCACGTCGGCCGGAAGCAGCAGCCGGGCGGCGGCGACGGCCCACAGGTACTCGTCCGGCGGGCACGGCGGCGCCGCGTGCATTGACGTCCCCGGCTTGGGCAGGAAGTTCTGGACGATGACCTCCTGCACGTGACCGTGGCGGGCGTGCGATGCGGCGATGGCCTGCAGGGTGGCGACGACGTCGGCGCGGTCCTGGCCGATGCCGACCAGGATCCCGGTGGTGAACGGGATGCCCAGGTCACCGGCCGCCTCGAGGGTCGCCAGGCGCCGCTCGGGGGTCTTGTCCGGCGAGCCGCGGTGGCAGTCGAGGTCGGGGTCGAGGGACTCGAGCATCATCCCCTGCGACGCGCTGACCTGGCGCAGGCGGGCCAGCTCGTCGGGGAAGAGGGCGCCGGCGTTGGCGTGGGGGAGGAGGCCGGTCTCGGCCAGGACCAGCTCGCACATGGCAGCGAGATAGTCGACGGTCGACGTGTAGCCGTTGGTGGTCAGCCAGTCGCGCGCCACCGGGTAGCGCTCCTCGGGACGCTCGCCCAGCGTGAAGAGCGCCTCGTGACAGCCGGCGGCGGCACCGTCGCGGGCAATGGCCAGCACCTGGTCGGGAGTCAGGTACGGCGCGTCGAGCCGGGCCGGCGGCTGGGCGAAGGTGCAGTAGCCGCACTTGTCCCGGCACAGCATCGTCAGCGGGATGAAGACCTTGGGGGAGTAGGTGATGCGCGTGCCCGTGGTCGCGTCGCGGATCGCGGCCGCCTGCGCCAGGAGGTCACCCAGCTCGGCGTGGATGAGGTCGTCACGAAGCATGGCGGTGTCTCCCCGGCTTGGAGCGGATCGCGCTGGGGGCGACGGTGGTGTCGCACTCCCAGCAGATGAAGGTCTGGTCGAGCGGCGTACCGCAGCTGTCGTGGACGAGCACGGTGGGGATGTCGTCGCCGGCGAGGTGCTTGTCGCCCCATCGCATCAGCGCCACGAGCGCCGGCGACAGGTCGATCCCCTTCGGCGTGAGGCGGTACTCGTAGCGGACCGGCCGGTCCTGGTACGGCCGCTTCTCGAGCACGCCGTGGTCGACCAGCTTCGAGAGCCGGTCGGCGAGCACATTGCGGGCGATGCCGAGGTCCTGCTGGATCTCGTCGAACCGGCGGACCCCACGGAAGGCGTCGCGCAGGATCAGGATCGTCCAGCGGTCCCCGATGATCTCCAGCGTGCCGGCGATCGAGCAGTCGGGGAGGCCCCCCTCGTCAGGCATCTGTCCGCACCCTACGCCGGGTCAGTTGCAAAAAGCAACGAAGTCGGTTGCGACGGGCAACCCAGCCCGATCGGGCTAGCGGTAGGTCTGGGCCTTCTGGTCCAGCGAGGCGAGCAGCTCGTCGTACGACTTCACGAACGCGGTGACGCCCTCGTCCTCGAGCACGCGTGACACGTCGTCCAGGTCGATGCCGACCTCCGCCAGCGCCGACCACGTGGCGGCGGCCTCGTCGACGTCGGCATCAGCGGTCCGGGCGACGACCCCGTGGTCGAGGAACGCCTCGAGCGTCACCTCGGGCAGCGTGTCGACGGTGTCAGGACCGATCAGCGCGTTCACGTAGAGCGTGTCGGGATACGACGGGTTCTTGGTCGACGTGGACGCCCACAGTGGCCGCTGCACGGCGGCCCCCTTGGCGGCCAGCGCCTCCCATCGGGCACCGCTGAACGCGGTCTGGAACGCCCGGTACGCCAGCTTGGCCTGGGCGATGGCGGCCCGGCCCCGCAGCGCCAGCGCCTCAGGCGTCCCGATCTGCTCGAGCCGTCGGTCGATCTCCACGTCGACGCGGCTGACGAAGAACGAACCGACGCTGCGGACCTTCGAGATGTCCGCGCCGCTGGCGGCCAGGTCCTCGAGGCCGCTGATGTACGCCTCCATCACGTCGTCGTAGCGAGCGAGGTCGAAGATCAGCGTCACGTTGACGTTGCGCCCGGCGGCGATGACGTCGTGGATGGCGGGAACGCCCTCGGCGGTGGCCGGGATCTTCACCATGAGGTTGGGCTCGTCGATCGTCTCGTGGA
>DASUCO010000027.1:0-11440 GCA_036275955.1 Acidimicrobiales bacterium
CGAGCGTGTCGGAGAGACGAAACTAGACGCTCGTTCAGGGAGGTACTCAGCCGCCGAATGGCGCAATGATCTCCCCATGGACTTCGACCTGCCGCCCGACGACGATCCCCGCCGGCTCGAGGTCAGGAAGTGGATCGCCGAACACCCGAACCCCACCGGCCGCCAGCTGGCCGAGGCCGGCTACGTGGCGCCCCACTGGCCCAAGCCGTGGGGGCTCGACGCCGACCCCATCCACCAGATCATCATCGACGACGAGCTGCGCGCCGCGAAGATCCGCCGGCCGTCGAACACGATCGGCATCGGGTGGGGCGGCCCGACGATCATCCACGGCGGCACCCAGGCCCAGAAGGACCGCTACCTCATGCCGATGCTGGCGGGCGAGGAGATCTGGTGCCAGCTGTTCAGCGAGCCCGGCGCCGGCAGCGACCTCGCCAACCTGTCGACCCGCGCCGTGCGCGACGGTGACGAGTACGTCGTGAACGGCCAGAAGGTGTGGACGTCGATGGCGCACTTCTCGCAGTACGGCATCCTCATCGCCCGCACCGATCCCGACGCGCCGAAGCACCAGGGCATCTCGTACTTCATCTGCAAGATGGACACGCCCGGCATCGAGGTGCGCCCGCTCATCGAGATGACCGGCGCGCACATCTTCAACGAGGTGTTCTTCACCGACGTGCGCATCCCGGCCGAGAACCTGGTCGGCGAGGAGAACGGCGGCTGGGCGCTCGCCAAGGTCACGCTCGGCAACGAGCGCGTGTCGCTGTCGTCGGGCGGTGCGCTGTGGGGCAACGGCCCGTCCTACGAGGACCTGCTCAAGCTGGTGCAGGCCCGGGGCGGGGTCAGCGACCCGTCACTGCGCCAGCGGCTGGCCGCGCTCTACATCGAGTCGGAGATCCTTCGGCTGATCCGGCTCCGCACCGTCACCGCCGCGGTGAAGGGTCGGCCGCCGGGGGCGGAGGCGTCGATCCGGAAGCTGCTGGCCGACGAGCACGGGCAGAAGCTCATGGAGCTCGCCAAGGACCTCACCGGCCCCGAGGGCATGCTCACCGATCGCGGACCGCTCAACGGACCCGACGAGCACGGCTGGCACTACGGGTTCCTGTTCGCCCGCGCCCTGACCGTCGGCGGCGGCACCACCCAGGTGCAGCGCAACATCGTCGCCGAGCGCGTGCTGGGCCTCCCACACGACGTCGACGTCGAGCAGGGCAAGACGTGGAAGGAGGCGCGCGCATCATGAGCGGCTTCCTGCCGATGCTGTTCGTGGAGGACGTCGAAGCGACCTCGCGCTGGTACCAGGAGCTGTTCGGGCTGACGAGCGGTCACGGCGGGCCGGAGTTCGAGATGCTCATGCGCGGCGACACCATCGCGATGCAGCTGCACCTCGCCGACGCGGAGGAGCACGGCACGCGCGTCCATCCGGGTGCGCCCACCGGCTCGGGTGTCCTCCTCAGCTTCGAGACCGCCGACGTGGAGGCCGTGCACCGACGCGCCGTCGAGATGGGCGCTGCGATCGAGACGGAGCCGGCGTGGAACGAGCTGGCCAGCCACACCGAGTTCGTCGTGCTCGATCCGAACGGCTACGCCCTCTGCGTGCACACGCCGTTCGACCCGACTCGCTAGAAGCCGGGCGGCACCTCGTAGCGCCCGAGGCGGCGGGCGAGGTCGATGGCGGTGCGGTCGCCGAGGTGAGGGGCGCCGCACTGCACGCCAACCGGCAGGCCCTCGGGCGTGCGACCGATGGGTGGCACCGCGGACGGCAGGCCGACCACGCCGATGAGCCCGGTCCACGACGTGTTCTCCCAGTAGGGCCGCTCGACGCCGTCGACGGTCATCGTGCGGGCAACGAACTCGCCCTGCATGTGCGGGAGCGCGGCGGTCGGCGTCACCGGGCACAGCAGCGCGTCGTACGACTCGAACCACTCGGCCCAGATCGCCTGCAGCCGGCTGCGCTCGATGGTGTTGCGGATCCACTGGTGGTGGCTGCCGGAGGCGCCGTCGGCGACGTCGGGCGGCAGCGACGTGGACATGGCGGCGAGCACCAGGTTGGAGAACAGCCGCACCTGGTCGGCGAAGTCGATCGGCGGGTGGGCCTCCTCGACGACGACGCCGGAGTCGGCCAGTCGATCAGCGGCGGCACCGAGCAGCGCCCGGTAGTCCCTCGCCACCGGGCACGACGGCTCGTCGAACCACACACCGACGCGCCGCAGCTCCTTCGCCGGGAGCACGTCGCGCTCGGCCAGCACGCTGAGCAGCAGGTCGAGGTCCTCGGCGCTGCGGGCCAGCGGTCCGAACACGTTGATGTCGACGTCGATGGTGCCGCCGTCGACGTGATCCAGGTAGCCGCGCTGGTTGATCACGCCGAAGGTCGGCTTCAACCCGAACACGCCGTCGAAGTGCGCAGGGATGCGCACCGAGCCGCCGATGTCCGTGCCCAGCTCGAAGCTGGTGAACCCTGCGGCCACGGCGGCGCCCGCACCACCGGACGAGCCACCGGGGATGCGGGTCACGTCCCACGGGTTGTTGGTGGTGCCGAAGATCTCGTTGAACGACTCGATGTCGCCCGACCACCGCGGCAGGTTGGTCTTGCCGAAGACGATGGCGCCCGCCTCCTTGAGCCGGGCCACCGCCGGCGCGTCGGCCGTCGGGACGTGGTCGGTCAGCTCGACCGCACCGCCGGTCGAGCGGATGCCCTCGGTGGCGATGGCGTCCTTGATCGTGATCGGCAGCCCGTGCAGCGGCCCGGACGGCTCGCTGGCGTCGGCGGCGTCGGCCGCGGCTCGCGCCCGCTCCAGGTCGAGGGTCACGACGGCGTTGATCGGCGGGTTCAGCCGCTCGACGCGATCCACGAAGCCCTCGAGCAGCTCGCGGCTCGACACCTCCTTGGCGCGGACCATGGCGGCAAGCTCGGAGGCGCTCTTGGTGAACATGCTCACTCCAGTCCCTCGAACGGCGGCGGGTACACGGCCTCGCCGCGCATCGCAGAGTCGTACGACGAGAGCGTGATGGCCTGGCCCGCCTCGGGCGGCGCCCAGTCCGGCAGGTGGATCGTGATGCCCAGCGTCCGCGCGTCGACGAACCCGAAGCGGGGGTAGTAGGCGGGACTGCCCTCGAGGAGCACGAGCGGGTCGCCGGCGGCGTCGGCGCGGGCGCACACCTCGTGCACTAGGGCGGAGCCGATGCCGTCCCTCTGCCGTGCCGGCGCGACGGCCAGCGGCGCCAGCATGCCGACGCGGTGCACGACGTCACCGTCACGGAGTCCACAGTGGTTGACCATCACGTGTCCGACGATCTCGCCGTCCTCCTCGGCCACGAGCGCCAGCTCGGGCCGGTAGCAGGCGTCGGCACGGATGTCGTCGACCAGCTTCGCCTCGACCGGGGAGCCGAACGCCGCCTCGACCAGCACGCGGATCGCGTCGAAGTCGTCGGGGCGCTCGGGCCTGATCACCGCAGCTTGCTCAGTCGGTCGATGACGTCCTCGGCCTCGCGGACGAACATGCGCACCAGCTCGCCGGCGGGGATCAGCTCGCGGATGGCGCCCACGCCCTGTCCGGCGGGCATGAACTCGGTCCTCACGTCGACCACGGTGTCGGGCGGTGCGCCCAGGTGGTTCACGCCGTCCTGCATCGACTGGATCGCCTGCTGAGGGAACGGCTTGAGCGACGACGGGTCGTCCTCGAACTTCTGCGTGTAGTCGTTGCGCACGACGCGGCACGTCTTGCCGGTGAACGCCTTGCTGATCACGGTGCCGTCCTCGGGCAGCGTCAGCAGCGTCTCCTTGTAGCCCTTCACGCCCCACGCCTCGGGGGTGGCGATGAAGCGCGTGCCGACCCACACGCCGTCTGCGCCCAGCGCCAGCGCGGCGGCGAGGCCACGGCCGTCGTGGATGCCGCCGGCGGCGACGACGGGGACCTTGTCACCGACGGCGTCGACCGACTGGGCGACGAGCGGCAGCGTGCCGATCACGCCGGTGTGGCCGCCGCCCTCGGTGCCCTGGGCGATCACGAAGTCGCACCCGGCGGCCACGGCAGCGACGGTGTGCTTCACCTTCCCGCACACCGTTGCCACGAGCACGTTGTTCTCGTGGCACAGGTCGACCACGTCACGGGGCACGCCGAGGCCGGCGACGAACAGGCGGGCACCCTCGTCGATCACGGCTTGGACCTGCCGCTCGACCTGGCCGGGGATGGCGGTCAGGAGGTCGACGCCGAACGGCTTGGACGTCTGCGCCTTCACCTTGCGCATCTCCTCGACCATCGTGTCGCCCATGGTCGACGCGCCGAGCGTCCCGAAGCCGCCGGCCTCGGACACGGCGGCGACCACGTCGGCGTAGGACACACCACCCATGCCGGCGAGCATCACGGGGTGCTCGACCTCGAGCATGTCGGTCAGGCGGGTCTGCATGAGGGGGTTCTCCTAGGAGGCGATTCGATAGGTCTGGATGGCGGAGGCGACGACGCGGCCGTCGGCGTCGGTGGCGGTGATCTCGAGGAAGATGAGCTCGCGAGCGCGGCGCACCGTGCGGGCGTGGCACAGGAGGTCCGACTTCCGGCAGGCGCCGACGTAGTTCACGGTCATGCTCACCGTCGACGCCTTGGAACCGCGTTCGAAGTCGTGGTTCGACCACGCAGCAGCCGCGCCGGCGGTGTCGATGACGGCGGCGACGACGCCGCCGTGGTACACGGTGCCGTCGTTCGTGAGGTCCTCGCGGAACGGGAGCCGCAGCGTCACGTCGTCGGGCTCGTACTTGTCGAACACGATGCCGAGCCCGCCGATGTACGGCGTCTTGGGCATGATCTCGGCGATCGCCGCCCGCTTGCGGAGGTTGGGGTCTTCGTCGGTCATCGCCGGTTCAGTGCTCCGAAGACGAGCAGGAGCAGCGACGCTCCCGCGAACGAGATGAGGATGGACCACAGGCTGAGCTCGTCGACGCCTCGCTCGCCGGCGGCGTTGGCCAGTGCACCACCGATGAGGGCACCGACGACGCCGATGGCCACGCGCGTGATGCACCCGCTCGATCGACGACCGGTCGCCTTCTCGGCCAGCAGCCCGGCGACGAAGCCGAGGATGATCCACGACAGGATGCCCACGGCCGGAACTTAGAAGGCCCCGTCGCCGCGGAGCGAGTGCTGTGCCCAACGACCGGGCGTCAGGACGATGGCTCGCGGATAGTCCTCGAACAGCCAGCGGGCGAAGTTGCGTCGAGTCCAGTCGGTGAGCCCGGCGACGCGCACCGCGGCGCGGGCGCCCTTGCGGTGCTTGAGCGCGCGGATCAGCAGCCGCGACATGGCGGCATCGGCCTCGAGCTCGCGCCGAGCGCTCCGCTCGTAGCGCGCCGCGGCGCCGTTGGTGCCGGCCTCGAGGATCGCCTCGGCCGCCAGGCGCCCGGTGAGCAGCGCCTGCCCGATGCCCTCGCCGGTCATGGGGTCGGTGGCGGCGGCGGCATCGCCGACGACGAGCACGCGGCCGTCGCCGCCCGAGAGCGTGGCGGACTCGATCCGCGCCGGGATCGGCCACGCCTTGTGGGGCGACTCCGGCTCGGCGTCGGGTCCGAGGAACTCGCGCACGAAGTCGCGCCGCAGCAGGTCGGGCCACAGCTCCTTCATCTCCTGGGTGCTGACCTTGCCGCCCCGCTGGATGCCGAAGCCGACGTTGGCCCGTCCGTCCGGAAGCGGGAACGACCACGCGTAGCCCGGGAGGAGGTCGGGCTCGAACCACACCGCCAGCTCGCGCGCGGCGCGACCGGTGACGTTGCGGAAGTACTGGCGGAACGCGTGCCACTCACCGAGGTAGCCGGGCTCGACGGCGCCGATCGACTTGCGCAGCGGCGACCACATGCCGTCGGCGGCGATCGCGTAGCGAGCGGCGACGTCGCCCATGCCCTCGATCGTCAGCACGACCCGATCGTCAGTCACCTGCACCGACTGGAACGCGTGGCCGTCGGCCACCTTCACGCCGGCGCCGCGGGCCAGGTCGACGAGCGCGGCATCGAGCTCGACGCGCGGGACGACGGCGGCATAGGTGCCGCGCCCACGTGGCAGGGGGAACACCACCTCGCGGCCGGACGGGCTGCGCACGACGACGTCGTCGACCACCTGCCACGAGGGGAGCCCGTCAGGCGTGAACCCGAGCGCCTCCAGCTCGCGCAGCGCGGCCGTCGTGAGGCCGTCGCCGCAGCACTTGTCGCGCGGGAACGTGGCCCGGTCGACGAGCAGCACCTGCCGCCCGGCGCGGGCCAGCGGCACGGCGGCGGCGACGCCGGCCGGGCCGGCACCCACCACGACGACGTCGACGGCCTGCACGTCGTGCAGGCTAGGAGGGACCTACGCGAGCTTCCGTATCTCGGCGAACGAGTCGTCGAGGCAGGCCAGGAAGACCTCGGGATCGGGGATGGCGGCGGGGTCGGTGTTGACGCCCACCTGGCACTCGTCGACGTAGCTGAGCAGCGTGATGTTGGTCGCCGAGCCGGCCAGCGGGCCGAACGGCAGCTGCAGCTCGAGCTTGGCGCCCGCGAAGTACACCGGGAACGGGATGCCGGGGACGTTGCTGGTGACGAAGTCGATGCCCTTCAGCATCCGGCCGAACAGCTCGCCCACGAAGACGCGGGGGAGTCGGTTCAGCACGCCGGCCATGCCCTCGACGAAGCCGAGGCTCGGCTCGTTGCGCTGGGCCACGACGAGCGCCCGCATCGCCCGCATGCGCTCGACGGGATCCTCGATGTCGAGCGGCACCGGGAACCGCGTCGGCACGAACTGGTTGCCGGCGACGCCCTTGGTGTCCGTCGTGCGGATGTTGATCGGCATCGACATGCGCAGCGCGTCGACCGGTGCGCCGTGCGCCTCGTGGTAGCGGCGCAGGCCGCCGGCGACGCCGGCCAGGAACGCGTCGTTCAGCTTGGCGTCGGCCCGGGCGGCGGCCGCCTTCAGATCCGGCACCGGGAGGACGAGCGGGTCGAATCGCACGGACAGCGAACGACCGGTCGTGAGCGGGCTGAGCGGCTCGAACGCCGGCGCCAGCATGCGAGCCATCGACTGCACGTTGGCCAGCGCCTGCGGAGCGACCTCACCGGGCCGGGCGACGAGCCGGGCCGCATGGCCCAGCGCTCGCTGGGCGATGCCCAGCTGCCGGCGACGCTCGTGCCCGGCCGACTCGACGATGCGCTCGGGCCACGACGGCGCGTCGGGCTGCGGCGCCTCCGGCATGGGTCCGAGGTCGGGCTCCTCCTCCGAGAGATCCAGGAGGCTCATCATCAGCTCGACGCCACCCACGCCGTCCGTGATCGCGTGATGCACCTTCATGATCACCGCGGCACGACCGCGCTCGAGGCCGTCGACGATCACGAACTCCCAAAGCGGGCGGGCCCGGTCGAAGCTCTGCATCGCCACCGGCTCGGCGATGTCGAGGACGTCACGCAGGGTGCCCGGCGGCGGGGCGGTGACGAAGCGCAGGTGGTACTTGAGGTCGAAGTGCTCGTCCACCACCCAGTGGGGCGGCGTCGGTGACAGCGGCGCACCGAGCACCCGCTGACGCAGGCGTGGCACCTGGCGGCTCGCTCGGTCGATGCGCTCGATGACGCGCTCGCGAGGGATGGGACGGTCGTAGATGGCGACCGACGTGATGGTCGAGCGGAGGACGGGATCGGTCTCCACGCGCCACATCAGCGCGTCGGAGTCGCTCATGCGCTTCTCGAACCGGATCTCCTGATCGGACACGAGGTCAACGTACGACGCAGGACCCACGAATGCCTTGTGCAACTGTATGGTTGCGCGAATGCGAGTGACGGTGCTGGGCGGGACGATCTTCGTGGGACGAGCGGTGGTCGAGGAGCTCGTCGCCGCCGGTCACGACGTGACGGTGGTGCACCGCGGCGAGCACGAGCCGGATGACGGCTTCCCCGACGTCGAGCACGTCCACGGCGACCGCGCCGCCCTGCCGGCGATCGACGCCGACGCCGTCGTCGACTGCCGCGCCGTCTCTCGCGCCGACGTCGAGGGCGTGCTCCGCGCCGTCCCCGACGTACCCACCGTGGTGCTCTCGAGCGTCGACGTCTATCCCGCGCTCGCCGGCCTCCAGTCCGGCACCGTGACGTGCGACGTCCCCATCGACGAGTCGACGCCCGTGCGCACCGAGCGCTTCCCGTACCGCGGGGTCATCCCCGGCATGGACGAGTACGAGAAGCTCGACTGCGAGGAGCTGTACCTCGATCGGGGCGGGATCGTGCTGCGGCTGCCGTTCGTCGTCGGGCCCCACGACTACCAGCGGCGCGAGGACTTCGTGCTGCGACGGGTGCGGGCCGGCGACGCGACGATGCCGATCGGCGGCGGCAACCTTCTGGCCTCGCGCGTGCTGGTGCGCGACGTCGGCACCGCGGTCGTCGCCACGCTGGCCGCGTCGATCGAGCGTGAGGTGTTCGTGCTGGCCGAGCAGCCGACGTCCACCGTGCGCGAGTGGTGCGAGGCGATCATCGAGGCGGCCGGCTCGACGATGGAGCTGGTGCAGGTGCCCGACGACGAGCTGCCCGAGGACCTCGGGCTCACCGCGACGCACCAGCAGCACCTGCTGGTCTCACCGGCCAAGGCCATGGCGATGCTCGGGTGGCGGCCGACGCCGTGGCGGGACGCGGTGCGCGAGTCGGTGGCGTGGCACCTGACCCACCCGCCGGTCGGCTAACCGGGAGGCGGCGGCGCCGTCGTGGTCGTCGTCGTGGTGGTGGTGGTGGGCTGCTGGTTGGGCGGCCCGTCGCATTGGATGCCTTCGGCGGGGCGGTACACCGCGTAGACCTTGTCCTTCTCGGTGCGCCCGTCGACGTAGGTGCGGGTGCGCTCGGTCGTCACCCGCTTGCAGCCGGCGACGCCGACCGGCGCCTCCGTCTGCGCCGTCTGCTCGCCGCGCACGAAGCGCGTCGAGTACAGCGTCACCGTGAGCGACGTGTTCGTGTACGTGGGCCAGATCAGCACGCCGTGGGGCGTGTTGTTGCCGATCACGAGGTCGGGCTTCGGGTACGAGAGCGTCGCCTCGCGGCCATACGGGTAGCGGGTGATGTAGATCGAGTGGCTCTGGTACTCCTCGAGGTCCAGGCCGGCGAAGAAGGCGGCGTTGAAGGTCGTGGTGGCGAACTGCGAGATGCCGCCACCGATGCTCTCGGCGAACGAGCCGTTCTCGATCACGCCGCCGGAGACGAAGCCGTTCTCCGCCGTGCGCTTGCCGACGAACTCGTTGACCGACCACGTGTCGCCCGGCGCGATGACGACGCCGCGCACGATGTCGGCGATGCGGTGGATGTTCGTGACCCGGCCCTCGCAGCACTTGTGGTTGGTGGTGAACGAGCCGATCGACTCCACGATGCCGAGCGCCTCGAGCTCCTCGGTGGTCTGCTCGGCGTCGACCGTGCGCAGCGGCAGGTCGATGGGGCCGTCGTGCCCGGCCTTCACCGCGCCGAGCAGGAAGCCGACCGCCTCGGGCTCGCAGCAGGCGCGACCCTGCACGCCGTCGAGGATCACCGGCCGACCACCCTCGACGGTGAAGCGAGCGTCCTGCGGCTCCGTGGCGGCGTCGGCGAAGAGCGCCTCGAGGTCGGCCAGCACCTCCTCCTCGTCGAGTGCCAGCTCGAGCTCGTCGTCGCCCGCCTCCGAGCGCAGCCACGAGCGGATCATCGACGCCGGGACGTCGGACTCCTCGTCGCTGACCTGCACCGTGATCGGTCCGTCTGTGAGGTCTTCGGCCCGCTCGAGGAGCGCCTCGGCGTCCTCGCGCGAGAAGCGAGGCTCGATCGTCGACGGTTCGACGTCGACCTCGATCGGCATCGATCCGTCGGCCGCCGCCTCCTCGATGGCGTCGGCCACCTCCGCCGCGTCCAGCCCCTCGCCGTCCTCGCCGAGGACCACCGCGAGCTGTCCCTCGTCGCCGGTGATGCCGGGCTCGACCGGCTCGGTCCGGCCGGTCGGATCCTCGGTGGAGACGAGGGTGCGCACCAGCGCCTCGTCGACCGTCGCGACGACGCCCGCCTCGCGCCCGCTGAGGAGCGAGGTGAGCCAGCGCAGCGGCCGCGCCGGCAGCGCATCGGCGCGACCGGCGTCGAGCGCCTGCTGCACGGTGGCATCGACGTCGAGGACCAGGCCGACCGCGTCGGCGGCCGTCTCGATGTCGCCGTCGGGTGTGTGGATGACGATCTCGGCGTCCGCGTAGGTCGCCGCCAGGTCGCCGACCTCCTCGGTCAGCCGGTCCTCGTCCATGCCGCCCACGTCCCGGCCGGCCACGTGGACGCCGCGCAGCGCCTCACCCGAGTGGGCGCGCGCGTCGAGGGTCCAGGCGGCAATGATGAGGACGAGGATCGCCAGCGGGATGCCGGCGACCAGGAGGGCTCGCTTCAAGAGCGCCAAGTGTGCCGGGTCGAACATGATGTGGCATGCCCATCAACCCGGATGCCGTCGGAACCGAGTCTGCGCCGGTCGAGCGCTCGTGGACGTCGAAGGACGCGCTGCTGTACGCGGTCGGCGTCGGCGCCGGCACCAGCGAGCTGCCGTTCACCACGGAGAACAGCAAGGGCGTCGAGCAGCAGGTGCTCCCGACGTTCGCGGTGATCGCCGGCGCTGGCGGTGCGGCGATGGCCGCAGCGGGTGACATCGACTGGACCCAGCTGGTGCACGGTGAGCAGGCGTTCGAGCTGGCCGGGCCCATCCCGGTGGAGGGCACGGTGCGCACGGTGTCGCGCATCAGCGGCATCTACGACAAGGGCAAGGGCGCCGTGATCGCGACGGAGGGGACCTCGGTGGATGCGGTGACGGGGGAGCCGCGGTTCACGACCCGCTCGTCGGTGTACATCCGCGGGGCCGGCGGGTTCGGTGGCGAGCGGGGCCCGTCGGGCCCTCGCAACGAGGCACCCGATCGCGCGCCGGACGTCGAGATCAGCTATCAGACGCTGCCCGACCAGGCGCTCGTCTACCGGCTGAGCGGTGACCGCAACCCGCTGCACTCCGACCCCGAGTTCGCCAAGCTCGCCGGTTTCGACCGCCCGATCCTGCACGGGCTGTGCACGTACGGGTTCACCGGCCGGGCGCTGCTGCACGGGCTGTGCGACGGTGACCCGGCGCGGTTCCGGTCGATGGAGGCGCGGTTCTCCTCGCCCGTCTATCCCGGTGACGAGCTGACCGTGTCGATGTGGCGCACCGGCGACGGCGAGGCCGTGTTCACCACCCGCACCCAGAACGGTCAGGTCGTGATCACCGAGGGTCGCGTCACGTACGGCTGATCAGCCGCCGGACTGGCGCTCGGGGTCGTCGACGAACTCGTCGTCGTGGTTCGACGCCGGGTCGGCCTGCTTCTCCTCCTCGGTGAGGTCCTCGGGCTTGGGCTGCTGCTCACGCGGATCGGGCATGCGTGACCTCTACCCCTAGAACAGCGAGAGGACGTCGCTCTCGATGCCGCGGAGGGCGTCGTAGTCGAC
>DASUCO010000028.1:0-13653 GCA_036275955.1 Acidimicrobiales bacterium
GGCTACTGGGTGCTCGACAGCGCCGGCACCGCGTTCACCTACGGTGACGCGCCGGTGTTCGGGAGCGGGGTGACAGAGGGATCGCGGCCGGCCCTCAGCATCGTGCCCATCGTCCGTCCATGAGGCGGGCGCTGGCGGCCGCCGCCGCGCTCGTGTGTCTGTCGCTCGCGCACGTCCCCGCCGCGCACGCCGCGCCGCGCACGGACGTGATCGTGAAGCTGGCAGCACCGGGCGGCCGGGTGGCGGTGGCCGACGCGCTGGGCGGCGACGTCGGCCTCGTGGTGGCACCCGACACCTTCGTCGTGCGCGACGTGCTGGCCGGCGCGCCGACGCCAGACGGCGTCACCTGGATGGCGCCCGACACGACCTACCGCGCGGCGCGCGAGCCGAGCGACACCTGCTACCTGACGTGCCCGCTGGCCACGTCGCCCGAGGGCCAGCGCGAGCTGGTGACGGTCGGCGCCGCCGAGGCGTGGGACGTCACCACCGGGTCGTCCGACGTCGTCGTCGCCGTCCTCGACGGCGCGGTGGACACGTCGCATCTGGATCTGGCTGACAAGGTCACCGCCGGGCCCTCCTTCGTCTCCGAGGGGTGCACCGACGCCACGCCGGCCCAGGCTCGGCACGCCACCGGCGTGGCCGGGCTGGCCGGCGCCGACACCGACAACGGCGTCGGCATGGCCGCGCTCGGCTGGCAGACGCGCGTGCTGGCCGTGGCCGTGCTCGACCCGTGCGGGGTCGGCCGCGCCAGCGAGGTGGCGGCCGGCATCCGCTACGCCGCCGATCACGGCGCGGACATCATCAACCTGTCACTGGCCGGCGGCAGCAACCCGGTGCTGCTCGACGCCGTCCGGTACGCACAGGGCAAGGGGATCCTCGTCGTGGCCGCCGCCGGCAACATGGGCAGGTCGGACCCGGTGTATCCCGCCGCGTACGACGGCGTGCTGGCCGTGGGCTCCACGGATGCCGACGGCACCCGCATCAGCCCGTTCTCCAACCGCGGCGCGTGGGTCGACCTCATGGCGCCGGGGGAGAGCATCGTGTCGACCGGCACCGCCGGCGGCTACGCCAGCTACGACGGGACGTCGTTCGCCTCACCCCTCGTCGCCGGTGCCGCCGCGCTGGTGCTCGCCACCCACCCGACGTTCACCCCCGATGACGTGACGGCGCGGCTGGTGCGCACGGCCACGCGCCTGTCGGGCACCGGCGGCGTCGTCGACGCCGGCGCGGCCGTCGTCGACGGACCCGGCGGGTACGTGCTGCTCGCCTCCGACGGCGGTGCGTTCACCTTCGGCGATGCGGTGTTCCGCGGCTCGGCCGGCGGCATCCGGCTGAACCAGCCCATCGTCGCCGCCGCGACCGCTGGCACCGCCGGCTACTGGGAGGCGGCGGGCGACGGCGGCGTGTTCGCGTACGGCGTGCCGTTCTTCGGCTCCATGGGCGGGACCCGGCTGAACCAGCCCGTCGTCGGCATGGCGTCGACGCCGTCCGGTCGGGGCTACTGGCTGGTGGCGCGCGACGGCGGCATCTTCACCTTCGGCGACGCGGTGTTCGCCGGCTCGACCGGGGCGATCACGCTGAACCAGCCGATCGTCGGCATGGCATCGACGCCGTCCGGTCGCGGGTACTGGCTGGTGGCGAGCGACGGCGGGATCTTCGCGTTCGGCGACGCCGGGTTCTCGGGCTCGGCCGGGAGCATGGCGCTGTCGACGCCCATCGTCGGCATGGCCGCCGCGTCGCGCACCGCGTACTGGCTGGTGGGCGCGGACGGCAGCGTGTTCGCGTTCGGCGGTGCCGCGTTCTACGGCTCGGGCGTCGGCGCCGCCGGCGACGGCATCGTCGGCATCGCCCCCTCGCCGGAGGCCAAGGGGTACTGGCTGGCGCGCACCGACGGCGTGGCGCTGCCCTTCGGCCGCGCCGTCGACGCAGGGCGCACGCCACCGCTGAACGCGCCGATCGTCGCGATTGGCAGCACGTGACGGAGCCCGTGACACACTGCGCCCGATGAAGGCCCTCGTCACCGGCGCGCACGGCTTCGTGGGCCCGTACCTCACCGAGCACCTCCTGTCGCACGGCGACGAGGTCGTCGGCGTCGACCAGGACATGGACATCACCGACGCCGAGTCCGTCCGCTCCCGGCTGTCCGACGAGCTGCCCGACGTGGTGTACCACCTGGCCGCGGCGAGTCACGTGGGCGACTCGTGGAGCGCGCCGGTGCAGGTCATGCGGGTGAACACCGAGGGGACGCTCAACGTCCTCCTCGCCGCGAAGGAGACCGGCGTCGACCGCGTCGTCCTCATCGGCAGCGCCGAGGAGTACGGCCACGTCACCGCCGACCGCATCCCGTTCACCGAGGACACGCCGCTGCTTCCGGTCAGCCCCTACGGCGCCAGCAAGGCGGCAGCGGAGATGTTCGGCTCGTTCCTCGCGCGCGGGCGCGACCTGCCGGTGGTGATGGTGCGGCCCTTCAACCACATCGGACCCGGCCAGTCCGACCGGCTGGTGGCCTCGTCGCTGGCCAAGCAGGTGGCGGAGAACGAGCGCAGTGGCAGCGAGGAGCTGCTGGCCGGCGACCTGTCACCCAAGCGCGACCTGAGCGACGTGCGCGACGTGGTGCGCGCCTACCGCCTGCTGGCCGAGCGGGGCGTGCCGGGCGAGGCGTACAACGTGTGCAGCGGCACTGCCATCGCCATCCGCGAGCTGGCCGACACGCTGATCGCGCTGTCGGGCAAGCCGATGCGGGTGGTGCTCGACCCCGAGCGGCTGCGGCCGGTCGACGTGCCCGTGCTGGTGGGGGACAACAGCAAGATCATGCGCGACACCGGCTGGAAGCCGGAGATCCCGCTCGAGCAGACGCTGCGCGACGTCCTCGACTGGTGGCGGGCCCACCTCGACTAGCGCTCGGCGTCGGTGATGACGCCGTCGGCCGGCGCGGCGATGCCGGTCAGCGCGTCGAGGAGCGCGTCGGGGTCGTCGTCGGCCACGAGCAGCTCGCGCCGGCGCTCGCTGATGACGCCGTCGTCGATGGCGCGGTGCAGCCAGTCGAGCAGCGGCTGCCAGAACCCGTCGACCTCGAGGAAGCCGACCGGCTTGGCGTGGATCCCCAGCGCCGACCAGGTGATCGCCTCGAACGTCTCGTCCAGCGTGCCGAAGCCGCCGGGGAACGCGATGAACGCGTCGGAGAGGTCGTACATGAGCGCCTTGCGCTCGTGCATCGACGGGGTCTCGTGGAGCGCGGTGAGCCCGCTGTGCGCCACCTCGACGTCGAACAGGCCGGAGGGGATCACGCCGACGACGTCGCCGCCCGCGTCGAGCGCGGCGTCGGCCAGCACGCCCATCAGCCCCACCGACGCGCCGCCGTAGACCAGCGTCAGCCCGCGCTCGGCGATCGTCCTCCCCAGCCGCACCGCCGCGGTGTCGTACTTCGGCGCCCGGTGCGACCCGAGGAACACGCAGACGCTTCTCAGGACGAGAGTGCCTTGACGTCGGCGTCGACCATCATCGTCACGAGGTCCTCGAACGAGCACTTGCGCTTCCAGCCGAGCGTCTTCTCCGCCTTGGACGGATCGCCGATGAGCAGGTCGACCTCGGCCGGGCGCATGAACTTCTCGTCGGTGACGACGTGGTCCTCCCACTTGAGCCCCACGTGGCCGAACGCGATCTCGCAGAAGCGGCGCACCGAGTGCGTCTCGCCGGTGGCGACGACGTAGTCGCCCGGCTTGTCCTGCTGCAGCATCAGCCACATGGCCTCGACGTAGTCGCCGGCGAAGCCCCAGTCGCGCTCGGGGTCGAGGTTGCCGAGCTTCAGCTGCTGCTGCATGCCGAGCTTGATGCGGGCCACCGCGTCGGTGATCTTGCGGGTCACGAACTCGAGGCCCCGTCGCGGCGACTCGTGGTTGAACAGGATCCCGCTGCTGGCGTGCAGGTCGTAGGACTCGCGGTAGTTCACCGTGATCCAGTGGCCGTAGAGCTTGGCGCAGCCATACGGGGAGCGGGGGTAGAACGGCGTGCTCTCGCGCTGGGGCACCTCCTGCACCTTGCCGAACATCTCCGACGACGACGCCTGGTAGAAGCGGATGTCCGGGTCGACGATCCGGATGGCGTCGAGCAGCCTCGTCACGCCCAGGCCGGTGATCTCACCGGTGAGCACCGGCTGGTTGAACGACGTCTGCACGAACGACTGCGCGGCCAGGTTGTAGACCTCGTTCGGGCGGTGCTCGGCCAGGATGGCGATGAGCGACGCCTCGTCGAGGAGGTCGCCCGACGCCGTGTACGGGTCGAGGATGAGTCGGTCCTGGATGTGCGCGATCCGCTCGAAGTTCACCGTGCTCGAGCGCCGGACCATGCCGACCACCTCGTAGCCCTTGTCGAGGAGGAGCTCGGCCAGGTAGGAGCCGTCCTGGCCGGTGATGCCGGTGATGAGCGCGCGGGGAGCCATGACGAGCATCCTGCCCTGCGCCGGACCGTCTGTCTGCCAACTGGGTTGGCAGGGTTCAGGAGCGCTCGATGATCCGGCAGTCGCCGTACTGGAGCCACTCCCAGAACGCGTCGCAGGAGCCCCCCAGCCGGTACTCGATGCGCTCCACGGTCGGGAACTGGAACACGGTGGCGTCCAGCTCGGCGAGGAAGGCCGCCGACCCGGCCGAGGTCGACGCGTTGTTGACCTCGTACGCCAGATCGAGGACGGCGGTGCCGTCGGTGATGGACACGCCGGCCAGCACGTCGGCGGTCTCCTCGGAGAACAGCGAGTCGAGCCCGTCGCCGTCCTCCGGTCGAGGACCAGCCACGAGCGCCTCGAGCGCCTGCCGCAACACGCCGGCCGTCCTCGGTCCGATCCGTCGGACCTCGACCAGCTGCTCGTCCCGATGGAAGAACACCGAGAACGCGGTCTCCGCGGTGGCGAGCTCGAACCGGATGGGGACGACCGTCGCTTCCTGCAGCGATCCGTCCTCGGCCGACGACGTCGAGAGCACGATCGCGCCGGTGGGCGTCGTCGGCTCGTCGAACGACACCTCGCCCGCGAACGCGCCCAGCTCGCCGTTGGCGCCGCCCATCACGTACGTCCGGCCGAGGACCCGACCCTCCGCGTCGCGCACCTCGACGTCCACGTGCGCCTCGTACGCCGTGCTCGTCCCCGACACCGCGACCGACGGTGCTCGCACCGGATCGTCGAGCGCCTCTCGGTCGACCTGGATGTTCGGCGTCTCGGCCAGGTACACGGCGTACGCGCCGTCCTCCCCGCCGTAGCGGTGCACCCAGACCGTCGTGACCATCGGCGAGCGGTCGCGGGAGGACAGCTGCACGGAGCCGGAGTCGCCCTCGGCCACCTGGAACCCGCGCCGCACGACGGGCTCGGGCATGCCGAGGTACGCGCGGGCGAACTCGAGCGCGGTCACGTCGGCGTCGAAGAACATGCCGATCCCGGGATCCGCCACGTACGCGTCGACCTGCTCCTGCGACGTGAACGGCCAGATGCCGTCGAAGGCCGGCTCCTCGACGGTGACGGTCGTGGTGGTGCTGTCGACGACCGAGGACGTCGTCGTGCCGTCGTCGGCCGGCCGCACGTCGACCGTCGTGTCGTCGTCCTGCAGGAGCATGGCGCCGGCCCCGAGGACGAGGAGCAGCACGCCGGCGGCGACGAGCACGACCGTCCGCGCCGCGGACGATCGGTGCGCCCCAGCGCGTCGCTGCACCTTCGACCACGCGTCCGGATCGACGCTGACGTCGTCGGCCTCCGCCCGCAGCGCGGCGCGCAGTCGATCCTCGGTGCGCTCGGTCATCGCTCCTCCTCCAGCAGTCGCTCGAGCGCGGCCAGCCCGCGATGCACGTGCGTCTTCACCGATCCGGCCGACACGCCCATGGCGGCGGCCGTCTCGGCCTCCGACAGCTCGGCGTAGAACTTGAGCACGAGCGCCTCGCGCTGGCGGGTGGGCAGGGTGCGCAGCGCGGCGAGCACGCGGCGCTGCTCGTCGCTTCGCTCGGCGCCAGCGGCGGCCGACTCGTGGACGGCCGGCACCGGTTGCAGGTGCCGGCGGCGCACACCGCGGTGGCGGAGCCGCGAGCGGGCGCCGTTGAGCACGGCGCTGCGCAGCCAGGCCGGTGCGCGTGCCGGGTCCCGCACGCGATCCCAGCCCCCCTGCAGCTTCACGAACGCGTCCTGGACGACCTCCTCGGCCGCGCCGCGGTCGTCGAGCAGGAGCGCGGCCAGCCGCACGAGCGACCGGTACTCAGAGCGGAACAGCGCCTCGACGGTCGCGGCGGCACCGGGCGCCGCCGCCGCATCGTCGAGTGCCACCGATCCCATCATCACCCTGACAGACGCCCAGGTCCGGGATCGCGTTGACAGCGGCCGTAGCCTTCCGGGCGTGGACGAGTCGCTCGGGCGCCGGATCGCCGACCTCCGGGCCAAGCTCGGGTGGACGCAGCAGGACCTGGCCGAGCGCGTCGGCATCTCCCGGGTGGCGGTCTCGCACCTGGAGGCGGGCATGAGCGACCCGAGCGAGCGCACCGTCGCTCTGCTGGCCGGCGTGTTCAAGGTCGACCCGCTCGATCTCGTCGACGGCACCAGCTACCCACCGGCCAAGGCCGATCGGTTGCCGCTCGTGGTCGCCCGCTACACCGAGGTGGAGCTGCAGCTCGAGCTGCTGGGGAACGACCTGGCGTGGCTGGAGAAGACGGGGCCGGACGCGTCGGTGCTCGACGGCTGGCAGGCGCGGCTGCTGGCCCTGCTCGAGCTCAGCCACGACGCCCGTGAGCGCGACGCGATCAAGGGCGCGCTGGAACGAGTGCGCGCAGCACGCTGACGAGGCGGGCGGCCACGTCGTCGAAGGTCCAGCTGGCCGCGTAGGCCTGTCCTCGCTGGCCGAGCGCTTCGAGCGCCTCGTCGTCGTCGAGCAGCGACGTGATGGCGGCGGCCAGGCCCACGGCGTCGATGTCCCACGCGACCGTCTGCACCGTCCCCCCGGGCAGCTCCGCGGCGGCCGGCAGGTTGGTGACGACGGGCAGCCCGGCGGCCAGGCAGTCGAGCACGGCGGCGGACGACTCGCCGTTCGTCTCGTGCCGCAGCTGGAGCGCCAGCGATCCCGTGCGCAGCCACCGCTCGTACTCGTCGTGCTCGATCCGGCCGGTGATCGTCACGCGGTCGGCGACCCCCGCCGCCGCGGCATGCGCCTCGAGGTGCTGGCGGTAGCCGTCGCCGACCGGTCCGACGAAGGTGAGCGTGGCGTCGTCGATCGACGCCAGCGCCGAGATCAGCAGCTCGGGCGCCTTCACCGGCGCCACCATGCCGAAGCACACGAGCGAGCGACGCGCCGGTGCCCGCCCGCGCAGGATCGACGGCGCCGCCAGTGGGAGCACCTCGACCTCTGGGATGGGCCGCGCGTCGGGCTGCTGGTCCAGGGCGAGGAGCCGGGCCGCGGTGTGCGACGACACGACGACGGCGCGGGCAACGTCGACCAGCTCCTTGCTCAGGCCGAGGCCGTACTCGCCCCAGTCGGTCGGCACCGCGCCCGTCGTCCAGTCGAGGTGCAGTGGCAACCGGCGGCGGTACTGGCGCAGGAGGCGATCGCGCAGGAAGTCGTCGCCGAGGCCGTCGGGCAGCCGGTCCCGCGCATACGTCAGGTACAGCCCCGGGAGTCGCACGTCGTGCATCCACAGGACACCGGGGAACTCCTGCGCGAGGTCGTAGAGGTCGTGGTGGTCGTCGCTGTTGCCGACCGTGTACACGACCGCGTCGTACGCCCACGGGCTCGTCGTCTCCTTGAGCGCGCGCGGCGGGAACCAGCGAACGCCGTCGGCGACGGGTTGCGGGGGTCGCGCGCCCGGGGTGAAAAGGTCGACCTCGGCGTGGCGCGCCAGCGCCGGCACCAGCCGCGCGTTGTAGTCGGCGATGCCGGACTCCGTCGGCGGCATCGGTCCGACGAGCGCGATCCGATACGGCAGCGTCGTCCGATCGGCCGGCGCCGGACCCAGCACCCGCGCCATGGCATCGATCGTGCGCTGGGCGACGGCGTCCCACGTGAAGAGCGGCGCCCGTGCTGCGCCCTGGGCCGAGAGCTGGTCGCGGAACGCGTCGTCGGTCAGGCCACGCGTGATCGCGGCGGCGATGGCGTCCGGGTCCTCGGGATCGAACGTGGCGTCGGCCCAGTCGACGATCTCCGGGAGCGACGACGTGCGCGAGGTGATGACGGGCGTGCCGCACCGCATCGACTCGGCCGCCGGAAACCCGAAGCCCTCGTACAGCGACGGCACGATCGTCAGCTCGGCGCGCTGGTACATGGCCCGCAGCACGTGCTCGGGCACGTAGTCCGAGAAGACGACGTCATCGGTGACGCCGAGCGCCTCCGCGCGCCGGTTCCAGACGTCCCGCGTCCCCGGGTCGAGGGCGCAGTGCACGACCAGCTGGTGCGCGGCCCGCACGTCGCCCGGCAGTCGTGACCACGCCTCGAGGAGCCGCTCGGTGTTCTTGTGCGGGGCGCCACCGGACTGGCAGAACACGTAGGGCTTCGTGAGCGTGGGGCGTTCGCGGGCGACGACCGCGGCGGACGCGTCGCCGGGCTGCTCCGGACGGAAGTAGGGCGACACGCCGGCGCCGATGCTGACGAGCCTGTTCGGGTCCAGTCCGAGCAGCTCGATTGCGTCGCGACGCGTGTGCTCGGAGATCGTGAGGATGAGGTCGAGGTGGTGGAACGTCTCGACCCGGCCGCGGTAGCGGCGCAGCAGCTTCTCGTCGTTCCACGGCGGCCGGTCGGCCATGCGGAACGGGATGAGGTCGTAGAGCGTGGTGAGCACCGGCATCGAGCCGCGCAGCGCGTGCGGCGGCACGTCGCCCTCGGCCCGCAGCGACATCTCGAACGGCGACATCAGGAAGTAGGCGAGCGGACCGCCGGCCGACTCCGCCACCGAGCGCAGGACGGACTGGGTGTTCCACTGCAGCTTGGGCGACGTCAGCAGGTCCTGGTCCAGCCGCCGCGGGAACGGGAGGTGAGGGTTGAGCACCATCGCCTCGCCCACGCCGCGACGGAGCAGCGCCCGCACGTGCTCCTTCACGTAGCGCGCCACGCCCCGCTCGGCGTGCGCCGTCGACTGCGTGGCCTGCAGGTCGAAGACGACCTTCCAGGCAGCGTCCGTCATGCAGGCGTGGCCCGCAGCAGCACGACGCCGCGCGTGCCGCCGTCCCACGTCGACGCCGGGGGCTCGCCGTCGGCCCGCTCCCACCGGTCGTGGGCCGTCTGCACGCACACGCCGCGGTCGACGATGCGCCAGCCGGCCAGCAGCGCGTCGAGGTGGGCGGCGTCGTACACGCGCTGCGTCTCGCCCAGCTCCCAGATGCCGTACGGCGCCGTCAGCACCAGCTCGCCGCCGGGCCGCAGCCACGACTTGAACAGCTCGGCGATCGTCCGGTCGAGGTCACCGTCGGTCGGCGCCTCGTCGTAGGCACCGAGGCCGACGTGCTCCAGCGCGCTGAGGCACACCACCGCGTCGAGCGGCCGATCTGGGCCGTCCCACTCCTCGATGGGCCCCACCTGCGCTCGCAGGCGCGGGTGCTGCAGTGGGTACGGGCGCAGGTCGGCGGCGATCACGTCGTGGCCGAGCGCGGCGAGCGAGAAGGCGACGGTGGACTCGGTGGCACCGAAGTCGAGGATGTGCGATCCCGGCGGCAGCGCGCCGACGGCGCCGAACACGTACGGGATCTCGACGATGCGCTCGTTCACGTCGCCGGAGCGGACGGTGCCGTCGTGGTGGAACGTGGTCACCGGCGGGTTCCACCACACGCCGGCCTGGCCCGCCGGCCCGTTGTGGCCCATCGCCCAGTTCAGGAAGTCGGCCGTGCCCGGCCCGATCGGCAGGCGCTCGCCTTCGTGCTCGCCGACGATGCGATCGGACAGGCCCGGCAGCTGCTCGTGCAGCAGCTTGGCCAGCTCGATGTCGGCCTGGCCGTCGCCCGCGGCGCAGCGGCGCAGCAGCTCGGCGAACCGCGGATCGGCGTCGGCGGTCAGGAACGCCCACATCGCGTGCAGCTCGTCGTGCAGCCGGTCGGTGGAGCGCCGGAACGTCGCGGCGAACTCGGCTGAGGTCTGGGTGTCGCTGCTGATGCGCTCGACCAGGTCCCCGGTGATCGTGCGCAGCTCGGTGTCGACGTGGTCGAAGCGGCGCAGCAGAGCGGGCTCGAGCTTGTGATCCAGGGACACCTCGAGGTGCTCGTGGATGCTCCGGAAGCGGCTGTCGAACCACCGCAGCGGGAAGAGGAGCCGTCCGAGCAGGCGTTTCACGGGAACGAACGGTAGTGCCCAGTCGTCGAACCAGATGATGAGGGCCGGTACGATTTGCCCGGTGCGGTCCCCCCTGCGCGTGTTCGCGCTCATCTGCGCGCTGGTGGCGCTGCCGGTGATCGGCGCACCGTCGGCGCACGCCTACCCCTCCAGCCACATCGAGTTCGAGGGCCACGGCTGGGGCCACGGGCGCGGGCTGGGCCAGTACGGATCGCTCGGCTACGCCGTCGACGAGGACTGGCCGTACTCGCAGATCCTCGACCACTTCTACGGCGGGACGACGAAGGGGACCAAGGCCGACGGCATCATCGGCGTGAAGCTCGTCGAGTTCGACGGGACCACCACGGCCCCGAAGGACATGATCGTCACCTCGAGCGGCGCCTTCACGCTGGCGTCGAGCGCCGAGGACGCGTTCGCGGCGAACGAGGCGGCGCGCGTCCGCTACACGGCGGCCGGCTGGGTCATCGAGCGGGGCTCGTCGTGCTCGGGGCCGTGGACGGTGGTGCGCACGGTGCCGACGTCGACGAACGTCGAGGCGCGGACCGCCTACGCCGGTGACGACGTCAACCAGATGATCAACGTGTGCGGGGTCAACAAGCGCGCGTACCGCGGGACGGTGATGATGCGACTCATCACCGAGAGCGGGATCGGCTTCACCCGCGTCATCAACTACGTCGCGATGGAGCAGTACCTGCGCGGCGTGGTGCCGCGCGAATCGCCGGCATCGTGGGGTGACGCGGACGGCGGGCGCGGCCTCAACGCGCTGAAGGCCCAGACCGTCGCGGCCCGGTCCTACGCGTGGGCGGAGAACCGCAACCCGGTCTCGCAGGCGTTCAAGACGTGCGACACGACGGCGTGTCAGGTCTACGGGGGCGCCGGCCTGAACGGCACCCGCATCGAGCACGTCAACACCGACCGCGCCATCTCCCAGACGACCGGCGAGGTGCGCGTCCACCCCGACGGCGCCGTGGCCCGCACCGAGTTCTCGTCCTCGACCGGTGGCCACACCGCCGGCGGCACGTTCCCGGCGGTCCCCGACACCGGTGACGACGTCAGCTCGAACCCGAACCACCAGTGGAACACCGACATCTTCGTCTCCAAGGTGCAGCAGGCGTACCCGTCGGTCGGAACGCTGCAGACCATCACCGTGTCGTCCCGCAACGGGCTCGGCCAGGACGGCGGGCGCGCGCTCAACGTCCGCGTCGTCGGCGACAAGACGTCGCTGACGGTCAGCGCCAACGACCTGCGCTCCAAGCTGGGCCTGAAGTCGGACTGGTACCGCATCATCGACCCGTCGCTGAACGCGCCGGCCGTCGGCATCGCGACGCTGCGCACCGGCAGCGGCGTGGTGATCACGTCGACCGCGGGCGAGGCGCTGTCCTACGGCGAGGCCGGCACCTACGGCTCGATGGAGGGCATCGCGCTGGCCAAGCCCGTCGTCGGGATGGCGCTCACCGCCACCGGCAAGGGCTACTGGCTCGCCGCCAGCGATGGTGGCGTCTTCCAGTTCGGCGACGCGCCCAACCTCGGCTCGCTCGGCGGCCGCAGGCTGAACAAGCCGATCGTCGGCATCGCCGCCACACCGAGCGGACGCGGCTTCTACCTGGTCGCCTCGGACGGCGGGATCTTCACCTTCGGCGACGCCACCTACCTGGGCTCGATGGGCGCGGTGAAGCTCAACCAGCCCGTCGTCGGCATGGCCGTGCACCCGACGGGCCAGGGCTACTACCTGGTCGCCCGCGACGGCGGCATCTTCACCTTCGGCTCGGCCGTGTTCCGCGGCTCGACCGGGAACATCGTGCTGAACAGGCCGATCCTCGGCATGACCGTGCACCCGCGCGGCCTCGCCTACTGGTTCGTGGCGTCCGACGGGGGCGTGTTCTCGTTCCCGGCCGGCAACCGGTACTTCTACGGCTCGCTGGGCGGCACGTCGCTGGCGGCCCCGATCGCCGGCATGGCGACCACGCCGACCGGCAACGGCTACTGGCTCCTCGGCCAGGACGGCGCCCTCTTCGACTTCGGCGACGCCGCCTTCTAACCCCCTGAGGGGTTTGGCCTGCATCGAACGCGCTCAGGCGCGACCGATGCAGGCCAAAACGCGAAGGTGCCCCCGGTCCGTCGGGGGGGATCGGACCGGGGGCGAGCTTCGCGGGTGTGACCTAGGCGACCTTGGTCGTGGTCTTCTTCGCGGTGGTCTTGGCCGGGGTGGTGGTCTTCACCAGCTGGCGCACCTGCGAGCGAGCGTCCTTGCCGGCCTCGCGGGCCTTGCTGAAGAGCTCCTTGGCCTGCTCGGGCAGACGGGCCTGGACCTCGTCGAGCGCCTTCTCGAAGCGCTCCTCGACGTCGTCGGCCGCAGCCTCGACCTGCTTGGTGAGCGCCTCGAGACGCTCCTCGACCAGCTTGAACCGGTCCTGCACGTCGTCGCCGAGCTTGCCGAAGCCGCCCTTGGCGTCGCCGAGGCCGGTCTGGAGACGCTTCTGCAGCTCCTGGCGCTGGACCTGGGCCTTCTGGAAGGCCAGCACGCCGAAGCCGATGCCGATGTAGGCGGCGTCCTTGATGGTGGAGCGGACGTCGTTCATGTGGGACTCCTGTTCTGGCGGCGGGGGGTGCCGCGGTGTGTGCAACCACTGTATCCCATTTGCATAACAGTTGCAAGCACTTGGGCGAAGTACGTTTGACCGCCCGTGACCTCGCCCGACACCACCGTCGAGCCCGCCGGGGCGTCCGCCGAGGTCGACGTCGAGGCGACCGGGGACGAGGCGACCGAGGACACCGCCCACGCCCCGCCGGTCGTCGTCACCGTCGTCGCCCACGAGCCGGGCGAGTGGTTCGAGGAGGTCCTCGCCTCGCTGGACGCCCAGGACTACCCGAACCTGTCCGTGCTGGTCGTCGACGTCGGGGCGCCACCCGAGGGCGCCGTCGACCCGCTCATCGGCCGGGTGGCCGCCGTGCTGCCGTCCGCGTACGTGCGCTCGATCGAGGGCAACCCGGGGTTCTCCACCGCCGCCAACGAGGTGCTCGAGGTCGTCGAGGGCGCCGCGTTCTACTGCTTCTGCCACGACGACGTGGCGCTCGACCCGTCGGCCATCCGCAACCTGGTCGAGGAGGCGCTGCGCTCCAACGCCGGCGTCGTCGGTCCCAAGCTCGTCGAGTGGGAGGACCCGACCCGGCTGCTCGACGTCGGCCTCGTCGCCGACAAGACCGGCGTCGTCGCGCCGATCGTCGAGCGCGGCGAGCTCGACCAGGAGCAGCACGACGCCATCCGCGACGTGTTCCTCGTGCCCAGCGCGTGCGTGCTCGTGCGCGCCGACCTGTTCCGCGTCCTCGGCGGGTTCGATCCCGAGATCCCGATGCACGGCGAGGACCTCGACCTGTGCTGGCG
>DASUCO010000029.1:0-27701 GCA_036275955.1 Acidimicrobiales bacterium
GCCGTCGGCGCCGGTGGCGCTCCACGGGAAGCGCAGCACGTCGTGGTGGGCGTCGATGTCGCCAGTGCGCTGCAGGGTGGCGCCGGGGAACTGGGCCCGCACGCCCTCGACCATGTCGGCCAGGCCGTCGTAGCCGGTGACGTCGGACAGCGGGTCGACGTAGTGGCACTCGGGGGTCCACGCCTGGGCGATCACCTCGAGCCGCTTGGCGCGGTCGGGCTCGTTCCACATGGCGAAGTAGGTGTCGATGACGGAGTCAAGGTTGGTCTCGGTGGTGGTCATGTCCTGACGATGCGCTCCCAGGGCGACGTCAGACGATTACCTGGTTGGTAGTCGTCCGCTGTCGCAGCCGTCACTACCGTCGACCGCATGACAGCACTGGCAACGGCGGACTCCGGGTTCGGGACGATGCTGCGCGAGTGGCGGGCGAGCCGACGCATGAGCCAGCTCGAGCTGGCGTCGGCTGCCGGCGTGTCGTCGCGCCACCTGAGCTTCATCGAGACCGGCCGGGCGCGGCCGAGCAGGGAGATGGTCGTGCACCTGGCCGAGCAGCTCGACGTGCCGCTGCGGGAGCGCAACGGCCTGCTGACGGCGGCCGGGTTCGCACCGCTCTACCGCGAGACCGAGCTGTCTGCGCCGGAGATGGAGCAGGCCCGAGCCGCCATCGAGCTGGTGCTGCAGCGCCACCCGTATCCGGCCATCGCCGTCGACCGACGGTGGGATCTCGTCGATGCCAACGACCAGGCGCTGGCGCTGACCGAGGGCGTGGACCCTTCGCTGCTGGGACCGCCGCTCAACGTCTACCGGCTGAGCATGCACCCCGACGGCCTGGCGCCGCGGATCCCGAACTTCGACGAGTACGCCGACCACCTCTTGAGCCGTCTGCAGCACCAAGTGTCGGTCTCCGCCGATCCGGACCTGGTGGAGCTGCTCGAGGAGATGCGCGGCTACGCCGGCCGCCGCCATCCGAACGTGACGGTGCCGCCGTCGCAGGTGCTGCTGCCGCTGCAGCTGCGCGTGGGCGACCGCGTGCTGTCGTTCATGAGCACGATCTCGGTGTTCGGCACGCCGGTCGACATCACGTTGGCCGAGCTGGCGATCGAGATGTTCTTCCCGGCGGACGCGGAGACGGCGGCCTACCTCTCCTAGTAGGAAGACCGCATGGAGACCTTCGAGGGCCGCACCGCGGTCGTGACCGGTGCAGCCAGCGGCATGGGGCGCGCGTTCGCCGAGCGCTTCGGCGCGCTGGGGATGAACGTCGTGCTCGCCGACGTCGAGGAGCCGCGGCTCAACGAGGTGGCCGGCAACATGCGAGAGTCGGGCTCGAACGTGCTGCCCGTGGTCGCCGACGTCGGTCGCGGCGAGTCGGTCGACGCGCTGGCGGCCAAGGCGTTCGACACGTTCGGTGCCGTGCACGTGCTGTGCAACAACGCCGGCGTCGGTGGCGGCGGTCCCATCGCCGAGCTGACCACCAACGACTGGAAGTGGGTGCTCGACGTCAACCTGTGGGGCGTCATCCACGGGCTGCGGGCGTTCCTACCGACGATGCTGGAGTCGGGCGAAGAGGGCCACATCGTGAACACCGCGTCGATGGCCGGGATGATGGCCGGACCGATGATGGGTCCCTACAACGCGACGAAGTTCGCGGTGGTCGCCATCACCGAGACGCTGCAGGCCGAGCTGGCCATGACGACCGACAAGATCGGCGCGTCGGTCCTGTGCCCCGGCTTCGTGAACACCGACATCATGGACTCCGCCCGCAACCGCCCCGCCGAGCTGGCCGGTCGCCCGTTCGACCCTGACCCCGCGCAGCGCGCCGCGTTCAAGGCGATGCTCGAGGGCGGCAAGCAGCCGGCCGAGGTGGCGCTCATGGTCGAGGACGCCATCCGCAACCGCCGCCCCTACATCTTCACCGACCGCGAGTTCCTGCCCGTGCTGCAGGACCGCTTCCAGCGCATCGTCGACGGCTTCCCCGCGAAGTGATCCGTTACCTGGGTGCCAGCACCCCGTGTACCGGTGGCACGCCGTCACGGTCGCCGGCCAGCAGCTCGAGCAGCGACGGCAGGCCCTCGAGGTCGGCGACCTCGCGGGGCAGGTCGGCGAACGGGTAGCGGCCGGTCGCCAGCAGGTCGAGGGCAGCGCGGTACGCGGTGGTGTCGACCCCCAGCGCGCCGATGACGCGCGCCTCCTTGTAGACGATCGTGTCGGGCGAGAAGCCCGGCGTGTCGTCGCTGCCGCGGGTCCCGGCCACGACGACGGTGCCACCGGGCCGCACCAGGCGGATGGCCTGGCCGAACGCGGCGGGCGCCTTGGCGGTCACGTCCAGCACGACGTCGGCCTGGGTGCCGCCGGTGGCCGACCGCAGCGCGCGCACGGGATCCTCTTCGAGGACGTCGACGACGAGATCGGCGCCGAAGCGCGTCGCCATCTCGAGTCGCGGCGCGTCGCGAGGACCGGCGCCGGTGACCATGACGAAGCCGGCGCCGGCGTCCCTGCACGCGGCGACCGCGGACAGGCCGCGAATGCCGGGCCCGAGGATGGCGACGACGGCGCCGAGCTGGGTGTCGGGCACGGTCACACCCCACCGGATGCCGGCTCCGAGCGGGTTGAACAGCGTCGCGACGACCGGATCGAGCGACGGCGGGACGGGCAGCACCAGCGAGTCGGGACCCAGGTACTGGTGCGTGGCGTAGCCGCCCCAGAGGCCGGGCTCGACGTCGACGCCCACGAAGCCGTACATCGTGGCGAGACCGTGTCGCGCGCAGCGCCGGTACTCGCCGCTGGCGCAGGCATCGCACGAGCGGCACGACTGGAAGACCTCGACGGCGACGCGGTCACCCTCCCCGACGCCCCAGCGGGTGGCGGCCACGGACCCGATGCGCTCGATGACGCCGACGGTCTCGTGCCCCGGGATGAACGGGCCGGGACCTGGCAGGAGCCCGGTGAACTGCTCGTGGTCGGTGCCGCACAAGCCGCACGCCTCGACCCGCAGCAGCGCGTCGTCCTCACCGACGTCCGGCAGCGGGATGGCCCGCTCGACCAGCTGCCGCGGTGCCTCCAGGACGAGGGCGCGGGCAGCCACGACCTCTTCCTAGCCGACCTCGGTCGCGCGCTTCGCCGCGTACATGGAGACATCGGCGCGGTGCAGCACGTCGCGCGACGTGTCACCCGGCCGGCCGCGGGCCACGCCCAGGCTCACGGTGATGCCGGGCCCCTCGGGCGATGACGACGACATGGTGAGTCCCCTCGTGATGCGCTCGCTCACGCTCGTCAGCGCGACATCGTCGAGGTCGTTGCAGACGAACACGAACTCGTCGCCGCCGATGCGGCCCACCAGGTCACCCTCGCGCACGGCGCCGCGCAGCACCTCGGCCACCTGCATGAGGACGCGATCGCCCACGGCATGCCCGAAGCGGTCGTTGACCAGCTTGAACCCGTCGAGATCGCAGTAGATGACCGTCACGCCCGACGGTGCGTCGGCCAGCCGGGCGTTGAGCTCGTCGAGCACGGCAGCGCGGTTGGGCAGTCCGGTGAGCGGGTCGTGGTTGGCCCGCCTCGTCAGCTCGGTGACGTCCTCCAGCGTCACGACGATGCTGGCCACCCGACCGGGCCGCCCCCGCGACACGAGACGGGCGCACAGGACGCGGCCGCCGAGGCGGAGCTCCACCGTCGACTCGCCGGGTTGGGCGCCGCGCTCGGCGAGGGCCGGCGCCAGCTCGGGAAGCCCGCGCGCTCGCAGCTCGTCGACCTCCGCGCCGAGGAGCGTGACCGCGGCGCGGTTCACGAACAGCGGCTCGCCGAACGGGTCGATCAGCATGATGGCGACCGGCACCGCCTCGGCCAGCGACTCGATGAGCTCGTCGTGGTCGGGGACGCTGTACTCCGAGGTGTCGTAGCCGTCGATCGACCGGGTGCGGGCCACGAAGCCCTGGAGCACCGGATCGTCGGTGTGGTTCACGACGGTCAGCTCGTACGCCTCGTAGGTGCCGTCGGCCTTGCGCATGCGGATGACGCCGGAGCCCTGCCAGCCCGGTTCGGTGTCGCGGGCGCTGACGGCCAGCTCCATTCCGGCCGCCATGTCGTCCGGGTGGAAGTACTCGAAGACCGAGGTCCCCTGCCGGTCGCCCTGCCCGAGGATCCCGCCGGGCGGCGCCAGGTTGGCGCGGACCTTCCCGTCGAGGCCGATCACCATGATCGACTCGGTCAGGTAGGGCAGCAGCCGCGCCAGGACAGCCGGCTCGATGCACTCCCCATCCGCCACGTACCCCTCCCCGGGAACAAACAGACCGCACGGTCGGTTCTTGTGACCGTGCCGACCACGAAGGGTGCCACCACCCGCCAGCGAATACTCGACACCGTCGGCCCGCTCTTCAACGAGCGCGGCTACCAGGCGACGACGCTGGCCGAGGTCATGGCCGCCACCGGCCTGGAGAAGGGCGGCATCTACAACCACTTCGCCAGCAAGGAGGAGCTGGCGCTGGCGGCGTACGACCGCAACGCCGACCTCCAGGGCGAGCTCATCGCCGACCGGGTGCGGGCCGCCACCGGCGCGGTCGACCGCCTCGTCGCCATCGTCGGCGCGTTCCGGGACTTCGCCCACGACCCGCCGTTCCCGGGCGGGTGCCCGACGCTGAACACCGCGGTCGAGTCGAGCGGCGTCGACCCCCGCCTCCACGCCCGGGCCCGCGCCCGGATGACGCAGCTCCTCGGCCTCATCGCGCGCCAGGCGCGGCGCGGCGTCGAGCGCGGCGAGCTCCTGGCCGACGTCGACCCGAACGCGCTCGCCTCCCTCATGG
Organism: Acidimicrobiales bacterium; assembly: GCA_036275955.1. Classification (GTDB taxonomy): domain Bacteria; phylum Actinomycetota; class Acidimicrobiia; order Acidimicrobiales; family CADCSY01; genus DATLFP01. The sequence continues at coordinate 4,797 of DASUCO010000029.1, forward strand.
CGGCCTCCATCGAGGGAGCGCTGCTCTTGCACCAGCTCCACGACGACGTCACCCACGTCGATCGCGTCACCGACCACCTCGAGCGCCACGTGCGCTCCCTCGCCGCAACGGAGATGGCATGACCAGCACGCGGACACGGACCTACACCTGGGACGACCCGGCAGCGACGTCCGGCGCGCTGCCGACGATGGCCGGCGTCGACGCCCTCCAGTCGCTGATCGACGGCCACGTGCCGCCGCCGCCCATGGCCCGCACGCTGGGCTTCGAGCTCGTCGAGGTCGAGGTCGGCCGCGCTGTCTTCGAGGCCGACACCGCCGAGTGGCTCCTGAACCCGATGGGCGGCGTGCACGGCGGGTTCGCGGCGACCTTGCTCGACTCCGCCCTCGGCTGTGCGGTGCACTCCACGTTGCCGGCCGGCACCGGGTACACGACGGTCGACCTCGGGGTGAAGCTGGTCCGCGGCATCACCGCGACGACCGGTCGGCTGCGGTGCGAGGCGCGCGTCACCCATGCCGGCGGTCGCATCGCCACCGCCGAGGCCACGATCACCGGGCCCGACGGCAAGCTCCATGCCCAGGGCACCACCACCTGCCTCATCCTGCGGGGCGAACGATGATCGATGTTCATGGGCGCGAGGAACGAGTGCCCGGAACGATGATCGACGTCAGGGCGCTCACGAACGACGACCGGGACCTCGTGCGCGAGTTCCTGGCCGGCCTGTCCATGGAGACGATGTACCGGCGCTTCTTCTCCCTGCCCCGTGTGGACGATCGCCTCGTCGACCTCGTGGTGCACCCGAGCGAGTGCTGCAGCGAGGCACTGGTGGCGATGATGGGCGACGAGATCGTCGGCCTGGCCAGCTACGACCGACTGCCCGACGAGCCGACGGCGGCCGACGTCGCCATCGTCATCGCCGACGCGTGGCAGCACCACGGCGTGGGCACGGTGCTGATGCGGAAGCTCGGAGGCGCGGCTGCTCGCCGCGGCATCGAGCGCTTCACGGCGACGATGCTGGCCGACAACCGACCGGTCGTGGACTTCGTCCACCGCACTGCGCCCGACGCCCGCCTCGCCTTCGACGGCAGCGAGCTGGCGATGACACTGCCCCTTCAGCGCAACACGGCGGCCTAGAGGAACCGTTCTGGTGATGCCAGCGCGCCACATCCGCCCCGCTGGCATCACCAAAGCGTGCGATCACGACGGGTCGAGCAGCTTCGAGAGTCGCTTCGGCGCGACCAGCCGGAAGCTGCTCTCGATGAGGTCGCCGACGTGGTCCCAGTCGGCGTCGGCGAGCCACGCCGCCGCCCACCCCTTCGGGCCCAGGTACGGCGGCGCGAACCACCGGTCCGGATCCTCGGCGATCAGCGCGGCCTGGACGCCGGGCTCGGCCTTGAACCACACCTGCGGCGGCGCCTCGCCGTCGCCCGGTTGCATGGCGAAGATCTTGTTGCGCACGCGATAGGTCGGACCACCCCACTGCTCGACGACGGTCGCCTCGGGCAGCGACAGGCAGATGCGGGCCAGGCGCGCCTGCGGCTTCACGGTCGCTGTGTAGCGCATCGACGTGACACGTAGGAGACTGCGCGCCATGGCTCGCTTCCCGTACGCCGAGCGATACGGCGTCAACCGATCGCTTCCCGAGAAGGGCATCCCCCGCGAGGAGGTCCTCCAGCAGCTGGCCACCATGGCCAAGGAGGAGGACCAGTTCTGGGAGGGCGGCAAGGTCTCGGGGACGATGTACTGCGGCGACCACGAGCACTACGCGTTCATGAACGAGGCGTTCGGGCACTACGCCCACGTCAACGCCCTGCAGCGCGACATCTGCCCGAGCATGACCCGCTTCGAGGGCGAGATCATCGCCATGACGCTCGACATGCTCCATGCCGACGCGGTGACCGACACCGAGCCAGTGGGCCTGGTCACCACCGGAGGTACCGGGTCGATCCTGCACGCCGTCTTGTCCTACCGGGAGCACGGACGCCAGACGCGCGGCCTCGACCGCGTCAACATCATCAAGCCCGAGACCGCTCATCCTGCGTTCGACAAGGCGGCGCACCTGTTCGACGTCGAGGTGCGCAAGGCGCCGGTCGATCCCCAGACGACGCAGGTCGACGTCGACTGGGTGCGGGACCACATCGACGGCGACACCGTCGCCGTCATCGGCTCCGCCTGCAACTACGGCTACGGCACGATCGACCCGATCGAGGCGCTCAGCGAGGTCGTGCTCGAGAAGGGCGTGGGGCTGCACGTCGACGGCTGCCTCGGCGGGTTCATCCTCCCGTTCGGCCAGGAGCTCGGGTACGACATCCCGCTCTTCGACTTCCGCGTCCCCGGCGTGACGTCGATCAGTGCGGACACCCACAAGTACGGCTACGCGTTCAAGGGCAGCTCGGTGTGCGCGTTCCGCGACAAGGCGCTGCGCAACTCGCAGTACTTCTTCCTGCCTGACTGGAGCGGCGGCAAGTACTGCTCGCCGGGGATCGAGGGCTCGCGCTCGGGCGGGATCCTGGCGGCCACGTGGGCGGCGATGGTCAGCCTGGGCAAGGAGGGCTACCTCAAGTACGCCAAGGCGATCTTCGAGACCAGCTACGCCATGCAGGACGCGGTGCGGTCGCACCCGCAGCTGCGCATGCTCGGCACGCCGACGTTCCTGTTCTCGTTCACCTCGGACGAGTTCGACGTGTACCACATCGCCGACTTCATGCGGCCGAGAGGATGGCGCTTCAACGGCCAGCAGTACCCGAACGCGCTGCACATGGCCGTGACGCGCCCGCAGACGCAGCCGGGCGTGGTCGAGGAGTTCACCAAGGACCTGGCCGAGGCCGTCGCGTACGCCGAGGAGCACAAGGCGGAGACGCCGAAGGCGGCCCCGATCTACGGCGGCGTCGATGGTGGCTTCACCGACGAGGCAGGGAGCTTCATCCGCCAGGTGATGGCCGACATGATGGACGGCCACATGGCCATCCCGTCTTGATCTCGCTGGGGGACCTTCGGACGAAGGTCGAGTCGGGCGACATCGACACCGTCGTCGTCGGGTTCACCGATCACTACGGGCGGCTGTGCGGCAAGCGGTTCGACGCCGGCTTCTTCCTCGAGTCGACGGCGGCCGACGGCACCCATGCGTGCGACTACCTCCTGACCACCGACATGGAGATGGAGCCGATCCCCGGCTACGGCTTCGCGTCGTGGCAGCAGGGCTACGGCGACGTGCACCTCGTGCCCGACCTCTCGACGCTGCGACTGGCGTCGTGGCTCGACGCCACCGCGCTCGTGCTGTGCGACGTCGAGCACGCGGCCGTTGCGCCGAGATCGATCCTGCGCGCGCAGGTCGACGCGGCGGCGGCGCTGGGACTCACGGCCAAGGCGGCGACCGAGCTCGAGCACTACCTGTTCGAGACCTCGTATCGCGACGTCGCGCGGGGCACGGCGCCGGAGCCGGCGGGCTGGTACCTCGAGGACTACCAGCTGCTGCAGGGCGCCCGGACCGAGCGCTTCCACCAGGAGGCCCGACGCCACCTGAACCGCTCGGGCGTGCCGGTCGAGAACAGCAAGGGCGAGTGGGGCCTCGGCCAGCACGAGGTCAACGTGCGCTACGCCGACATCCTCGAGATGGCGGACCGGCACGTCGTGTTCAAGCAGTGCCTGAAGGAGCTGGCCGACCGCAGCGGGCTGTCGGTCACGTTCATGGCCAAGCCCTTCGGCGACCGGGCCGGCTCGTCATGCCACGTCCACGTCTCGCTGTGGCGGGACGACGCCAACGCGTTCGCCGCCGACGGCAATGACCTCAGCTCGTTCGTGGGGGGCGTGCTCCAGCACGTGCCCGACGTGATGCTGTTCTTCGCGCCGACGGTGAACTCGTACAAGCGCTACGTCGACGGCTCGTGGGCGCCGACGCGACTGGCGTGGAGCGAGGACAACCGCACCGCCGGTGTGCGCCTCGTCGGCCATGGTGCAGCACGGCGGGTCGAGTGCCGCATCCCCGGTGCCGACTGCAACCCGTACCTGGCGCTCGCCGCGCTGCTCGCCGCCGGTCTCGACGGCATCCGCAACGAGACGCAGCCGCCACCCAGGTTCACCGGCGACGTGTACGCCGCCACCGAGCTGCCCCACGTGCCCCGCACGCTGCGCGAGGCGACCGACCTGTTCGAGGCCTCGGCGTTCACCCGCGCTGCGTTCGGCGACGACGTCGTCGACCACTACACCCACTACGCCCGCACCGAGCAGGCGCAGTTCGATGCCGCCGTCACCGACTGGGAGCGGCACCGCTACTTCGAGAGGATCTGATGTCCGCGCGGTTGGAGGGAAAGGTCGCGCTGGTCACGGGCGCCGGCAGCGGCATCGGCCGCGAGACGTGCAGCAAGATGGTCGGCGAGGGCGCCAAGGTCGTGGCCGTGGACGTCCGCGAGATCACCGAGCCGGTCGACGGCACGGTGACGTTCACCGCCGACGTCGCGTCGGCGCGCGACTGCGAGGCGATGGTCGCGTTCGCCGAGTCGACGTTCGGGGCGTTGCACGTCCTGTTCAACAACGCCGGGGTGATGCTCGACGGCGACGACGACGCGGTCGAGACGCCGGAGACCATCTGGGACAAGACGATGGCCGTCAACGCCAAGGGCGTGTTCTTCGGCTGCAAGTACGGCATCCCCGCACTGCGGCGAGCGGGCGGCGGGTCGATCATCAACACCGCCTCGTTCGTGGCCATCATGGGCGCAGCCACCCCGCAGCTGGCCTACACGGCGTCGAAGGGTGCGGTGCTGTCGATGACGCGGGAGCTGGCGGTCATCCACGCCCGCGAGAACATCCGCGTGAACGCGCTGTGCCCGGGCCCGCTGCGCACCGAGCTGCTCATGGCGTTCCTCGACACCGACGAGAAGAAGCAGCGGCGGCTCGTGCACATCCCGATGGGCCGATTCGGCGAGGCCACCGAGATCGCCGACGCCGTGGTGTTCCTGGCGTCGGACGAGTCGTCGTACATCACCGGATCCGACTTCGTCGTGGACGGCGGGATCACTGCCGCCTACGTGACGCCGCAGTGACCGACGTGCTCGCAACGGCCGTGGCCGCCCAGCGCGAGTGGCGACGGGTGCCGCTCGAGGATCGCGCCGCCATCTGCCTGCGGATGGCGGCGTGGATGGTCGAGCACGCCGACGCCATCGGCGCCGAGATCTCCGCGGAGATGGGCCGGCCGATCGCCTACTCGCCCAACGAGATCCGGCGTGGCTTCGTCGAGCGGACCCAGCACATGGTCGACATCGCGCCTGCCTGCCTGGCCGACCTGCAGGCGCCACCCAAGGAGGGCTTCGTCCGGTTCATCCGCAAGGACCCGGTGGGCGTGGTGCTGGTGCTGGCGCCGTGGAACTACCCGTACCTGGCGTCGGTGAACGGCATCGTCCCCGCACTGCTCGCCGGCAACGCGGTGGTGCTGAAGATGTCGTCACAGACGCCGACCGTCGCCCACCGCTACGCCGCCGCGTTCGCGGCGGCCGGCCTGCCGGACGGCGTCTTCCAGTACGTCGAGGTCGACCACGACGCGACGGCGGAGCTCATCGCCGACCCCCGGGTGGACTTCGTGGCGTTCACCGGCTCGGTTCCGGGCGGGCACGCCGTCGTCCGCGCCGCGGCCGGCAAGTTCATCGGCACCAACCTCGAGCTGGGCGGCAAGGACCCGGCCTACGTGCGCGCCGACGCTGACCTCGACAAGACGATCGCCGAGCTGGTCGACGGCTCGTTCTTCAACAGCGGCCAGTCGTGCTGCGCGGTGGAGCGCATCTACGTCGACCGGTCGGTGTTCGACGCGTTCGTCGACGGCTTCGTCGACCTCGCCGGCCGCTACGTGCTCGGTGAGCCGCTCGACCCGGCGACCACGTTGGGACCCATGGTGCGAGTCAGCGCCGCCGACTTCGTGCGCGACCAGGTGGCCGAGGCCGAGAAGCTGGGCGCCCTCCGGCTCCTCGGCCACTCCGATCTCCGCGGCGTGCCGTACCTGCCGCCCCAGGTCCTGGTGAACGTCGATCACTCGATGCGGTTGATGACCGAGGAGAGCTTCGGCCCGGTGATCGGGATCATGCCGGTGTCATCCGACGACGAGGCGATCGAGCTGATGAACGACAGTGACTACGGCCTGACGGCGTCGATCTGGTCGACCGACCTCGACGCCGCCATCGCCATCGGCGATCGCGTCGAGACGGGCACCGTGTACCTCAACCGGTGCGACTACCTGGACCCGGCGCTGGCGTGGACGGGCGTGAAGGACACCGGCCGCGGCGTGAGCCTGTCCCCGCTCGCCTTCGACGCCCTCACCCGCCCCAAGTCCTTCCACCTCCGGAAGACGCTCTGACACGCGTTCCCGGTGCCGGAACCGGCCGGATGTGGTCGGCTGCGGTACCGAGAACGAGCCCTTCTAGGCTCCACGGGGTGCGCATCGGGCTGCTGGAGTGCGATCACGTCGACGACCGGTACACGTCGATCGGTGGCGACTACTTCGACATGTTCGCCTCGCTGCTCCCGATGACCGACCTCGTGCGCTACGACACCATCAACGGGAAGCTGCCCGCCGCTCCCGACGAGTGCGACGGCTGGGTCGTGACCGGCTCCCGGCACTCGGTGTACGAGGACCTCGACTGGATCCACGGCCTGGGCGACTTCATCGCCCACGCGCACGATGCGCAGGCCCCGTTCGTCGGCATCTGATTCGGGCACCAGGCGCTGGCCCACTTCACCGGCGGACGCACCGAGAAGGCGGCCGGCTGGGGCGTCGGTGCCCACGACATCACCGCCGGCGAGCCGGCTCGGCTCCTCTACATGCACCAGGACCAGGTGGTGGCGCTGCCGCCGGACAGCGTGGTGCTGGGCAGCACCGACCACTGCGAGAACGCGGTGGTCCAGATCGGCACCTCCATGCTCGGCATCCAGGCCCACCCGGAGTTCCCGGGCGAGTACGTCGAGGCGCTGCTGCACGCGCGCGAGGAGCGCATCGGGCACGACGTCGTCGAGGCCGCGCTGGCGTCGCTCGACGCCCCACGCGACGAGCCGACCGCCGTCGAGTGGATGCTGCGCTTCCTGCGCTGAGATGACCCACGCGCTCGCCGTCGACCTCGGCACCACCGGGCTGAAGGTCGCCATCGCCACGCTGCGGGGCGAGATCGCGTGGTCTGGCAGCCGCGAGCTGCACACCACGCTCGGCCCCGGTGGCCTGGCCACCCAGGACGCCGAGGAGTGGTGGCGCCTGGTGTGCGAGCTCGTCCGCGAGGGCGTGGCCCACCAACCCGACATCACCGCCGTCGCCTGCACCGGCCAGTGGGCCAGCACCGTTCCCGTCGACGACCGGGGCGTGCCGGTGGGCGACTGCGTGATGTGGATGGACACCCGCGGCGCGCCGCACAGCCATGCCGTGATCGGCGGCCCGGTCGCCGGCCTCAACCCGCGGGCCGCGTTCGCCTGGGTCCGGACCACCGGCGGCGCGCCGTCGACGACGGGCGCCGACTACCTGGGCGGCGTGCTCCACCTTCAGCACGCCGGCAGCGCGGCGCGCTGGTTCCTGGAGCCGGTCGACTACCTGTCGATGCGCTTCACCGGCGTCGCCGCCGCGTCGCACGCGTCGATGACGGCGGCGTGGCTCACCGACAACCGACGCCTGGACGTGCTGGAGTACCACGACGGCCTCGTCCAGCGAGCCGGCGTCGACAGCTCCAAGCTGCCGCCGCTGCGACCCACGGGCTCGATCGTCGGCACGGTGCGCGACGACGTGGCCGACGACCTCGGCCTCCCGCGCGGCGTACAGGTGGTGACGGGCGTGCCCGACCTGCACTCGGCGTCGGTCGGCGCCGGCACCGTGCGCGACTTCGCCACCCACCTCGCCATCAGCACCACGTCGTGGATCAGCTGTCCCGTCCCGTTCAAGAAGACCGACGTGCTGCGCCAGATCGCGTCGATCCCCGGCATCACCCCGGGCGGCTACCTCATCGTGAACAACCACGAGACGGCCGGGCGCTGCCTGCAGTGGCTGCGCGAGTCGCTCTTCCCCGACGCCTCCTACGAGGAGCTGTCGGCGCTGGCCGCCACCGCCGAAGCGGGGAGCGGGAGCGTCGTCTTCACGCCATGGCTGGCTGGCGAGCGCTCACCGGTCGACGACCGCGATGCACGCGGCGGGTTCCACAACCTGTCGCTCACGACGACCGGTGCGGACCTGGTGCGCGCCGTGCTCGAGGGCGTCGCCTACAACAGCCGGTGGCTGCACGAGGCGGTGGAGCGCTTCGCCAAGCGCCGGCTCGACCCAGTCCGCATCTTCGGCGGCGGTGCCGTCTCCGACCTGTGGTGCCAGATCCATGCCGACGTGCTGGGCCGAACCGTCGAGCGAGTGGTGGACCCGCTGAACTGCAACGCGCGCGGCGCCGCCATCATCGCCGGGCTGGCGCTGGGTGCCGTGCGCCTCGACGAGGTGGACGCGCTCGTGGGGGTCGAGCGCACGTTCACGCCCGACCCCCACGCTGCTGCGGTCTACGACCGCCTGTATGCCGAGCTCCCGTTCCTCTACAAGGCGCAGAAGCCGATGTTCCGCCGGTTGAACCGGCGCTAGCGCCTACGGCCGGGGCCCGCGACGGTGGCGCTCGAAGGTGCCCTCGTGGTTGACGATCTCCTCCGCTCGCTCGGCGGGCACGCCCTCCTCGACGAGCGCGTCGATCACGGTCTGCACGTCCACGCCCTCGGCGGCGGCCACGTCGGCGATCGACTGGCCACTCTCGAGCGCGTCGTGCAGCTCCTCGGCGGTGACGCCGAGCACGGTCGTCAGCGTCTCGAGCTTGGCCCCGAAGCCGCGGTGCCCGCGACGGCCCAGCGGCGCTTCCCCGTTGACGACGGCCGTGATGCGCTCGCGGATGTCCTCGGTCGCCTCGGCCACCATGGCGTCGATGACGGTGTCGACGTCGACGCCCTCGGCCGCCGCCACCTCGGCGATGGTCTGTCCGGCTTCGAGCTGCGCCCTCAGCTCCTCGGCCGTCATGCCGAGTGCCGTTGCCGCCGCCTCGAGCCCCGGCCCCCGACGCCCGGCGTGCACCTCGGTGCTGCCGTCGCCGTCGTCGGCCGTGGTCGTGGTGGACTCCTGGGCACCCGAGGTGACGGGGCTCCCGAGCAGGGCGCCGGCGATGCCGCCGCCGGCGAGGGCGACGGTGAAGGCCGCCGCCCCGATGAGCTTTCGTGTGTTGGTCATGGCATCACCATCGACGGTCAACCTGAGGATCTCCTGAGAGCCGGCTACGAGGTCAGTGGCAGCACGACGCGCACGGTCGTGCCGGCGCCGGGACGCGAGTCGAGGTGCACCGCGCCGCCGTGGGCGGTCACGGTGGCCTCGACGATGGCGAGGCCGAGCCCCGAGCCGCCGCGGTGGCGGGAGCGCGAGACGTCGGCCCGGTAGAAGCGCTCGAAGGCGCGCGCCGCGACCTCTGGCGACATCCCCGCGCCGCGGTCGGCGACCTCGACGACGGCGTCGTCGCCGACCCGATGGGCGCGCACCTCGACCGGTGTGCCGGCGTCGGTGTGCACGACGGCATTGGTCACCAGGTTGGCCAGCACCTGGCGCAGTCGAGCGTCGTCGCCCTGCACGACGAGCGTCGGATCGGTGTCCACGCCGATCGAGCGATCAGGGGCGACCGCCTGCGCGTCGCGAACCGCGTCACGCGTCAGCGCGGCCAGGTCCACCGGCCGCTGCTCGAGGGGACGTCCCTGGTCGAGGCGGGCCAGGTGCAGGAGGTCGTCGACGAGACCGCCCATGCGCATCGCCTCCTGCTCGGTGCGGCGCAGCGCCTCGTCCAGCTCGCCGGCCTCGGTGAGACCGCCGTTGCGGTACAGCTCGGCGTAGCCGCGGATCGTCGTGATCGGCGTGCGCAGCTCGTGCGACGCGTCGGCGACGAACTGCTTCAGGCGCTCCTGGGACGCCTCGATGCGACCGAGCATCAGGTTGAGGGCATCGCCCAGCTCGCCCGCCTCGGTCCCCGGCGCGACGTCGGGCACACGTCGCGACAGGTCGCCGCCGGCGATGGCAGTGGCCGTCTCGGTCATCTGCTTGATCGGCTGCACGCCCAGACGGATCACCCACCACGTCACCAGCGCGAGCACGCCGAGGATGGCGAGAACCGCAACGGACTCGACGGCGATCAGCCGGTCGACGGCCTCCTCGACGTCGGCCAGCGGCAGCGCGTAGACGAACGTGAGCGCCGCCACGCGCAGGCGGTCGTTGCGAACCAGCAGGCGGTAGCCGTCGATGGTGACGGGCTTGCCCTGCTCGAGCAGCTCCAGGGCGCGCTCGGGCGTCAGCTCGGGCACCGGTGGGGCGTCGGCGGACAGGTTGGGCTCGGCGTACACGACGAACTGCCGCGACCGGGGGTCGAACACGCTGACGAACACCGAGCTGAGACGTTCGTCCTGCCCGCGCGGCGCCGCCCGATCCGGCGGCGGCGCCTGGGCACGTGCCAGCTGGGCGTCGACCTGGTCGATGAGGTGGCGCTCGGTGGTGCGGGCGATGAACCCGGCGGCGAGCGCCAGCACGACGGCGATCAGCGCCATGCCCGTCAGCAGCCGGGCCCGCAGGCTCATGACTCGCGGATCACGTAGCCGACGCCGCGCACGGTCTGGATCAGGCGGGGCTCGGTGACATCGAGCTTGCGGCGGAGGTAGCCGATGTACGTCTCGACCACGCCGCCGTCGCCGCCGAAGTCGTACTGCCAGACGTGATCGAGGATCTGGGCCTTCGACAGCACGCGGTTCTTGTTCGTGAGCAGGAAGCGCAACAGGTTGTACTCGGTGGGCGACAGCGCGACCTCGACGCCGGCGCGCGTGACACGGTGCGCATCGTCGTCGAGCACGAGGTCGGCGCACGTCAGCACCGACGTCCCCTTGTCGAGCCCGGCGCGACGCAGGACGGCCGTGATCCGGGCCACCAGCTCGTCGAGGCTGAACGGCTTCACCAGATAGTCGTCGCCGCCCATCGTCAGTCCCCGCACCTTGTCCTCGGTGCCGTCGCGGGCGGTGAGGAACAGCACGGGGATGGTGCTCCCCTCGCGCCGCAGTCGGTTGCACACCTCGAAGCCGTCGAGGTCGGGCAGCATCACGTCGAGCACGATGAGGTCGGGGCGAAGGGCAGCGGCCGCGTCGAGCGCCTCGCGGCCGGTGGCGGCCGGGTGCACCTCGAAGCCGACGTGGCGCAGCGCAGCCTGGAGCATCGAGCGGAGGTTCTCCTCGTCGTCGACGAGCAGCAGGGTCTCACCGGCCATGACCCCAGGGTGGCAGGCGTTCCTGTGAGGTTGCTGTGAAGACGCCGTGACGGTGGTTGCGTACCCTTTGCACCGATGAGGCCGCCGATGCCGACGCACGCGCGGTGGGCCGCCGGGCTCATCGCGTTCTCGGGCGTCCTGCTGACGGGCGCCGGGCTGCTCACGCTCTCGCTGGATCGTGTCCCCGCGTCGGGCCGAGCGACCGGGTTCGTGGGCGCCACGCTGATCGGGGGCGCCCTGGTGCTCGTCGCCTGGCAGATGCGCCGACGCCAGCGGTGGGCGCACCGCACCGCGGTGGTGCTCGTGACGCTGCAGCTCGTCATCGGCATCGTGATGCTGCTCATCGACGCGCGTGCGGCTGTCCCGTGGTTCGCCGCGCTCCTGCTCTGGCTGCTGCTCCACCCGAAGACGCGGCGCTGGTTCGACGGCGTGCCCGAGCCGACCCCGGACCGGCCCCTCGACGAGCCGAGCCTGCACGAGATCAACCGCCGCTTCGCCGAGCGGCCGATCACCCGCGACTGACGGATCTCCTAGGGTCGCCGCCGTGCGACCCGACCCGCTCCCCGAGCTCGGCTTCTACGGCCTGCCCGGGCACACCGACACCCCGGCCGACCTGCTCGACGAGTGCCGGCGGGCCGAGGAGATCGGGCTCGGCGCCTGCTTCATCTCGGAGCGGTTCAACGTGAAGGAGGCGGCGTCCCTGACCGGCGCCGCCTGCGCGGTCAGCGATCGCCTCGGCGTCGCCACCAGCGTCACCAACCACAACACCCGCCACCCGCTGGTCACGGCGGCGTGGGCGACGACGCTGCACCGGCTCTCCGGCGGGCGATTCTCGCTCGGCCTCGGCCGCGGGTTCGACCCGCTGTTCTCGGCCATCGGTCTGCAGCCGATCACCATGAAGCAGATCGAAGACTTCGTCGGCATCGTGCGCCGGTTGTGGAAGGGCGAGACGATCCTCGGCCACGACGGCCCGGCCGGGACGTACCCGTTCCTCCGCCTCGACGAGCGCTTCGACGAGGACATCCCGGTGATGCTCGCCGCCCTCGGCCCCAAGACGATGACGTGGGGCGGCGGCGTGTTCGACGGCGTGATGCTGCACACGTTCTTCACCGACGAGGCCCTGAAGGAGTGCGTCGGCCGCATCCGGAGCGGTGCCGAGCAGGCAGGGAAGGACCCGGCATCGGTCCGCGTGTGGGCCGTGATGGCCACCCTCACCGACATGCCGGAGTCGGCCCGGCTCAAGATGCTCGTCGGTCGCATGGGCACCTACCTGCAGGCGTACGGCGACGCCCTCGTCACGATCAACGGCTGGGATCCCAAGGTGCTGGCCGACTTCCGCGCCGCACCGCAGGTGCAGGAGGTGCGCGGCTCCATCGACGCCGTGGCGACGCCGTCGCAGCTGGAGGCGATCGCCGAGCTCATCCCCGACGAGTGGCTGGCGGCATCCGCCGTCGGCTCGCCCGAGCACGTCGCCTCGCGCATCGAGGACCAGCTGGCGGCCGGCGCCGACGGTGTGATCCTCCACGCGTCGACGCCCGACCAGCTGACGACCGCGGTCGAGGCGTACCGGAAGACCAGACCCGCCGACCGCTGCGCCGGTCGCTCGACCAACCCAGGACGCTGACGCATGGCTCCCACCCTCATCGCCGATCCCGATGCCGTCACGCCCGAGTGGCTCACCGACGTGCTGCGCCACGGCGGCGCCATCGACGAGTCGTCGGCGGTCACCTCGTTCGACGCCAAGGACATCGGCACCGGCCAGGTCGGCGCCAACGTGCGCTTCACGCTGACCTACGACGGCACGCCGGGGCCGGCCACGATCGTGTGCAAGTTCGCGTCGCGCGACGCGCAGTCGGCGGCCACCGGCATCCAGACGCTCACCTACGAGACCGAGGTCGCGTTCTATCGGGACCTGGCTGACACCGTCGAGATCAGCCGCCCGCACTGCTACTTCGTCGACATCGTGCACGGCACGGCCGAGGTGGTCCTCGTGATGGAGGACCTGGCGCCGGCGGAGCAGGGCGATCAGATCGCCGGGTGCTCGGTCGAGGACGCCACGCTGGCCATCGACGAGGTGGCGAAGCTGCACGGCCCCCGCTGGGGCGACCCGACGCTGCGCGAGCTGGCGTGGCTCGACCGCACCGCGAGCCAGGGCGGCATGGCATCGATGTACACGTTCTTCTGGGACCAGTTCGTCGACCGCTACCGCTCGACGCTGGACGACGTGACGCTGGCGCACGGCGAGCGACTGAAGTCGACGATCGAGTCAGCCCGCACGCACACGCCGTCGGCCCTGACGCCGATCCACTACGACTACCGGCTCGACAACATGCTCTTCGGCGGGCCGCGCGAGCTGATCGTCGTCGACTGGCAGACGGTGCAGCTGGGCTCGGGTCCGTACGACGTCGCGTACTTCCTCGGCAACGCGTTCGACGCCGACGTGCGACGCGGCTGCGAGGAGTCGCTGGTGCGCCGCTACCACGAGGCGCTGCTGGCCTACGGCGTCAGCAGCTTCTCGTTCGAGGAGTGCTGGGACGAGTACCGGCGCGCCGCGCACGCCTCGATGGTCATGGCGATCTTCTCGTCGATCCTGGTCGGCCGCACCGACCGCGGCGACGCCATGTTCATGGCCATGGCCAACCGGTCGGCACAGATGGCCGAGGACCTCGAGACGTTCGCGCTGCTCGCCTGACGCTTCTCGGTACCGGAACCGACCGGATCTGGTCGGTTGGGGTACCGAGAACGACGGGGTCAGGCCTCGAGGGCGGCGGCGAGGCGCTCGAGGGTGCCGCTCATGGTCTGGCGGTTGCGCTCGGTGCGGTCCTCGACGCCGGAGATCTCCTTGGCCATGTCCATCGCCGACTCGGGCAGCAGGTTCTCGCTCCACTCGGTGACGCGTGAGCCGGTCGCGGTGGGCTCGATGCGATAGCCCCACGTCGAGAAGTGGAAGCCGTTCATGGAGCACTCGAACGTGAACGCCTTGCCGGGCTCGGCCTCGGTCACCGTGCCCTGCGTCGTCCACTCCTTGTCGCCGTTGCGGTTGTGGCCGTCGAAGACGGCGCCGACGGCGGGCCCGTCGAAGCCCTCGTGCCACGCGCACGTGTGGCACTCCTCCGACCACTCGCCCATGCGGGTCACGTCGGAGATGGCGGCGTAGACGGCGTCGGGCGACGCCGCGATGTCACGGGTGATCTCGAGCTTCTCTGCCATGTGCCCAGTTGAGCACGCCGCCGCTACTCGACGGTCACCGACACCGAGTGCCAACCGGTGGCGCCGTCGGGGAACGGCTCCACCCGTTCCTGGGGCTGCGTCTCGCCATCGCCGTCGGTGGCGCGCACGGTGAGCTGGTGGCGACCCGGCTCCGCGTCCTCCCACCGGTACAGCCACTGGCGCCACGTGTCGGACCCGACCTCGGCCGACAGCTCGCAGTCGTCCCAGTCGCCGTCGTCGATCCGCACCTCGACCTTGGCGATGCCGCGCGTCGGCGCCCACGCCACGCCGGCCACCGGGATGGTGGCGCCCGACGCCCGCCCGCGCGGCGTGTCGATGCGGGACTGGGTCTTGATCGGCGCCTCGACGGCCCAGCCCCGCTTGATCCAGTACGGGTCGAAGGCGTCGAAGCGCGTGAGCTCGATCTCCTCCAGCCACTTGGTGGCCGACACGTAGCCGTAGAGCCCGGCGACGACGAGGCGAGCCGGGAAGCCGTGGCGGATGGGCAGGGGCTCGCCGTTCATGCCGACGGCCAGCAGCGCGACGCGGCCGTCGCGCAGGGCATCGACCGGGAAGCCGACGGTGAAGCCGTCCGTCGAACGAGCGACCACCTGATCGGCGCGGTCGCCGATGCCGGCCCGTTCGAGCAGCGGCAGCAGCGGCGCGCCCAGCCACCGGGCGTTGCCGACGAGCCCGCCGCCGACCTCGTTGGACACGCACGCCAGCGTCACGTCCTCCTCGACGAGGTCCATCGCCAGCACGTCGGCGTAGGTGAGCTCCACCTCGCGGTCGACCAACCCGGTGATGCGCAGGCGCCAGCCCTCGGCCTCGACTTGGGGGACGATCAGGTTGACGTCGATCCGGTAGAAGTCGGCGTTCGGCGTGAGGAACGGCGAGAGGCCGTCGATGCCGAGGTCAGCCGAAACGGGGATCGCCGGCGCCGGCGTCGTCGCGCGGGGCAGCACCACCCCCAGCCGGGACGCGGCGGCGCTGCCGCGACCCTGCAGGAACCGCCCGATGGAGGCGACGGTGAGGCTCG
Source organism: Acidimicrobiales bacterium (assembly GCA_036275955.1). Classification (GTDB taxonomy): domain Bacteria; phylum Actinomycetota; class Acidimicrobiia; order Acidimicrobiales; family CADCSY01; genus DATLFP01. The sequence goes on from DASUCO010000029.1 coordinate 20,310, forward strand.
CCGCCCCGGCGCCGAGCGCGAGCACGAGGAACTGGCGGCGATCGGCGGCGGCCGGCGTCGACGCTCGGTCCCCGCCGACGAGCACCCGCAGCGTCCCGATGCCGGCGAGCGCGCCGACGACGGGCGCCAGCACCTCGGCGGCGCCGGCGTCGTCGCCGGACAGCGCGGCCAGGACGCCGAACGCGCCGAACACGGCGATGCCACCGGCGCCGGTGGCGAAGCGACTCGTCGACGCGACGCCGAGGAGGGCGGCGATCACGGCGATCACCGCGTAGATCCCGACGAGCAGCGCCACCTTGTCGTTGGTGCCGAACGACTCGATGGCGAGGTCCTTGACCGGCCTCGGCACGTTGTCGATCACGAGGTCGCCGACGGCGATCACCGGGGCGCGCCGACTGCCGCCGACACCGGCGACCAGCTCGCCGACGGCCAGCGCGGCCCCGCCGGCCAGCAGGCCGGCCAGCGCGCCGCGCCGCTCGTCCATGCCCCTTCCTACGTCACCTGGGTCCGGAACGGATGTCGTGCCCCCTAGTCTCCCGGCCCGGTGACCGATCTCGTCCAGCGCGTCGAGCCCGTCGGCCGGGAGGCCGCGGGCCGGTCGGCGGAGATCGAGCAGCTGCGGCGGCTGCCGGACGACCTCGTCGCTGCGCTCGTCGACACCGGGCTGTTCCGGGCGTGGGTGCCGGCCCGTTACGGCGGCGAGGAGACCGACGCGCTGGCCGTGCTCGACGCCATCGAGGCGCTGTCCTTCCACGACGGCGCCACCGGGTGGTGCGCCATGATCGGCGCCACCACGTCGCTGACCGCCGCGTTCCTCCCGCCCGCGTTCGCGCAGGAGATCTACGGCGACCCGGGCGCGGTGACGGGCGGGTTCGCCATGCCCGCCGGTCGGGGCGTGCCGGTGGAGGGCGGCATCGTCGTCAACGGCCGCTGGCAGTGGGGCTCGGGCACCAGCCACTGCACGTGGATCGGCGGGGGGTGCCTCGTCGAGGGCGGCGGCGCGCCCTTCGTGTTCTTCGAACGGGAGCAGGTGGAGCTGCTCGACACCTGGCACGTCGCCGGGCTCAAGGGCACGGGCAGCACCGACTACGCGGTGACCGACGCGTTCGTCCCCGACGGACGATGGGTGCACGTGCTCGTCGCCGAACCGGTGGTCGACGGGCCCCTCTACCGCATGCCGTTCATGGGCCTGCTGTCGCTCGGCGTGTGCATGGTCGCCCTCGGTCTCGCCCGGCGTGCCCAGCACGAGCTGGTCGAGCTGGCCGGCGGGAAGCGACCGGCCGGCAGCGCCAAGACGCTGGCCGAGCGCCAGGTGGTGCAGGCCGAGGTGGCGCGGGCCGAGGCCGCGTGGCGCTCGGCGCGGGCGTTCGTGCGCGAGGTCGTCGAGGAGGCGACCGAGGTCGGCGTCACCGACGAGATGCGTCGCCGCCTGCGGCTGGCCGCCACCGACGCCACGTGGCGCAGCGCGCAGGCCGTCGATCGCATGTACAGCACCGGCGGCGGTTCCTCCATCCACGAGGCGCACCCGCTCCAGCGCGTGTTCCGCGACGTGCACGTCGCCACCCAGCACGGGATGGTGGCCGAGCGCACCTACGAGCCCGTCGGCCGCATGGCGCTCGGTCTGCCCACCGACGCCAGCCAGCTCTAAGTGGCCTGACCCGGCGCGTCCGGACGCGTACGGTTGGAGCAACGACGCGAGGAGGGCACCATGCCTGGGAAGACACCCCAGAAGCCCAGCCAGAAGAAGCAGGGCAAGTCGCTGAAGGAGAAGCGGGCGGCGAAGCAGGCGAAGAAGGCGGCCCGCTAGCAGCGAACGCGCTGCGGGTGGCGCGCCTGGCCATCGTCTACGTCGTCGTCCTGGCCACGCTCCGCCTGACGCTCGCGTCCCCGGAGGGCTGCGACGCGCCGTCGCCCGACGCGCTCGAGCGCACCGCGTCGCGGGCGGCGTCATGGCTGGCCGAGCACCAGCGGACGGACGGGTCGTTCCTCTACGAGTCCGACCGCGACGGCGAGGACCTCGGCGGCTACAACGAGGTCCGCCACGCCGGCGTGCTGCTGTCGCTGTACCAGTCGGGCGAGCTGGATGCGGCCGACCGCGGCCTCGAGTGGGCGATCGACCACCTCGAGGACGTCGAGGACGGCGCCGCGCTCGCGCTGCATGACCGGGCGTCGGTCGGCGGTGCCGCGCTGCTCACCGCCGCGCTGGCCGAACGCCGAGTGCAGACCGGTGAAGACGACCACGACGACCTGTTGCGCGATCTCGGTTCGTTCCTGGTGTCGATGCAGCGCGACGACGGCGGGTTCTACGTGAGCGTCGCGCCCAGCTCGGGAGCGCTCGACCGCCAGGGCACTTCCCGCTACTACCCGGGGGAGGCGCTGTGGGCGCTGGCCCGCCTGGAGAACCTGTTTCCCGGCGAGGACTGGGACGTCCCCGCCCGCCGCGCCGCGGCGTTCATCGCCACGCGGCGCGACGACGTCGAGGACGTCATCGCGCCGCCGCTCAACGACCACTGGGCGGCGTACGGGTTCGCGGAGATGGCGACCTGGACCACGCCCGGCGTCGACGACGACGTCGCCGACTACGCGCGCCTGCTGTACGGACGCTTCGCGCTGCTGATCCGCACCGAGTCGCGGCGCGACGCCGCGCTGATCGGGATGCTGCACGGCCCGCCGCGGCGGTCGTCGGCCGTCGGCACCTGGGTCGAGGGGCAGGCGGCGCTCGCTCGACTCGCCGCGCTGGACGAGCGGGTCGCCGATCTCGAGGACCGCATCATCGACAGCGCCCGGTGCGGCACCGGCGTGCTCGTCGACCGACAGGAGCCGAACGGCGCCTGGTATGCCAGAGGAGCGACGCGCATGGACGACCAGCAGCACGCCATCTCGGGCCTCCTCGCCACCGCGGTGCTCCCGTGACCGCCGTCGTCGCGCTGCTGATCGCGCTCGACCCGATCGGGATCGGCCGGATGTGGCCAAAGCGACTCGAGCTCGCGGCCGTCGCCGGCGCCGTGCTCGCACTCGCCGCGCTCCTCGCCGATCCCGTGCTCGACGCCCTCGACCTCTCCCCCGAGGGGTTCTGGATCGCGGCCGGCATCGTGCTGCTGGTGCCGGCGTTCGCCCGCCTCGCCACCGGCACGACCCGCGACGTCGCCGGGCCGGCGGCCGTGCTCGTCACGATGGCGCTGGCGACGCGCGACGGCGTGGGCGAGACGCTCGCGGCCGTCGCGGTCGCGTTCGTGGCCACGCTGCTCGCCACCAGCTTCGTGCGTCCCGAGGCGCGGTGGGTCCCGACGGCCGAGCGCGTGGTCGGCGGCGCCATGGTCGTGATCGCCTTCGACCTCATCCGCGACGGCGTCATCGCCGTCTAGCTCCCGTTCTTTGTCGCGACGTTCGGGTTCAGCGGGCGACGAGCTCCTTGAGCAGGGCGTGGGTGCGGGCCCGGGAGGCGCCGCGGTCGTCGCCGACGGGGAACGGCGCGGCCCAGAAGTCGTCGGCACCGGCGTCGAACAGCGCGGTGATCTGCTTGGCCACCGACGACTCGTCACCGACGATGGCCGCCTCGGCCGGACCGGCGGCGCCGCCGACGTCGAGGATGCGCCGGTAGTTGGGCAGCGTCCCGTACATCGCGAACAGCTGCGCCGCGGCGGAACGCGCCTCGGCCACGTCGTCGTGCACGGCGATCGGGAGCCCCGCCACGATCCGCTTGCCGGGTGCCGTCTTGTCCAGCAGCGGGCGCACGTGCACCTCGACCGCTCTTGCGTTGCCCATCCACAGCACCGTGCCGTCGGTGTGCTCGGCGGCAACGCGCAGCAGCCGCGGCGCCAGCGCGCTGATGAGCACGGGCACCTCGACCGGCTCGCCGGCCGGCAGGTTCACCGGGTACTCGCCGTCGGCCTTGATGCGCTCGCCCCGCAGCGCGGCGGTCAGCACGCGCGTGTAGTCCTCGGTGTGGCGGCCGGGCGTGTCGTACGGAATGCCCAGCATGTCCTCGATGGGCGGCTTGTGCGACGGGCCGATGCCGAGCGTGAACCCGGGCCGGCCCATCGCCTGCACGACCGAGGCCGCGCGCCGCGCCTGGAGCACGGGGTGGCACGTGTAGGTCTGGAGCACGGCGGTGCCCAGCTCGATCGACGTCGTCGCTCGACCCGCCAAGGCGATGGTGACCAGCGGGTCGCCACCGACGGCGCTCGCGTACCACAGGCTGGAGAAGCCGTCGGCCTCCGCCTGCTTGGCGAGGTCGACCATCCGATCGACGGTCGACCCCGCCCCTGTCAGTCCGATGCGCATGGTCGGCAGTGTTGCCGACCGGTGCGACTACTTGCCGACTGCGTCCTTGAAGGACTTGCCGACCTTGACCTTCGGCACCGTCGCGGCCGGGATCTGCATCTCCTCACCCGTCGAGGGGTTGCGACCGGTGCGCGCCGCGCGCTCGGCCTTCTCGAAGGACAGGAAGCCGGGGATCTGCACCTTCGCACCCGAGGCGACCTGTGAGGTCACGACGGACTCGAACGCACCGAGGACGTCACCGACGACGGACTGGCTCTGACCGGTCTTCTCCGCAATGGCGGAGACGAGCTCTGCTTTGTTCATCTTGTGAAGCCTCCAGAACTGGCGGGAATGGCCCACCGTACGGCTCCAGGCCCGGAAAACCGGGGATCCTCCACGGATTCCTGCCGGATGACCACTGCGTGCGTCGTGCCCCTCACCGGCTGTCGACCGCCCACGTCATGACCGCGCCCTGGTGCAGCGCGGCGTACACGCGGTCACGGAGCTCGTTCGCCTCGGCGTCGGTGAGCGTGCGGTCGAACGGGCGCAGCACGAGACGGAGGAGGAGGTTCTTCTGCGACGGCTCGAGGCCGAGGCGCGCTCGCGCCGACTCGGGCAGGTCGTCGTGCGCGGTGGCGGACAGCACCTCGACCGCCTCGATGGCGTCGGCGTCGTCGCCGAGCGCGTCGCGCACGCGGTCACCGAGATCCTCGGCGTCGTCGTCGGCGTCGACCGCCACCGACAGGTCGCGACGCACGGCGGGCAGGTCGGACACGGGACGGTAGGGCTGCAGCTCCACGAGCTGGTCGGCGACGCGCGGGTCGGTCGAGCGCAGCAGGCGGATGTCGGGGATGTCGCAGCGCAGCATCAGCAGCCGGTCGAGTCCCATGCCGAGGGCCAGGCCCGACCAGCCCTCGAGTCCGGCGCCGGCGAGGACCTCGGGATGGGCGAGGCCGCACTCCCACACCTCGACCCACTCGTCGCCGGCACGCACGTCGACCTGGCGCCCCTCGAGCGTGTACGGGTGCACGCGACCTTCGGCGCGCACCGGCAGTCCCGGCACCAGCGCGCCGGCGAGCGCGCCGATCATCTCGTCGAGATCGTCGATGGCCATCGGTCGGCGCGTGATGCGCCACAGGTCCAGCTGGTGCGGCGTCCCGGAGTGCAGTCGGTCGATGGCGTCGCGACGGAACACGATGCCGGGACAGACGAGCAGCACGTCATCGACGGGATCGGCGGCCAGCGCCCGCAGCGCGGGCGGGATCATGGCCGACGAGTGGCTGCGCAGCAGGCGGTCACCGTCGACGTACCGCGTGTACCGCGCATCGCGCGTGACGTCGCCGGCGTCGAAGCGGAGGCGGTCGTAGTTGTCGGCACGCGAGACGACGCGGGGACCGCGCGCGACGCGCACGGTGCATCCCCATCGGCCGGCGAGGGCATCGGCGGCGAGCTCGATCAGGCGCTGGATGGCGTGATCGCCCTCCGCCGGGTCGGTGAGGTCGCGGATCGCGAGGTCGCGGGCGAGCTGTTCGGGTGTGAGCACGGTGGTTCTCCTCTGTCGGTGGACGGGCGGGGTGGCCACCCCCGAGCCCGCGTCACCGGGAGGACGCGCTCAGTGCGAGCCGGCGCGCGCCACCCGGCCCATGGCGGGCCGGGGGCGGAGAAATCGCTGCTGCAGCACGGGGCCAGCGTGGTGGCGCGCGTCCCCGACGGACAACCGGTTTTCGACGGCGTCCCCCTCCGGATGTACGGGAGGTGCAGCCGACAGACTGACGACGTGGCGCCGATCCGTTCGTACAACGGACGCATGAAGAACCTCTGGGACCGGATCTGGGCGGCGAACCCGTACCTGGTGGACGGCATCATCGGCGCGCTGCTCGCCATCGGAGCGATCGGCGACCTGTTCGCCGGCCGTGACGTCGACCACGACGTCACCCGCGACGGCGACGTCGTCGGGGTGGTGCTGATCCTCGTGCTGTGCGGTGCGCTCGCGTGGCGCCGGCGGGCGCCGTATGCCGTGCTTGCCGTCGCCAGCGTGGCGAACGCCCTCTACTTCGTGCGCGACTACTCGGACGACAACCTCTCCGGCGCGCTCGCCGTCGCGGTCTGGACGGCCGCGAAGTACGAGCCCAACCCGCGCATCTGGCTGATCGCCGGCAGCGGGTTGCCGCTCATCCCGATGGCATGGCTGCAGGACGACGCCCCGTCATCGGTCGGGGACGCCGTCGGCAGCGCAATCGGCGTGCTCATGGTCGCCCTCTTCTCCTACAACCTTCGCCTCCGTCGGGAGAAGCGGGTCCAGGAGGAGCGCACGAAGATCGCCGAGGCGGGCCAGGCCGTGTCCGACGAGCGCCTGCGCATCGCCCGCGAGCTCCACGACGTGGTGGCCCACGCCATGAGCGTCGTGGCCGTGCAGGCCGGGGTGGCGGCGCACGTGATCGACGACCAGCCCGACGAGGCCAAGCGCATGCTGGAGAACGTTCGCGTCACGAGCCACGAGGCCCTCGACGAGATGCGCCGGCTGCTCGGCGTGCTGCGGGGCGGCGATGCCGACCTGGCGCCGGCACCGGGCCTGCGAGACGTCGGCGACCTCGTCGAGTCCCTCCGAGAGTCGGGTGTCCCAGTGGAGCTGACGGTGACCGGCGATGTTGCCGGGGTGCCCAACGGCATCGACCTCACGGCCTACCGCATCGTCCAGGAGGCGCTGACCAACGTGCTCAAGCACGCCGGGCCGGCGTCGGCCGCGGTCAGGATCGCCTACGAGCCCGGACTCGTGACCGTCGAGGTCGTGGATGACGGTCACGGCGCACCGGTGAGCGCCAGCGGCGGTCACGGGATCCTCGGCATGCGGGAGCGGGTCGCCGCGTTCGGCGGCACGCTCGTCGCCGCTCCCCGCCAGGGCGGCGGCTTCCGCGTCCACGCCACGCTCCCGTACGCGGGTGGCGCATGATCCGCGTCCTCATCGCCGACGACCAGGCGCTCGTGCGCGGCGGGTTCCGCGTGCTCGTCGACTCCGACCCCGACTGCACGGTCGTGGCCGAGGCGGCCGACGGCCGGGAGGCGATTGCACTGGCGCTCGAGCACAGGCCCGACGTCGTGCTGATGGACATCCGCATGCCGAACGTGGAC
>DASUCO010000030.1:0-19601 GCA_036275955.1 Acidimicrobiales bacterium
CCAGCTCACCAAGGCGCTGTCCAAGCTCACCGTCATCGAGAACATGCGCCTGGGGGCGACCGGCCAGCGGGGCGAGAACGTGTTCCGGGCGATGTTCGCCAGCATCTGGCGCAACCAGGAGGCCGAGATCGACGAGCGCGCCCGCGACCTGCTCCGCCGCTTCAAGCTCGACGCCAAGGAGAACGACTTCGCCGGCAGCCTGTCCGGCGGCCAGCGCAAGCTGCTGGAGATGGCGCGTGCGCTGATGACCGAGCCCAAGATGGTCATGCTCGACGAGCCGATGGCCGGTGTGAACCCGGCGCTCACGCAGTCGCTGCTCGGCCACGTGAAGGACCTGCGATCGCAGGGCATGACGGTGCTGTTCGTCGAGCACGACATGGACGTCGTGTACGACATCAGCGACTGGGTCATCGTGATGGCCGAGGGGCGGATCATCGCCGAGGGGCCGCCCGAGACGATCGGCGCCAACCAGGAGGTCATCGACGCCTACCTGGGTGCGCACCACGACGCGCCGGCGACGGTGGCCGAGGAGGAGGCGCAGCTGGCGGCTGCGCAGGAGATGATCGCCGAGGAGCAGGCAGCCGCAGATGAGTGACGTGATCCTTCCTGCCGAGACCGCGGCATCGACCGGTGACCTGCTGCTGCGGGCGAACGAGGTCGTCGCCGGCTACGTCCCCGAGGTCAACATCCTCAACGGCTGCTCGCTCGACCTCTACGAGGGCGAGCTGGTCGGCATCATCGGCCCCAACGGCGCCGGCAAGTCGACGCTGCTGAAGTCGCTGTTCGGCCTGATCGACGTGCGCTCGGGCACGGTGACGCTGCGGGGCGAGGACATCACCGGGCTCAAGGCTCACTCGCTGGTGGAGAAGGGCGTCGGCTACGTCCCCCAGATCAACAACGTGTTCCCGCGGCTCTCCGTCGAGGAGAACCTGCAGATGGGTCTGTACCTGCGGCCGAAGGCGTTCGCCGAGCGCCTCGAGTTCGTGTCCGGCCTGTTCCCGCTGCTGGGCGAGCGCCGCAAGCAGCGTGCCGGCTCGCTGTCGGGTGGCGAGCGCCAGATGGTGGCCATGGGCCGGGCGCTCATGATGGACCCGTCGGTCCTGCTGCTCGACGAGCCGTCGGCGGGCCTGTCGCCGGCGTACCAGGACGAGGTGTTCATCCGCTGCCGCCAGATCAACGCCGCCGGCGTGTCGATCGTGATGGTGGAGCAGAACGCCCGCCGGTGCCTGCAGATCTGCCACCGCGGCTACGTGCTCGATCAGGGCGCCAACGCGTACACCGGCTCCGGCGACAACCTGCTCACCGATCCGAAGGTGATCGAGCTCTACCTGGGGACGTTGGCCAAGGCGCGCTGACGGCGACCGAGCACGAAGGCACCCGCGCCGACGGCTGCCGCGGCGAGCACCGGCACCAGGGGTGAGGTGGTTCCCGCCGCCTCGCGCGTGGAGGCGATGGGCTGCGCATCGCCTACGACGACCACCCCGCTCATGCCGGGGTGCAGGTTGCAGGTGTACGGGAACGAGCCGGTCTCATCGAAGCGGTGGGTGATCGCATCGCCGGTGCCGAGCTCCTTCCACTCACCCCACCCGACGCCGATGGCGATGTGGGCCAGCGGGTCGCGGTTCACGAACTCGACCTCGGTCCCGGGCTCGACGCGCAACACCGTCGGCGTGAAGCACATCCCGGTCATCTCCACCGTGGTGCCGGACCCCTCGGTCTGGGTGCCGTGGCACCCGCCGCCGGCGTTGCTGGGGGCAGCAGTGATGATCAGGGTGCCCATGGCGAGGACGAGGACGGGCAAGATGCGTCGCATGGCTTCCTGACACCGGTCAGGCCCGGGAGGTTCCCACGTGCACTGGCTGCTCTTCTACGACTACGTCCCGGACTACCTCGAGCGCCGAGGTGAGCACCGACCCGCGCACTTCGAGCACGCCCAGGCGCACCGAGACCGCGGCGAGCTGCTGATGGCCGGTGCCTTCGCCGACCCCGCCGATGGCGCCGTGCTCGCCTTCCGGTGCGAGGACGGGTCGATCGTCGAGGAGTTCGCCCGCAACGACCCCTACGTCAAGAACGGGCTCGTGACCGACTGGCGCGTGCGCCGCTGGAAGATGGTGATGGGCGACGGCGCCGAGCCGCCCGGCTAACGACGGACCGAGTCGACGGCGCGGAGCAGCTGCTCCACGTCGTCGGCCGACGTGTAGCCGGCGACCCCCGCTCGCACGCCGACGCCGGATGCGGTGAGCCCCATGGCGTCGGCGACCTCGACCGCGTAGCTGTGCCCGCTCCACACGGCCACGTCGTGGCGGGCGAGGTGGCTGGCGACCTCGTCCGGGTGCACGCCTTCGACGCTGAACAGGACGGTCGGTGTGCGCTCGAGGAGGTCCTGCGGTCCGTGCACGGTGACACCTCGCATCGACAGCAACCCGTCGAGCAGCGGCGCGAACACCTCGCGATCGGCGGCGCCGAGCTTCTCGATGTCCTCGTCGAGCAGGAAGCGCGCTGCCGCACCGGTGGCGGCGATGGCCTCGAACGAGGATGTGCCCGTCTCCAGTCGGCGGGGACCTGCGGCCGGCGCCGGCCGCACCTTGTAGGCATCGAGCGACTCGAGCAGCTCGGCGTCGACGGCGAGCACGCCGGCGTGCGGGCCGTACCACTTGTAGGGCGAGGTGGCGAGGGCGTCGCAGCCGAGCGCGTCGACGTCGATGCGCCGGTGGGGCGCCAGGTGCACGGCGTCGACGAACACCCGGGCCCCGGCGTCGTGCGCGGCGGCGATGATCGGTGGGAGGTCGGTCACCGAGCCGAGGAGGTTCGAGGCGCCGGTGACGGCGACCCAGCGCGTGCGGTCGGTGAGGCAGCGCTCGATGGCGTCATCACGGAGCCGTCCGGTCTCCGGGTCGAGCTCGGCCATGGCCACCCGTGCGCCGCGGTCGCGGGCGGCCAGCACCCACGGCGTCACGTTGGCGTCGTGATCCAGCTGCGTGCAGACGATCTCGTCACCGGGCTCGAGCTGGCGGGCGACCGCGCGCGTGAACGCGAACGTCAGCGTGGTCATGTTGGCGCCGAACACGATCCGATCGGCGCTGGTCCCCAGCAGCGCGGCCACCGTGGCGCGGGCGCCGTCGACCAGCTCGCCCGTCGCCGCACTGGCCGCGAAGGTGCCACCCAGGTTGGCCGAGCTGCCGTCCGCCAGGTGCGCTCGCATGGCGTCGATGGCGACGTCGACCATCAGCGTGCCGGCCGGACCGTCGAAGCGGGCCACGCCGTCGACGACGCCCGGGAAGCGGTGGCGGATCACGCTCGGGATTCTGCCTGAGAACGCGAAGAGGCCCGCCCCGAAGGGCGGGCCTCTCCAGTGCTAGGTGCGTTGCTGGCTAGGCGCCGGCGACGCGGTACTCGAGCGTGTCGAGCGTGTTGGACTCGTTGAACTGGAGGATGCCGAACGACGCCTGACCGGGGTCGCCCTTCTCATCGAAGTCGATGGGTCCGGAGACGCCCTCGTAGTCGATGTCCTCGCCGTCGGCCAGGAGCTCGGCGCACTCCTTGAACGTCGAGCACTGGGTGCCCTCACCGCTCACGTTGATGAGCTCGGCGCCGATGGCCTCGCCGCTGGTGCTGTCAGCCGCCAGGCTGGCCAGCGCCGCGAGCATGACCGCGTCGTAGGACTCGGCTGCGTAGTTGAAGTCGACGAGGCTGTCGTCGACCGCCAGCAGACGGTCCTTGAAGTCCTGCGACAGCTCGACCAGCGGCGTGGTGCCCTTCATGCCGTTGAGGGCGCCGGGGCTGTCGGCCAGCTGCTCGCCGAGCGCGTTGCCCATGTTGCCGTCGGTGCCGTAGACCTTCTTGTCGGCCGGACCGATGCCCTTCTCGATCATCGTGGTGATGACGCGAGCGGACTCGTCGAAGCCGATGACGGCGATGGCGTCGGGATCGGCGTCCACGATGGCCTGGACCTCAGCGTCGAAGTTCTGCGCGTTGGGGTCGTAGATCTTGGTCTCGACGACCTCGCCACCGGCATCGGTGATGGCCGTGGTGAGGTCCTCGGCCAGACCCTCGCCGTAGGGATCCTGCAGGGCGAGGATGCCGACGGTGGAGTTCCCGTCCTCGATGATGATCTCACCGAGCACCTGACCCTGGAGGATGTCCGAGGGAGCGGTGCGGAAGTACAGGTCGTTGTCGTCGTAGTCGGACAGCGACTTCGCCGTGTTGGCCGGCGAGATCTGCACGACGCCGGCGCCGACGATCTTGTCGATGACGGTGAGCGTGACGCCCGAGGAGGCGGCGCCGATGATCACGTCTGCGTTCTCGCTCAGCAGGCGGTCGACGGTCTGGTTGGCGATGTCGGTCGACGTGTCGCCGGAGTCGCCGTGCACGACCTCGACGTCACCCATGAGGCCGCTCTCGTTGATCTCCTGGACCGCGAGGTCAACACCGGCGAACTCGGGTGGTCCGAGGAACGCGAGCGAACCCGTCTCCGGGAGCAGCGTGCCGATGGTCAGCACGCCGTCGTCCTCGCCGGCGGGCTCGTCACCTTCGTCCGCGGCGGTCGTGTCGGTCGTGTCGTCGCCGGCATCAGCCGAGTCGTCGTCATCGTCGCCACACGCCGCCGCGATGAGCGTGAGTGCGAACAGCAGTGCGAGAAGCCGCCAGAGCGGGTTCTGTCGAGTCAATGCACGTCTCCTTGATGGTGTCTGGGACCGCGCCAAGGGACGAATCACCCGGCGCAAGCAACGGAGGTTACGCACGGGTAACCGGGCCGTCCACGACCTGGACGTTGCAGCCGCATGAAGACGTCGAGGGTGCGAATGGTGCGATAGCACCCGCAGTGGACGGCATGGTGCCCGTCGGGACGCTCGGAGCGCCATGATCGACGACGTGCCCGACACGGTGTTGGTCGATCCCGACCTCGAGCGCCTCGCCCGACGCCTGCTCGAGCTCGTGGCGCGGGCGACTGGCCTCGAGACGACCTACCTCACACGGATCGATCTGTCCGAGGACGTCCAGCACGTCCTGGTCTCACGCTCGTCGGGCGAGATCGCGATCGGTGAGGGCCTGCAGGTGCCGTGGCACGACACGCTCTGCCAGCGGGCGCTCGCCACCGGGACGACGCGCAGTGACGACGTACCGGCGGCGTTCGCGGACTGCGACGCCGCCATCGGCCTCGGGATCCGGACCTACGTGATGGTGCCCGTCCTCGATGTCGAAGGCGCGGTCTACGGCACGCTGTGCGGCGCCAGCGCGGCGAGGGTGCCAGTGAACGACGACGCGTACGCGGTGATGGTCGCGCTGGGAGAGATGATCACGATGCAGCTCCGGGACCGCGCCGCGCGGAGCGAGATCGCGCGCCAGGCCGAGGATCTGGCCGTCGCGAACACCCAGCTGCGTCACCTCGCGCTCACCGACGAGCTAACCGGTCTCGCCAACCGACGGGCGCTCCTCGAGAGTCTCGAGCACCTCGGCGCTGCCGCGCGTCGATCCGGCCAGCCCCTCGCCGTCGTCTCCATCGACGTGGATCGCTTCAAGGGCATCAACGACCGCTTCGGGCACGCGGCGGGTGACGAGGTGCTCGTCCGCATCGCCGGTGCGCTCCGGTCCGTCGTCCGAGGCCAGGACGTCGTCGGCCGGATCGGTGGCGACGAGTTCCTCGTGCTGCTGCCCGAGACCGATGCCGACGGTGCAGCCGCCCTCGCCGCCCGCATGGTGCAGCAGTGCGCTTCGCTCGAGCTACCCGACGGGAGCTGCGCGTCGGTCAGCGTCGGTGTGGCCAGCGGGGACGGGACGGGAGACGCCGACATGCTGCTGCAGGCCGACTGGGCGCTGTACGCCGCCAAGGGGTCGGCGCCCGTCCGGTGAGGTGAGGACCTCGGCGCCGACCAGGCAGCATCGTCGTGGCGACCGAGCTCCTCTACCTGCGGGACGCCGAGCGCTCGCCGAGCGAGCACACGGGCTGGCGGCGCGGATCGCACCGCGAGCGACACAATGTCGGCGTGCACGTCCTGGCGGCGGCGAGCGGCGGCGGTCGGGCGTGACCGTCTCGTGCTCCGCGTGCCAGCAGGCGAACGACGACGCGCAGCGGTTCTGCAGCGCGTGCGGCGCGTCGCTGCTGCAGCCGTGCGGTGCGTGTGGAAGCCACAACCCAGCGTCCTCTCGATTCTGTGGCCAGTGTGGTGAGGCGCTCACCCCGGCAGCGCCTCCCACACACGAGCCTCGCGAGGAGCGCCGCTGGGTGACGGTCGTCTTCGCCGACCTATCGGGCTTCACGCGACTGTCGGAGCGGACGGACCCCGAGGACGTGCGGGCACTGGTCGACCGCTGTGTCGCTCGGATGTCCGACATCGTTGCCGAGCACGGCGGTTGGTTCGACAAGGTGATGGGCGACGGCGTCCTCGCGGTCTTCGGCGCCGAGGTCGCGCACGGTGACGATGCCGAGCGGGCGGTACGGGCTGCGTTGGCGATCCGCCAGTGCGCGTCCGACCACAGCGAGGACTTCGGTGGCCTCGCCCTGAGCATCGGCGTCAACACCGGTGAGGTCATGTTCGCTGCGGTCGGGCCCGACGGTCGGCGCGCGCAGACGGTCTTCGGCGATGCGGTGAACACGGCGGCGCGCCTCCAGGCGGCGGCCGAGCCCGGCACGATCCTCGTGGGCGAGGAGACCTGGCGGGTCACGCGCGCCGTCGTGCAGTACGACGCGATGCCGCCCGTCCAGGCCAAGGGCAAGCAGGAGCCGGTTCGGGCGTGGTCGGCCGTGAGCGCCGATGCGCTGCACGCCGATCGCCCGATGTCGGAGGTGCCCCTCGTGGGCCGCCGCGCGGAGCTGGACGTGCTGCGCACGGCGTGGACCCGCGTCGTCGGGGAGCGTCGGCCGCACCTGGTGACCGTCCTCGGGCCTGCGGGCATCGGCAAGACGAAGCTGGCCCGGACGGTCGCAGGTCTCGTCGAGGAGAGCGGGGGACGGGTCTTCAGGGGCCGCTGCCTGCCCTATGGCGAGAGCACCGGCTACGGCGCGTTCGCACAGGCGCTCATGCAGACGGCGTCGATCGTCGGGGTGGCCGCCGCCGACGACGCCTTCGACGCGCTGCGCCGTCGCACCAGTCAGCTCGTGCCCGATGCCGAGGCAGGCGACGTCGCCGAGCACGTCGCGACGCTCGCCGGGATCACGATCGCATCAGGTGCCGAGAAGCACGCGCTCTTCTTCTCGGCGCGACGCTTCGTCGAGGAGCTGGCGCGCGAGGCGCCGACCGCGCTGGTGTTCGAGGACATCCACTGGGCCGACCCCACGCTGCTCGAGCTCATCCAGGCACTGGCGACACGAGTGCGCGACGCGCCGATGATGATCCTGACGCTTGCCCGGCCGGAGCTCCTCGATCGGATGCCGACGTGGGGCGGCGGTGTCGGCGCCTCGACGTCCCTGACCATGTCTCCCTTGAGCGAGGCCGACGCGCGACGGCTCGCCGCGCACCACCTGGGGGTCGAGGAGTCGTCGCCCACGGCCTTCCGCCTCGCTGAGATCGGCGAGGGCAACCCGCTCTTCATCGAGGAGCTGAGCGCATCGGTCGTCGAACGGGCGACCGACATCGACGCCGCGCTGCCAACGAACGTGCGCACGACGATCGCGGCACGGCTGGACGCGCTGCCCGCCGCCGAGCGAGCGGTGCTGCTCGACGCCGCGGTGATCGGCAAGGTGTTCTGGGCTGGCGCGCTGACCGATCGCCACCCGGGTGTCGGTGCGACGCTGGACGCGCTCGATCGACGAGATCTCATCCGCCGCGAGGGCCAGTCCCAGCTCGAGGGCGAGGAGGAGTACTCGTTCCGGCACATGCTCATCCGCGAGGTGGCGTATGCCACGCTGCCTCGGGCCGCGCGGCGCGATCGCCATGCCGCCGCCGCGCTCTTCATCGAGCGTGCGGCCGGTGACCGCTCGCCGGAGTGGGCCAGCACCCTCGCGCACCACTGGCGCGAAGCGGGAGATCGACCGCGCGCCGTCGACCACCTCGTCACCGCAGCGCGGCGGGCCGGCAGCGCATCGGCCGCCGCGGAGGCGGCACAGCTCTACACGGACGCGCTCGAGCTGCTCGACGACGACGATGTCGTTCGACGGCGCGAGCTGCGGCTTGCTCGCGGCATGGCCCGGGTGCAGTCCGCCTTCTGGGCGGAGGGCGTCGAGGACCTCGACGCCGCGCTGCCCGAGCTCGAGGGAGTCGAGCGGGCCGAGGCGCTGCTCGCGCTCGGCACGTCGTCGGTGTGGCTCATGGACGGGCACCGTGCTCGACGCTGCGGCGAGGAGGCCCTCGAGCTGGCGCGGGAGCTCGACGACGACCTCGTCGGCCCGGCGCTCTCGGTCCTGGCGAACGGCGGTGCGATCGACGGTGACCTCGCGACGGCGATCGACCTGCAACGGCAGTCGCTGGCGGCTTGGCGGCCCGGGACCCGGCCGCTCGAGCTGGCCGAGCACCTGGGGATGATGGCGCTGACCTCGTACTGGGTGGGCGACAACGACGACGCCATCGATCTCGGGCGTCGGAGCTACGACCTCGGCGTCGAGCACCAGTCCATCGGCGCGCTGCTGCAGGGCGGGAGCCACTTCGCGATGGCGCTCGGCGGTCGCGGCAGGCACGACGAGGCGATCGAGATGTTCGAGAAGGTGATCGCCCACGGGCGCGAGCTCGAGGCGAAGCCCAGGTTGACCTCGCGAACGCTGAACATGATGGCGACGACGCTGCGCGAGATCGGTGAGGACGACGAAGCGCGGCTGCGCAACGAGGAAGCCCTGGACTGCGCGCGCTCGGCCGACTTCGGGGCTGCGTACGCGCAAGGGTGCATCGACCTCGTCTTCGCCGACATCGGTCGGGGTGAGCTCGGCCTGGCCGAGCAGGGTTGGCAGGCGGCGCGGGTCGCGGTGGACGCGCTCGCCGGCTGGCACCAGTGGCTCGGCCTGCTCCGGCTGGCGCAGGCGCGAACCGAGATCGCCGCCGGCCTCGGTGACCACGTCGCCGTCATCGAGCACGGGACGCATGCAGCTCGTCAGGCCGCCCGGGTCGGACGCCGCAAGTACGAAGCGCTGGCGCGTGCCGAGACCGGACGAGCCTTCTCGCGCCTGGGGCGTCACGACGAGGCGCTCGCCGAGGTGGCTGCCGCCGCTGCGCTCGCCGATGCCACCGGCCACCCGCAGACGTCGTGGCGCGTGGACGCGGCGCGGGCGGCGGTGCTGGCCGCTGCCGGTCAGGACGCTGAGGCGCAGCGCGTCGCCACACGGCTACGGGACGGGATCGAAGCCTTCCCGCTGCCGCTGGCGCGCCGGCAGCGCTTCATCGACTCACCCTTCCTCGCCCGCGTGCTCGCCGAGATCCCGATCGCCTGAGCCGATCGGCCGAGAACCAAGGCAGAATCGTCGTGGTGACCGACCTCCTCTACCTGCGCGACGCCGAGCAGCGCTCGTTCGATGCGGTCGTCGTCTCGCTCTTCGACGGTGGGGTGGTGCTCGATCGCACCTGCTTCTACGTCACCGGCGGCGGCCAGCCGCACGACACCGGCACGCTGGTGTGGGAGGGCGGCACCGCGAACGTCGTGGACGTGCGCAAGGTCGACGGCGAGGTCGTCCACGTCATCGAGGGCAACGTGCCGAACGAGGGCACCTCGGTGCACGGCGAGATCGACTGGGATCGTCGCTTCGCCCTGATGCGCACCCACACCGCGCTGCACGTGCTGTGCGGCGTGATCTGGAACGAGTACCAGACGGCCGTGACCGGCGGGAACATGGAGCCGCTGTCGGCCCGCATGGACTTCGAGTTCGACCCGCTGCCCGAGGGCTTCGGTGAGACGATCGAGCGACGCGTGAACGAGGAGCTTGCCGCCGCACGTCCGATCAACGTGGACTTCCTTCCGCGCGAGACGGCCGTCGAGGACGAGGACCTGATCCGCACGAAGGTCAACATGATCCCGGAGTCGGTGAAGGAGATCCGCGTCGTGGACATCGTCGGGCTCGACAAGCAGGCCGACGGTGGCACCCACGTGTCGAGCACCGATCAGGTCGGTCGCATCCGCGTCGTCAAGACGGAGTCGAAGGGCAAGGGCAACAAGCGCATCCGCATCGAGGTGTTCGATGCTTGATCTCCTGCGTGCGCGGCTTCGCGAGCTCGATCGCGTCGTCGTCGCGTTCAGCGGCGGAGCCGACTCCGCCTTCCTCGCCTACGTGGCGAACGAGGTGCTCGGCGATCGCGCGCACGCCGTGACGGCCATCTCGCCGTCGCTGGCGCCTGAGGAGGAGGCCGACTGCAAGGCGCTCGCTGACGAGTGGGGCCTGCGGTGGACGCCGGTGTTCACCGACGAGCTGGCCAACCCCGCGTACGCCGCCAACGACGGTGAGCGCTGCTTCCACTGCAAGACCGAGCTGCTCGACGCCATCGAGCCGCTGGCCGACGGCGCCCGTGTCGTGCTCGGGGTGAACGTCGACGATCTCGGCGACCATCGTCCCGGTCAGCGCGCCGCCTCGGAGCGGGGAGCTGCCTTCCCGCTCGTCGACGCCGGGTTCACCAAGCAGGACGTGCGCGACGCATCGCGATCGCTCGGCCTGCGCACGTGGGACAAGCCGGCCGCTGCCTGCCTCGCCTCGCGGGTCCCGTACGGCACACCCGTCACCCTCACCGTGCTGGCCGAGGTGGCGGCCGCCGAGTCGGCGCTGCGGTCGCTCGGGTTCCGCCAGCTGCGCGTCCGCCACTACGGGGATCTGGCGCGCCTGGAGCTCCCGCTCGACGAGCTCGAGGCCGTGCTGGCGCGACGCGCCGAGGTGGTCGCCGCCGTGCACGGTGCCGGCTACCGCTACGTCACGCTCGACCTGGAGGGCTTCCGATCCGGCAACCTCAACGCCGCGCTGGACTGATCGCCCTCCTCCTCGTCGTGGCGCTGCTGCCCGGCGCCGCGTCGGCGGAGTCCGAGCCGTGCCCGCCGAGCCCGTTCGACCCCGAGCTCGGCGCCGCGCTGCAGGCCCGGTGGCCTGGCCGCCGCTTCACCGCGGCCGTGCTCGACCTGCGCAACGGCTGCGAGCACCACCTCAACCCCGGCATGCGGATCACGACGGCCAGCGTGTTCAAGGTCGAGGTGATGGCCGGCGTCCTGCTGCGCGCCCAGGAGGCGGGGCGCCCGGTCAGCGAGTGGGAGAGCGCCCGCATCCGGCCGATGATCAGCCAGTCGGCGAACCCACCGACCAACGAGCTGTTCACGTCGCTGGGCGGTGTGGCCGGCGCCAACCGCCTGCACCAGCGCTTCGGGCTGGCGGAGACGACGACGACGTCGGGCACCTGGGGGCTCACGTCCACGACGGCGCGCGACCAGCTCCACCTGCTCGAGCAGGTGCTCGTGCGCGGTGGGCCGCTCGGCGCCGCGGCGCGGCAGCGAGCGTGGGACGAGATGGCCGGCGTGGTGCCCGAGCAGCGGTGGGGGATCACCGAGGCGGTTCCCGCCGGGTGGCCGGTGGCGCTCAAGAACGGCTTCGCCGGCTCCCAGTGCTGCGGCTGGCGGCTGAACAGCGTCGGCAAGGTGCGCCAGGACTGGCTGGTCGCCGTGCTGTCCGACGGCTGGCCGTCGCAAGAGGCCGGGATCGAGGGCAACCGGTTCGTCAACGCCGCGATCGCCACCCGGCTGGCGCTCTTCCGCACCGAGGACGAGCCACGCGTGGAGCCCTGGCTCGACCACCGCTACCGCGAGCTCTTCAGCCGGCCGCTCGACCTCCACGGTCGCGTCACCTGGGGCGCCGCCCTCCACGCCGGCGTGCCCCCGGCCGACCTCGTCGCCTGGTTGAAGGGCTCCGCCGAGTACCGCGCCCGCCACGGCGGATGATCGCGGTCGGCGTCGACGTCGGCGCCACCCATCTCCACGTCGCCGTGCTCGGTGACGACGTCGAGACGTGGACGACGACGTCCATCGACGACGTCGTTGCCGCGTGTGCGGGAGCGACCGCGGTGGCCATCGACGCACCGTCGGATCCGGCCACCGGCCGGGTCCACGCCGGCGCCCGGTCGCGGAAGTTCGCCGCCGCCCGGTGCAACGAGATCGCGGCGGGCGAGCAGCTCGGCGTGTGGGTGCCGTGGGTGACGCCCGTGCTCGACGAGTGCCCGTCGTGGATGCGCACCGGGTTCGCGCTGTGGCGCGCCCTCCGCGACGCCGGCCACGAGCCCATCGAGGTCTATCCGGCCGGTTGCTTCTGGCTGCTGAACGGACGTCGGTGGCCGCCGAAGAAGCAGACCGCCGAGGGCCGCTCGGCCCGGCTGGCGCTGCTCGGCCTCGGCGTCGACCTCACGTCGCACGACCACATCGACGCGCTGATGGCGGCGGTCGTGGCTCGCGGCCCGCGGCGAGCCGTCGGCCACGACGACCCCACGTGCGACGGCTCGACGATGTGGGTTCTCGTCTAGCGGTGTTCGACGTCGATGGGCGTCCACGTCGGGAACGTCACGTACGGCACGCCGAGGTGGTCGACGATCCGGCCCCGCTCGCGCAGGCGATCGAGGCACGGCCGCACCACGTCGGGACCCCCGGCGAGGGTCGCGTACTCGGCCAGGCTGACCATGAGCGGTCCGGCATCCACGTCGCCGTCCCGGACCACGGCCTCCAGCTCCAGCGTGGGCCGGCACGGGTTGGCGGGGTCGACGACGTACGAGTGGTACACGATCGACTCGAACACCGACACGCCCCGGATGATCACGGCGCGAGCATGGCCGTGATGAGCGACGAGCTGCGCACCCAGGGCGAAGCACTGGCGGACGCCGTGCTCACCGCCGTGCCCGGGTGGGTGCAGCGCTGCGTCGACCGCTTCGCCGTCGACCTCGACGCCACCGACGCCGGTCGAGAGGCCGTCGCCGCCATCGCCCCGCCGCTGCGGGACCTGCTCACCGCCGATGTCGACGACCAGCGCGCCAACCCGCTGGCGATCGTGCGCGACGCCGTGCGCTTCCCAACGGCCGTGCTGCGCGCCGCGGGCGTGGAGCCGCCGGCGCGCTCGCGCTTCGACGTCGAGCACTTCCCCGACGACCCGTACGGTCTGGTGCCGATGACGTGGCGTGACATCGACGAGTCGCTGCACGAGCCGGGGATCGTGTGGGGTGCGACCAAGGCGATGGCGCACCGGCGCCGGCACCAAGCGTGA
The DNA here is from genome assembly GCA_036275955.1 of Acidimicrobiales bacterium. GTDB lineage: Bacteria > Actinomycetota > Acidimicrobiia > Acidimicrobiales > CADCSY01 > DATLFP01. The sequence goes on from DASUCO010000030.1 coordinate 13,136, forward strand.
CGGTCTTCGCCATCGTCCCCGATCTGATGGACCGGGCGCGCATCGACGAGGCCATCCTCGACGTGCACCACGCAACGCCCGGCACGATCGGCCACCTCGCCACCGACGGCGACCTGGTGCTGGTCGACCTGCGCCGAGTGGGCGATGCCGTCGCCCTGGCCGTCGCGACGGGCGCTCGCGTGATCGGCTTCGGCCCCCACGTCGACGAGGAGCTCCTGGTCAGAGCGGCGGCGGCCGGCTGCGAGGCGCTGCCTCGATCGGTGTTCTTCCGCCGGCTGCAGGAAGGGTTCTAGCCCGTTCACCGCCACGAAACAGGCTGGAAACATCCGCCGATCATCCTCCGGTCAGGTTGTTGTCCATCACTGATCAGGGAGACTGACTTTGCCCGAGCTCGACTCCGGCGCCATCGCGTGGGTGCTCATCTCGACCGCGCTGGTGCTGTTCATGACACCCGGCCTCGCCTTCTTCTACGGCGGCATGGTCCGGGCCAAGAACACCCTCGGCATGTTGATGCAGAACTACGTCGCCATGGGCCTCATCGGCGTGCTGTGGGTGCTCGTTGGCTTCTCGCTCGCCTTCGGCAACTCGGGTGACGCCGGCTTCATCGGGAACTTCGACTTCATCGGCTTCACCGACGTGACGGCCACCGACCCGGTTCCGGAGTTCTTCTCGTTCCTCACGATCCCGTGGATCCTGTTCGCCGGCTACCAGATGACGTTCGCCATCATCACGCCGGCGCTCATCACCGGTGCCACCGCGGATCGCTTCAAGTTCAGCGCCTACCTGTGGTTCATCGGCCTGTGGGCCGTGCTCGTGTACTCGCCGGTCGCCCACATGGTCTTCGCCGGTGGCTGGCTGGCTGACATGGGTGCGCTCGACTTCGCCGGTGGCGCGGTCGTCCACATCAACGCCGGTGCCGCGGCGCTCGCCTGCTGCCTCGTGCTCGGCGCCCGCCGTGGCTACGGCAAGGAGGCCATGCCGCCCCACTCGCTGCCGCTGACCGTGCTGGGCACCGGCATCCTGTGGTTCGGCTGGGCCGGCTTCAACGGTGGCTCGGCGCTCGCCGCCGACGGCATCGCCAGCCAGGCGCTCGTGAACACCTTCATCGCCGCCTCCGCCGCCATGCTCGGCTGGCTCGTCATCGAGAAGGTGAAGGACGGGCACGCCACGACCCTGGGCGCCGCCTCCGGCGCCGTCGCCGGTCTCGTCGCCATCACGCCGTGCGCCGGCTTCGTCGGCACCATGCCGTCGATCATCATCGGCTTCGTCGCCGGTGCCGTCTGCCTCCTGGCCATCGGCATCAAGAAGGCGGCCGGGTTCGACGACTCGCTCGACGTCGTCGCCGTCCACCTGGTCGGCGGTCTCATCGGCTCGATCCTGCTGGGCCTGTTCGCCGACCCGAAGATCAACGGCGTCGTCGCCAACCCGGGTCTGCTCATCACCGACGGCGGCACCGACCTGCTGCTGGACCAGCTGGTCGCCAGCGGGGTGACCCTGGCGTTCTCGTTCGTCGCCAGCTTCATCATCATCAAGGTGATCGACATGATCATCGGCGCTCGGGTGACGCCCGAGCAGGAGATGGAGGGCCTCGACAGCAGCCAGCACGCCGAGACCGCCTACGCCATGGGCGACATCGTCTCCGGCATCGGCTCGGTGGCGCAGTCGCAGCACGCCGGCGCCTCGCAGTCGGTCAGCCACTGAAGCTGACGTCGTCAGGACGGGGGAGGGTCGTCCTCCCCCGTCTCCCAACCGGTCGCCGTCACGGCACGTGGCTCGAAGAACAGGCAGTGCTCGGGGCAGCCGAACGGCGCGTCGTCGTTCGCGTTCAGCCGGCAGCGCTGCACGGCGTCGCCACCCGGCATCGACCGGGTCGAGTAGTGGCGGCAGTCGGCACGGACCGGCATCTGCTCAGTATCCCCCTAACGTCGCAACGTGGCTGAGCGGCTCGTGGTGATCGGTGGCGACGCAGGCGGCATGGCGGCGGCGACGCAGGCTCGACGGCTGCGGAGCGACCTCGACATCGTCGCCCTGGAGCGTGGCACCCGGACCAGCTACAGCGCCTGCGGCATCCCGTTCCTGGTCGGCGGCGAGGTGGCGAGGGTCGACGACCTGGTGGCGCGCACGCCGCAGCAGCTCCGCGAGCAGCACCGCATCGACGTTCGCATGCGCCACGAGGCGATGGCGATCGACCTCGACCGCGGCGAGGTCGAGGTGCGGGACCACGACCACGGTCGAACCTTCCGCTTGGGCTACGACCAGCTCATGCTCGGCCTCGGCGCCACCCCACGGCGCCCTCCGATCCCCGGCATCGACCTGCCGCACGTCCACGGCGTGCAGACCCTGGACGACGGCGAGCGGCTGCTCGAGGCGGCCGAGCGTGGGCAGTGCAGCAACGTCGTCGTCGTGGGTGCCGGGTACATCGGCCTCGAGATCGCCGAGGCGTTCGTGCGACGGGGCTGCAAGGTCACCGTGGCCGAGCGCGGACCCGAGGTCCTCGGTGCGCTGGACGCCGACATGGGCCGCATGGTCAGTGATGCGATGCGCCGCCACGGCGTCGACGTCCGGTGCGGTGCCGAGGTGAAGGAGATCACCGACACCCACGTCGTCGTCGACGGCGAGGCGCTGCGCGCCGAGCTGGTCGTCCTCGGACTCGGCGTCGAGCCCAACGTGGCGATGCCACGCGATGCCGGCGTGGAGATCGGGCCGTCTGGCGCGATCGCCGTCGACCGGCGCCAGCACACCAGTGCCGACGGCGTGTGGGCCGCGGGTGACTGCTCGGAGTCCCGCCACCTGGTGTCGGATCGACCCGTGCACATCCCGCTCGGGACGCACGCCAACAAGCAGGCGCGCGTCGCCGGGACCAACCTGGCCGGTGGCTACGCCACCTTCCCCGGTGTGGTGGGCACCGCCGTCACCAAGATCTGCGACACCGAGGTGGCGCGGACCGGCCTCAACGAGCGGGAGGCGAAGCAGGCCGGGTTCCGGTACCACGTCGCCCGCATCGAGAGCACGACGCGCTCGTCGTACTTCCCCGGCACGCAGCCCATCACCGTGAAGCTGCTGGCCGAGCGGCGCAGTGGGCGCGTGCTCGGTGGGCAGATCGTCGGCCGCGAGGGTGCGGCCAAGCGCATCGACGTCATCGCGACCGTCCTCCACGCGCGCATGGACGTCGAGGAGATGACCGCGCTCGACCTCTCCTACGCGCCGCCGTTCGCGCCCGTGTGGGATCCCGTGCTCGTCGCCGCCCGCCAGGCCGCAGGTCTGGTCGCCAAAGGAGAGACGTAGTTTGAAGATGGTCACCGCGGTCATCAAGCCGCACAAGCTCGACGACGTGAAGGCGGCGCTGTCGCAGTTCGGGGTCAAGGGCCTCACCGTCACCGAGGCCACCGGCTACGGACGGCAGAAGGGCAAGACCGAGGTGTACCGCGGGACCGAGTACACGATCGACCTGCTGCCCAAGACGCGCATCGAGGTGCTGTGCGAGGGCTACGACGCGGAGGACGTCGCCAACGTCATCATGACGTCGGCTCGCACCGGCCGCATCGGCGACGGGAAGGTCTGGATCACCGACGTGGACCGCATCTTCCGCATCCGGACGGGAGAGTCCGACGACGAAGCCCTCTGAGGCGCTGTTCGCGGCACGTCAGACGGTGGTCGACGACCGCTCGCTGCGAGGTCGTGCCCTGTGTCGCGCCCTGTCCGACGCCACCGATCGCTGGCTCGCCGCGCTCCTCGAGGACGCGACCGACGGGCAGCCGGCCCGCCTCGCGCTCGTCGCCGCCGGCGGGTACGGACGGGCCGAGCTGGCGCCGGGCAGCGACCTCGACGTCTGGCTGATCCACGACGGCAAGCACGACGTCACTGGCGTCGCCGAGCGCCTCTGGTACCCCGTGTGGGACAGCGGCCTCAAGCTCGGGCACGCCGTCCGAACCCCGCGTCAGGTGCTGGCGCTGGCGGGCGAGGACCTCGACACCGCGACGGCGGCGCTGTCGCTGCGCGTCGTGGCCGGCGACGGCTCGCTGGTCGACGGGCTGGCCGATCGCGCCGGCCAGCAGTGGCGCAAGCGATGGTCGAAGTGGCTGGCCGAGCTCTCGCGTCGGGTCGAGCAGCGGCACGCGACGGCGGGTGAGGTGGCGTTCCTCCTCGAGCCCGACATCAAGGAGGGTCGAGGGGGCTTGCGCGACATCCACGCCCTGCGATGGGCCCAGCTGGCGCGCGAGGTGCTGCTGGAGGGTGACGATGCCGCGCTCGCCGAAGCCGAGGACGTGCTGCTCGGCGTGCGCGTCGAGCTGCACCGTGCGGCGCGGAACGACAGCGATCAGCTGCTGCTCGACCGGCAGGACGAGGTGGCCGGCGCGCTCGGCGTCGACGACGCGGACGCATTGATGAAGATGGTGTCGGCGTCGGCGCGGACGGTGTCCTGGATCGGCGACGAGGCGTGGCACCGCATCGGGTCGACCGTGCGCGGCCCGCGTGCGTGGTCCATGCGGCGCGACCGGCCCGTCGGCCGCAACCTCCTGCTCCGGGAGGACGAGGTGCACCTGGCGCTGCACGCCGACCCGTCGATCGATCCGGCGCTCGTGTTCCGTGCCGGTGCCGTCGCGGCACGATCGGCGACGCGCATCGCGCGGGAGTCGCTCGACCGGCTGGCCGCAGCCGCCCCTCGCATCGAGGGGACGTGGCCCGAGGGCGTGCGCGAGGCGCTGGTCGATCTGCTCGGTGCCGGCGCCCCCGCCATCCCGGTGCTGGAGGCACTCGACCAGCGCCGCCTGCTGGAGCGCGTGCTGCCGGAGTGGTCGGCCGTCCGGGCCAAGCCACAGCGCAACCCGCTGCACCGGTTCACCGTCGATCGCCACCTCAACGAGGCAGCCGCCAACGCGGCGTCGCTGGTGCACGAGGTCGGCCGGCCCGACCTGCTGCTGCTCGGCACCTGGCTGCACGACATCGGCAAGGGGTTCCCCGGCGACCACACCGTGGCCGGCATCGAGCTGCTCGAGCGGCTGGGGCCGAGGATGGGGCTGAACGAGGAGGACACCGAGGTCCTCGTGCACATGTGCCGGCTGCACCTGCTGCTGCCCGACGTCGCCACGCGGCGCGACATCTCCGATGACGACATCATCCGCGGCGTCGCCGAGCAGGTGGGGACGCTGGCCAACCTCGAGCTGCTGGCCGCGCTCACCGAGGCGGACTCGCTCGCCACCGGTCCCGCGGCGTGGAGCCCGTGGAAGGCGGAGCTGGTCTCGCAGCTCGTCACCCGCGTCGCTCACGTGCTGCGCGGTGGCGAGGCGGCCGAGGTGACCGGTGGCGGGTTCCCCGGACCCGAGGTGCGGGGCCTGATGATGGCCGGGTCGACCGCGGTGCGCGTGAACCCGCCGATGGTCGTGGTCATCGCCGCCGACCGGCCGGGGCTGTTCAGCCGCGTGGCCGGGACGCTGGCGCTCAAGGGGCTCACGGTGCTGGCCGCCGACGCGTACAGCGACAAGGGCATGGCCGCGTCGAGCTTCCGCGTCGAGGCGTCGAGCGAGGTCGACTGGGACCAGGTCACGGTCGACGTGCAGCGGGCGATCGAGGGCCGACTGGCCATCGAGGCGCGGCTGGCGGCGCGCTCACGTCGGCGGAGCCCGCTCGGGGTCGAGCCCAGCGTGCGCTTCGACAACCACGCGTCGTCGACGGCCACGGTGGTCGAGGTGCGGTGCGAGGACCGGCTCGGTGCGCTGTACCGGATCACGCGCGCGTTCGCCGACCTCGACCTCGACATCCGCCTGGCCAAGATCTCCACGCTGGGGCACGAGATCTTCGACGCGTTCTACGTCTGCAGCTCGACCGGCCACAAGCTCACCGACCGCGACCACCTGCGCGAGGTTGAGCGGGCGGTCCTGCACCAGCTCTCCCTCGCCTAACTTCGGTTCGTGAGCGAGGAGCGGCCCATCACCAGCGCCGACGTGGTGCGGTGGAGCGAGACGATCGCCGGCATCGCCCGCACGGGGCTGTCGTTCACCGAGAGCCGCTACGAGCAGGAGCGCTTCGAGGAGCTGCTGAAGGTGGCGGCCGACATGCGCGTCGCCGCCGGCAGCGCCTTCGACGCCGAGGACCTCGTCGACGAGTGGATGAAGACCGGCGGCCTGGGCGTGGCCGGCTACGTCACGCCCAAGATCGCCGTCGGCGCCGTCGTCGGCGACGAGCACGGCCGGATCCTCCTCGTGCAGCGTGCCGACTCCGGCGTGTGGCTGTACCCGACCGGCTGGGCCGACGTCGGCTACAGCCCGGCCGAGGTCGTGGTGAAGGAGGTGCTGGAGGAGACCGGCATCCACTGCGAGCCGCTGCGCCTCATCGCCGTGCTCGACGGCTTGCGCATGGGCTTCACGCGCATCCCGCTGTACTCGCTCGTGTTCCACTGCAAGGCGCTGGGCGGCGAGCTCGATGCCCACCCGCTCGAGTGCGCCGACGTCGGCTGGTTCGCCGAGGA